>CAMCYB010000047.1 GCA_945883615.1 Bordetella parapertussis | reverse complement strand
TTTGAATTCTCGGCTGTGCTGTTGCCTTGTCAGCACGGGGGGTGAACTTGAAGGGTCATTAGTGAACATATCTCCACCTATTTTTTAAGTGGAGATATGTTCACTTAAAAACCGCTCAGGGACAATATGTGTTCCCTAGACGCTTACGTGTTAATGGCAATATAGCTAAGTCAATATGCTGGCGCATACACGTTCCTCAAAACAAAAGACCTGCCAGACTATCGCTTGGCAGGTCTCTTATCTATTCGGAGTTCACGCAATTAGTGTGTCGACACCTTACGTAAACGGCGTGCAGCAGCCGCTTGCGCAACCAACATTTCAAGCTCCGCTTGCACCACAGCCATGTCGGTTTTATCTTTGGTATTACGCAGTGTTTCCTCTGCACGCTGACGCGCTTGCTCTGCTTTCGCTTCGTCAAGATCATCTGCGCGTATAGCTGTGTCAGACAGAACCGTTACATGATGAGGCTGTATTTCAAGCAAACCACCCGCCACAAAGATTAGCTCTTCTGTGTCGTCAGCCATCACGATTTTGACTGTACCAGGGCGAATGCGAGTAATTAAAGGTGTGTGACCAGGCAACACACCAATTTCACCTGCCTCACCCGGCAAAACCACAAACTTCGCTTCACCTTGAAACAAAGATTTCTCAGCACTGACCACGTCAACTTTGATGGTGCTCATGCAAATTCCTTATTGAATGGTCTTAGCTTTTTCAAATGCTTCGTCAATTGAGCCAACCATGTAAAACGCTTGTTCAGGCAGTGCATCACACTCACCTTCTACAATCATTTTGAAGCCTCGTATGGTTTCTGACAACGGCACATATTTACCAGGTGAACCCGTAAACACTTCAGCCACGTGGAAAGGCTGTGACAAGAAACGCTGAATTTTACGAGCGCGGGCAACGGCTTGCTTATCTTCTGGTGAAAGCTCATCCATACCCAAAATCGCAATAATGTCACGCAACTCTTTATAACGCTGCAATGTTTGTTGCACACCGCGTGCAACGCTGTAATGCTCTTCACCGACCACATGTGGATCGAGCTGACGGCTTGACGAATCAAGGGGGTCAACGGCTGGGTAAATACCCAATGAAGCGATGTCACGTGACAACACAACGGTAGAATCTAAGTGCTGGAAAGTGGTAGCAGGTGATGGATCAGTTAAGTCATCAGCAGGAACATAAACGGCTTGAATCGATGTAATAGAACCTGTCTTGGTCGACGTAATGCGCTCTTGCAACACACCCATTTCTTCAGCCAACGTAGGCTGATAACCCACAGCTGAAGGCATACGACCTAACAGCGCTGACACTTCAGTGCCGGCCAATGTGTAACGGTAGATGTTGTCTACGAAGAACAAAATATCACGCCCTTCATCACGGAACTTTTCAGCCATGGTCAAACCGGTCAATGCAACGCGCAAACGGTTACCGGGGGGCTCGTTCATTTGACCGAACACCATGGCGACTTTATCGAGCACGTTTGATTCTTCCATTTCGTGGTAGAAATCATTACCTTCACGAGTACGCTCACCCACGCCTGCAAACACAGATAAACCACTGTGTTGCTTAGCAATGTTGTTGATCAATTCCATCATGTTGACGGTTTTACCAACACCTGCGCCACCGAACAAACCGACTTTGCCGCCTTTAGCAAAAGGGCAAACCAAATCAATCACTTTAATACCCGTTTCAAGCAGCTCAACAGAAGGTGAGAGCTCGTCAAACTTAGGTGCAGGTTGATGAATAGCACGTAATTCATCACAAGCGATGGGGCCCGCATCATCAATTGGGCGACCCAGAACGTCCATAATGCGACCGAGTGTACCCACACCAACAGGTACTGAAATGGGGGCGCCAGTTTTTGCGACTTCCATACCGCGACGCAAGCCATCACTTGGGCCCATGGCGATCGTACGTACGATACCGTCACCCAATTGCTGTTGCACTTCAAAGGTTAAGCCTTTTTCTGCAAACGCACTGGTGTCGTCTTGCAGTTTTAAAGCTTCATAAATGTGGGGCATATGTTCCCGGGGGAACTGGATGTCTACCACGGCGCCGATGCACTGAACGATTGTTCCGTTGTTCATTTCGTTTCCTTACTTGATAACTGGCTATCAGGTTAACCAAACGCTGTCTAAAATTAGACGGCGGCGGCGCCCCCCACGATTTCTGAAATTTCTTTGGTAATGGCTGCTTGACGCGTCTTGTTATAAACAAGCTGCAAATCACTAATTACTGTTTTTGCATTGTCAGAAGCAGCCTTCATGGCTACCATACGCGCCGACTGCTCTGACGCCATGTTTTCTGCAACGCTTTGAAACACAATGCCTTCTACGTAACGAAGCAATAACTCGTCAATGACGACCTTTGCATCGGGTTCGTAGATGTAGTCCCAACCGTAGGAATTGTTTGTTTGTGCAACTGGCTCACTGCCCTGCATGGGTTGTTCAAACACAACATGTGGATCCGCTAATAAACCCGGTAAAGGTAACAAGCGAATGAAAACAGGTTCTTGACGCATTGTGTTAACAAAGCGATTGGTTGCAATGTAAACCGCGTCAATTTTGCCTGATTCGAAATCGTCAATTTGTACTTTTATAGCACCAATCAATCGATTGAGTTCTGGACGATCGCCTAAACCGACTTCCTGCGAAACCAAGTTAGCGCCAACGCGCGACAAAGTGCCCGCACCCTTGTTTCCAAAAGCGGTGAACTGTACTTTAACGCCTTCGTCGGTAAACTCGCGATAGCGATTCAAAACTAAACGCAAAATATTGGTGTTCAAACCGCCACACAAGCCTTTGTCGGTTGTCACCACAACCACACCGACCGCCTTAAGCGTGTCACGCTCGATCAAGTAAGGGTGACTGTAGTCAGGGTTGGCTTGCATGAGGTGAGAAGCCATATCGCGCACTTTAACAGCGTATGGTCGACCCGCACGCATACGCTCTTGCGCTTTACGCATCTTTGAAGCAGCCACCATTTCCATGGCTTTAGTGATCTTGCGTGTATTTTGTACACTCTTGATCTTAGTTCGAATTTCTTTAATTCCTGCCATCGCAGTTCCCGTGTGAGTCTTGCTTTACAGACGTCTGATTTAGTAGCTGCCGTTCTTTTTAAATTCTTTCAAAGCGGCAACCAACTCTGCTTCGTCGTCTTTAGACAACTCTTTTGTGCTTTCAACACGTTCAATGAAGCCCGCGTGTTTTGCTTTGAGGAAGTCTTTAAGGCCTTTTTCAAAGGCTAACAACTGATCAACCTCGATGTCATCTAAGTAACCGTTGTTAACAGAAAACAAGACCACACCCAATTCCCAAACCTGTAAGGGTTGGTACTGGGGTTGCTTGAGCAACTCAACAACACGTTTACCGCGCTCGAGCTGACGGCGTGTGGCGTCGTCGAGGTCTGAAGCAAACTGTGCAAAGGCAGCCAATTCACGATACTGTGCCAAGTCAGTACGAATACCGCCCGATAATTTCTTAATGATTTTGGTTTGTGCCGCACCACCTACGCGTGACACAGAAACACCCGCGTTAATGGCAGGACGAACACCTGCGTTAAACAAGTCTGTTTCTAAGAAAATTTGACCGTCAGTAATTGAAATGACGTTAGTTGGCACGAATGCAGACACGTCACCCGCTTGGGTTTCAATAATAGGCAATGCAGTCAATGAGCCTGTCTTGCCTTTGACTGCGCCGTTTGTAAACTTCTCTACGAAATCAGCGTTGACGCGTGCAGCACGCTCAAGCAAACGCGAGTGGAGATAAAACACGTCACCCGGGTATGCTTCACGACCAGGAGGACGGCGTAACAAGAGCGAAACTTGACGGTAAGCAATCGCTTGTTTGGTTAAATCATCATAAACAATTAAAGCGTCTTCACCGCGATCGCGAAAATATTCGCCCATGGTACAACCGGCGTAGGCAGACAAATACTGCATGGCGGCTGAATCAGATGCCGTAGCGGCGACCACAATGGTGTATTCCATTGCGCCTAATTCTTGTAGCTTGTTGACGACGTTGTTGACAGTTGATGCTTTTTGACCAATCGCGACGTAAACGCACTTTACGCCTTTACCCTTTTGGTTAATGATGGCATCAATTGCAACAGCTGTTTTACCTGTTTGGCGATCACCGATGATCAATTCGCGTTGACCGCGGCCAACTGGCACCATGGCGTCGATTGCTTTAATACCTGTTTGCAAAGGTTGCGAAACCGATTGACGTGCAATCACGCCTGGCGCAACTTTTTCAATGATGTCAGTTTCTTTAGCGTTAATAGGGCCCTTACCATCAATTGGTACACCCAATGCGTTGACAACACGACCCAATAACTTGGGGCCTACTGGCACTTCAAGAATGCGTCCGGTCGTTTTTACGGGGTCGCCCTCTGAAATGTTAGTGTAGTCGCCCAATATCACGGCGCCCACAGAGTCGCGCTCGAGGTTGAGTGCCAAGCCAAATACATTATTTGGAAATTCAAGCATTTCGCCCTGCATCACGTCTGATAAGCCGTGAACGCGAGTAATACCATCGGTAACCGAAACAACGGTACCTTGCGTACGAATGTCAGCAGAAGCGCCAAGCCCTTCGATACGGGTTTTGAGTAATTCACTAATCTCTGATGGATTAAGTTGCATAGTAAGCTCCTGGAATCTGGGGGTGGTCGTCAGGCGACCAACGCTTCACGCATGTGCGTGAGCTGGGCTTGCACCGAGGTGTCTAGTACATGATCACCCACAGTGACACGAACGCCACCAATTAAATTGGCGTCGACTTGCACGTGGGGCTTGAGCTTTAGACCAAATTTTGGCTCAATGAGCATGATCAGTTGTTTGACCTGCTCATCAGTCATCGGAAATGCACTGACAATATTTGCCTGCGCAACACCTTCTGCTTGATCTTTTAACGCTTCAAACTTAATCGCGATCTCGGGCAGTGCTGCGAGGCGATTGTTTTCAACGAGTAAAACTAATAGATTACGCATTTCAGCCACTAATGGCTGCGATGTAAACTTTTCAGCGACATCGCACAACATGTTTTCACGTTGTTCATCAGTAAGCTTCGGGTTAGACATGGCTTGCTGCGCGTCTTCAACGTGCATTATGCCCGCTAGGCACTGAACTTGACCAAGCCAAACCGCTAAATCAGATTTGTTTAGCTGCGCAGCAGCAAACAAGGCTTCAGCATAGGGGCGTGCAACGGTTGAAATTTCAGCCATGATCTCGTGCCTATTAAAGTTGAGTTTTAATTTGCGCGAGCAAATCGGCATGCGCATTTGCATCAACTTCACGCTTGAGAATTTGCGAGGCGCCTAAAACAGCTAACCGTGCAACATCATCACGCAAAATATCACGTGCGCGCTGCGCTTCTTGCGCGGCTTCTTGTTGAGCTTGTTGAACAATACGTTCACGCTCGACCTGCGCTTGTGCGCGGGCTTGTTCAATGATCTGAACGCCATGCTTTTCGGCTTCGGCCATACGCTGATGTAAATCAGCTTTTGCGGCTTCTTCCATTGCGGTAACGTGGGCTTTAGCTTGTGCTAAATCGGCTTTGCCTTTTTCAGCAGCAGCCAAGCCCGCCGCAATTTTTTGCCTGCGCTCTTCCATGGCCTTTGTAAGGGGGGGCCACACGAATTTCATCGTGACCCAACCCAAAACAAAGAACACGATCATCTGAAAAAAAATGGTCGAATTCAGATTCACGGTCGTTTTTCCTATGACACCTTGTGAGCACATTGAACCGTCAACATGTCACATATAGACAATACTCTAAGTTGCTAAAGCAACATTCGAGAGAAACACATCAAAAGCCTTGAGTTACCGCAAGACCTTAATTGTGTTGCGCTTTAAACGAATGGGTTAGCAAATGCGAACAACATGGCAATACCCACGCCGATCAAGAATGCAGCATCAATCAAACCGGCCAACAAAAACATTTTGGTTTGCAATGCATTCATCAGCTCAGGCTGACGTGCAGAAGCTTCTAGGTACTTACCGCCCATCATGCCGATACCGATACAAGCACCCAAAGCACCGAGGCCAATAATGAACGCGCAAGCTAGCGCTACAAAAGCAACGTTGGTCATGACAACTCCTTAGTTAAAATCTAAAAAATGAATAAAAAAATGTAAAAAAAATTTAAAAACGTTTACTGCTTTTTTTGTGAAGACCGCATGTTAAACGCTTTTTAAAAATAAGGTTAAACGTGAAGCCAAACAAGGGTAAATCAGTTCATACTCAAGTACTTAATTAGTGCCCTTCGTGCGCCTGGCCAATATAAACCAGCGTCAACATCATAAAGATAAATGCCTGTAACAATACAATCATTATGTGAAAAATTGCCCAGATCGAACCCGCTAAAATCTGGCCAAAACCCAGTGCCACGCTCGTCGCATTAAAGCCGGTCCAAGCGCCGCCAAGAAGGGCAATCAACATAAAAATTAATTCGCCCGCAAACATATTGCCAAACAATCGCATACCTAGCGATACAGATTTTGCAGCGTATTCAACTATATTTAATAAAAAGTTTGCTGGCGCCAATAAAACCGCCGCGAAGCCGTGTGCATGAAAGGGAGCCGTGAACAACTCGGTTACGAAACCTGTTGGCGATTTAATTTTGATGCCGTAGTAAAACATCAACAACAATACGCCCAACGACATGCCCATTGGTATGTTTAAATCAGCCGTTGGCAAAATACGGTGGTAATGAAACGAGTCGCCTACTTGAGCCCCTAGGCCAGTCGTTTTAAAGATCCAGGGTAATAAATCAACCGGCACTAGATCAAGTGCATTCATTAACACGATCCAGACAAAAACGGTCAGCGCTAAAGGTGCTACAAAACGACGTGTGACTTCACTTGGCACAATGCTACGGGCTTGCTGATCAACCATATCGACCAACATCTCAACAAAACACTGAAAACGACCGGGCACACCAGCCGTGGCAACGCGGGCAGCACGCCACAAAAAGAAAACGGCAATAAAACCCATTAGCCCGGCCCAAAACAGCGAGTCGTAATTAATGACTGAAAAGTCAGCAATGATTGACTGCTTTTGACCAATATTATTATTGTGCACCAGATGGTGCTGAATGTAATAAGACTGGGGAGACACGCCGCCTGGAGCTGACATGGTTTACCTTTAACTAAATTGAGTCACGAAGCTGAGGCATCGAAACCCGTTTTATTCAACTTAAGACAAGGTGCAAAACCCAAACTTGTCTTACCGAAACTCATAAACCCAAACTTAGATCAATGCTCAAGAGACTTATCGAAAATTTTGCCCGAAAACCATAAAAGCGATAAGGTAACCCTTCAATGTAGCAATTAAACCTAGCAAAACTGCAAACCAATTTACCTGATCACCGCCGTATTGGGCAACGACCCACAACAACAAAGCAGCAACCAACATTTTGACTAAAAAACCGCCCAAAACTGCTACGGGGTTAGCACCTTGCGGCCTAAATGTTGACAAAGCCAACCTTAAAGCCGCAATGGCATTGGGCAGCCAATAAGCGCCTGCACCGGCTAGCGCGCTAAGCGCAGCTGCTTGCCCAGAAAAAACACCGAACAATGCCGATACAAATAACCCTGCTAACAACTGTGATAGAACCAACCAACCTAACAGCGCTCTTGCTTTCAAAGCGATCAAGCGCTTATCTTGCTCTGACAGTTTTATTGGTTTCGTAACGAGAACTGACATGAGCTTGATCACCGCTACAGAAACAGACCGCTTTGTTATGCGAAAACTTCGCATTAGTAAAACGGTTAAACAAAACTCCGATATTGTAGCGGTTTTTACCAATGGTCGCAAAAGTTGTTTGCGATTGCAATAGGTACCGATTCAAGCACTAAAAGACAATAACTTCGCTTAATTGCCATCATTTCTCAAAGCTTACATTGCCCTGACGCACCGCAACATAAAAATTTTCTGAATGTTTATGGCTAAGATACAAATATCAGGTCATATAAACCGCAAAATATAGCCTTCGAACCCACATTTCAGCACCTTCTTAAGCCAACATGCAAACTGTAGAAAAAACACTGCTTCAAAATACTTCAACAGCACTACAATATCATGTTGAACTCTCTGACGTGGCCGGTCATCGCCTTCGTGTTTACCTACACATTGCTAAGCCAGACCCTATTGCCCAAAAGGTTTTTTTACCCAGTTGGATACCCGGCAGTTATTTGATTCGCGATTTTGCACGTCACATTGAAACCTTTACTGCTCAAAATAAACAGGGTGCGTGTGACGTGACTCGGCCTGACAATCACAGCTGGGTCATTCACAACAGCAACGATGCGATTGATATTGAAATTGTTGTCTATGCGTGGGATCTATCTGTCAGAGGTGCACACATCGATCAGCACCATGCCTTTTTTAATGGCACCAGTATTTTTTTATGTGTTGAGGGGCAGGCACACCAACCCTGTGAGGTTTTAATCACTGCGCCAGCTGAACTTGATCATTGGCAAACCTACACCAGCATGCCTCAAGCGCAAACGGGTCAGCCTGACAACACAAATCATTTAGGGCTTTACCATGCCCCGAATTATGATGCTTTGATCGATTACCCATTTGAAATCGGCACACCACAGACCATTAAATTTATTGCCTGCGGTGCGCAACATCAATTGGTTCTAACCGGGCACATTCCCAACCTTGACTTGGTTCGCATTCGGGCTGACGTCAAGCGTATTTGCGAATCACAGATTAAATTATTTGAACCCAAGACGCAGCGCGCACCTTTTTTAGATAGCTCACCGTTATACACATTTTTAACGCTGGTCACGGGTGATGGTTATGGGGGGCTTGAGCACCGCGCATCAACCGCATTAATCACTTCGCGAAACAGCTTACCCACTTTAGGGCAAGCTGAAGCGCCCAAATCTTACAATGATTTTTTAGGGCTCGTAAGCCATGAATATTTTCATACCTGGCATGTTAAACGTATCAAGCCAAACGCCTTTGTTCCCTACGATTTAACGCAACCCAATCACACCACATTGCTTTGGGTTTTCGAGGGTATCACTTCGTATTATGACGATTTAACGTTAGTCAAAACAGGGCTCTTAACCGAAAAGCAATATTTCGAACGCTTAGGCGAAACCATTGCGGGCGTTATGCGCCAACCGGGGCGTTTTAAACAATCGGTTGCACAAAGTTCTTTCGAAGCCTGGACAAAGTATTACAAGCAAGATGAAAACGCGCCTAACGCCATTTCAAGCTATTACGCCAAAGGATCGCTCGTGGCGCTATGCATTGATTTGTCTATACGTGCCGCAACCCACAACAAACGTAGTCTTGATGATGTGATGCGTTATTTATGGAAACATTATGGCCGAGATTTTTATCATAAATTGCCACAGTTGCAGCCCTTTGAAGCTGATGCAGAGTCAACTTCCGATCAATTAAAAAGCAAATCTTATTTGACTGCATCGAATAAAATTAAAGTTAAAAATAACATTAAAAACAATATTATCAATAATAAAAAACAACTTACTGCACTGCATCAATTTGGCCTTGATGAAAACGATTTTGCGCAAATTGTGCAATACGCAACCGGTGTTAACCTAACCAAACAAATTAATGCTTGGGCAGCCGGTACATCTGACCTACCGCTAAAAAAATGCTTAGCTTATGCTGGTATCACCTTGAGCTTTAAGGCCAAAGAAACCTGCCCTTCAATTGATGCCAATGTCAAACCAGCTGGCGCAAACTTAATTTTGAGTCATGTATTTGAAAACGGTGCCGCACATCTCGCAGGCTTATCAGCACACGATACGTTGGTCGCTCTAGACAGCTTAAAAGTAGGTGGCACACGTGACAGCCTCAACCAAATCATGGCTCGTTATCGACCCAAAGATCAAATTAATGCCACAGTATTCAGGGGTGATGTGTTACGCACCTTTACAGTGACTTTAAGTGCACCCGCGCTCAACCTATGCACCCTCACGCGGCTATAAAGGCACACATTTAATGATTTCATTACCCACAATCGCAATCTCTGACGCGCTCTTTGTCGACGATACACCGATGCTTGATGTCAGAGCACCGATTGAGTTTACTCAAGGGGCCTTTCCTCACACCCTAAACCTACCTTTGATGACTGATGATGAACGCCATCAAGTCGGCATTTGTTATAAGCATTCGGGCCAAGATGCTGCCATTGCATTGGGTCATCGCCTAGTTTGTGGTGATATAAAAGCGCAGCGCATGCAACAGTGGCTGGCGTTCGCCCAACAAAACCCACAAGGCGTTTTATATTGCTTTCGTGGTGGCCTGCGTTCACAAACCGTTCAAAAATGGCTGGCTGATTCGGGGGTGATTTACCCACGCATTGAGGGTGGCTACAAAGCGATGCGCCAATACCTCATAAACACCTTATCTCAAAAGATTGAGGCCTCTCGGTTTTTAATTGTCGGCGGCATGACCGGCACAGGCAAAACAGATGTCATTCATGTTTTAACTCACCAAATCGACCTAGAGGCAATCGCTAATCATCGGGGCTCAAGCTTTGGTCGGCACGCATTACCCCAACCCAACCAGATTGATTTTGATCACATGCTCACAATTGCTTTTATGAAGCAGCACGCACAAGGCCACCACCTCATTGTGCTGGAAGATGAGTCACGTATGATCGGTCGTTGCGCCCTACCCATTCCATTAAGAGACCGTATGCTTTCAAGCCCGTTAACCTGGGTGCATGCTGCGTTAGAAACCCGTGTTGATCGAATTGTGCGTGATTATGTAGAACGACTTAGTGAAGAGTACCTTTCACTTTATGGTGAAAGTGATGAAGCCTACGTCGCCTACAGCCAACAGTTACTGACCGCGCTAGATAATTTACAAAAGAAACTCGGCGGTGAACGCCATGCAACAATGCGTGAAACCATGCAAATCGCTTTAGCTGAACAACGCAGAGGGCATGGTTTTAGTGCGCATAAAGAATGGATCAAACCTCTACTTGAAACCTATTACGACCCCATGTATCGCTATCAGCACGAGTTAAAAAAAGACCGAATTGTTTTTGAAGGTGATGCAGAGGAAGTTATCAATTACTGCAAATCGTATCGTGAAACCTTTTAGTCGACTTGTTGTGCTTGAATCGCCTTGGCTGCCACCACGCCATCTGCAAAGGCAGTCACAACACACGGGTGCATACGTTGCGCAACTTCACCAATAGCATAGACACCCGGCTGACTGGTTTGCGCCGTATCATGATTGGTGGCAATAAAACCATTACCGTGATGCTTGAGTGCTAAGGGCGCAACAAAGGTGGCCTGCGCTTCCCAACCATACAAAACAATTATTAAATCGTAAGCATGACCATTCACTGTTTTAGTGTTCGGCTCAACCAAGTAAGAGCCTACAAATACATCACTTGAAGGGACACGCGCGACAAACTGTTTTTGTGCGCGAATCGAGCGAGCAAAAATATGTGCTTGACGTGCACCACGTGATTTGATGTACTCATAGTTTTCAAAAGCATTGTCACCACCGCCTAATAAGGCCACGTTTAAGCCTGTAAAGTCTTGTTGAACAATTTTTTTACCCGGCCCAATTAACACACCTGGCCATGACTCATCTTGACCCCGATTGAGTGGGCGAGCCTTCACACCAGATGCAATCACGACTGCACTCGCTTGAATATCAATTAATTGGCCTTCATGCCAAACTGAAATGCTAAATTGATTAACTTGTTTGTTTTGCGAGGGGCTTTCACAATCAGTTTCAACCCGCACAACCTGCTCAACTGAACTATCAAGCCAAACTTCAGCACCACTGGCCTCGAGTTGTGAAGCCATACCACGCGCAATATCTATGCCCGTTTGGCCTGCTGCGGTAGGGGTCCATAAATCAAAAAAAGGGTTGCGAGCTGACAAACCACCCACGCGGTCTGATGCTTCGAGCAACAACGGCTCAAAACCAAATTGCTTGAGCCAAATGGCACAGCTCACACCCGCTGGCCCTGCACCAATAATGACGGCATCATATTTTTTTTGCATCGCGTGACTTTTAAAAGTGATTTTAAGAGGTGATTTTAAGAGGTGATATTTAAAGGTGATTGTTTACATATATTCGTTAAATTGCCAAATATTTTTAGCAATTGATTGAGCGTGTATTTTAATCGCTATTAAAGGCTCTGAATCAATACACATTCACGCCTACAATAGGTAAATTTTTTAAGATGCTTATTATGACGACTCGACGTTTTATTTTTTCATGTATAAAAATTGATGCCTATATTGGTATTCTTGAGCATGAGCGCTTAGCAACACAACCCATACATGTTGATGCTGAAATTGATGTTGATGTCACTCAAAAAACTGACGATAACGATATTGGCACAGTGCTTGATTATCGTTTGCTTCACGAAGCTATTGTGCAAGAATGCACCCGCGGTCATGTTAATTTACTTGAAACGTTAACCGAACAAGTTGCCATGCGTTTGTTGGCACTTTTTTCTGAAACCCGCTCTGTTAAAGTTCGTATTACTAAAACGTCTGTTTTTCCAGATAGTTTGGGTGTGGGTATTGAAGTACTCGTGCATCGCGCTTCGCCCTAAAGCGGTTTAGCATGATTGAAAGCCCCCTATCTTTTGAACCCAAAAGCCGATTAAAAAAAGACGAATCTGCTCGTGCCGATGCAAACAAACTTCATAAGCGTTTAATGCACGAAATGGGGCGTGGTGTGGCAGACTACAACATGATTGAAGCAGGCGACCGCGTCATGGTGTGCGTTTCCGGTGGAAAAGACTCTTATGGTTTACTTGATTTATTAATCACCTTGCGTGCACGCGCACCGATTGATTTTGAAATTGTGGCCGTTAATTTAGATCAAGGTCAACCCGGTTTCCCAACCGAGGTATTGCCGCAGTACCTGACAAGTCTTGACATACCCTTTCATATTGAAACGCGCGACACTTATTCAATTGTCAAGCGTGTCATTCCTGAAGGCAAAACAACCTGTTCACTTTGCTCAAGGTTACGTCGTGGCATTTTGTATCGCGTGGCCAGCGAGTTAGGCGCAACAAAAATTGCACTGGGTCACCACCGTGATGACATTTTGGCAACGTTCTTTTTAAATCTTTCCTGACTTCTGCCAATCTACCCAAGATTTACTGAGCAAAGAAAAATAATCTATATTTTTCAATGTGTTGTATTTTTTCAATTCGCGATCATACGCACTAATGGTATCTTTGCCGGATGGCAGGAGACCTCACAACCCGTAAAAC
>CAMCYB010000046.1 GCA_945883615.1 Bordetella parapertussis | reverse complement strand
ATTTGAATTCTCGGCTGTGCTGTTGCCTTGTCAGCACGGGGGGTGAACTTGAAGGGTCATTAGTGAACATATCTCCACCTATTTTTTAAGTGGAGATATGTTCACTTAAAAACCGCTCAGGGACAATATGTGTTCCCTAGACGCTTACGGGTCAGTTAAGAAGTCTAGGGGTACTTCAAACACCTCTGCAACCTCAAACGCATCGGGTTGAAGTATAAAACCGGGTTTTATTAAGGCTGCAACTGGGGTAATGTTAAAACCTGTGCCCGTTCGATAAAAAGGCAACTGACCCACAATATCAATATGATGAGCGGGTAAGCCGGTTTCTTCGACCGTTTCACGTATGGCGGTTGCGTGTGGGTTGGCATCGAAAGTTTCAATGCGCCCCCCCGGAAAACTAACCTGCCCCGCATGATCATATAGGTGCGCTGTTCGCTTTGTTAACATCACCGTGATGCCTGTTTCGCGCAAAACAAATGGCACCAATACGGCTGCTTGAACCCAATGATTTGCCTGCCCTTCAAAACGTAAACGCGTCTCAAGAGGTAAATCAAGTTCAGTTTGCCAAGGGCGGCTAAAAGTTGAGCGCAAAAAACTGGCATCAAGCGATGTTGCAGGCACCTGCCCCATATGTGCAGAACCGACAACCCACGGTTGAGCTTGTGGCTCAAAACTGGGTATTTTTTGGTTTCTTCGTAATGATTGATTGTCTGATGACTGGGTCATGGCGAAAAACGCTAAGAAAAGAAAACCCTGACTTTGCAGGGTTTTTCTTAAACTGACTTAAGTAAAAATACCATACCTTACGTTGTTACGTAAGTTGTCAATACCTTACGCACGCCAAGTAGCCATCATATTTATGTTGAAGCCACTGTCGTGGTAACGCGGCGAACAAGCTTTTCTTTAATACGTGCAGACTTACCTGAACGATTACGAAGATAATAAAGCTTGGCACGACGAACATCACCGCGACGTTTCACTTCGATAGAGGCAATTTGAGTTGAGTACAGCTGAAATGTACGCTCAACTGCTTCACCTGAAGAAATTTTACGAACGATGAAGTTTGAATTAAGACCGCGGCTACGACGAGAAATAACAACACCTTCGTAAGCCTGTACACGTTTACGTGCACCTTCAACCACGTTGACATTCACGACAACTGTGTCACCTGGGCCAAACTCAGGAATCGTTTTACCTTCGGTTAAACGAGCAATTTCTTCTTGCTCAAGAATAGCGATTAAGTTCATTTAGAGCTCCGATATCTTACTCTCGGCTGTTGCAACGCAACGTCTAGACTCAAAAGTGAGGTCTTTTAAAAACCAACACAAAATTTTTGTGCTTTGTACTAAAAGTTATACAAGGCTTCAGTGAGTCTTTGTCTTTTTGCAAGCACCAAACAATTTGGTACCCGCCGCCGGGCAGAGGATATATTGACTAACCAACTATTTTACACAATTTTAAGCTTAAGTTTGTGGTTACAAACCCATCACCGTGCCAAGCCACATGAAACCGGGCACCATGGCTGCCCAAACAACAACAGCACATACGTCGCCCGCAATGGTAGGTTGACTAAGAGCATTTCGTGAGGCGGATAGTGAAGCGGTTTGTGATGCGGTCCGTAAAACTGTTTGTGATGGGGTTCGTGAAGCGGTTTGTAGAACAGTTCGTGATGTATTTTGAGGCGCATGATTTGAAGCACTGCTTGCCACAAAAGAGAAAGGCGCGAAACGGGTTGAACGTGATGCTTGCATGATAATTACCCCAGTACTGTTGATATGTACGACTACTGTACATAAAAACAGTACTGTATGCAAGTACAGTTACAATTGTTTTGTTATTTCAGGTACGGCTTCGAACAAATCGGCCACTAAACCGTAATCAGCAACCCCAAAAATGGGGGCTTCGGCATCTTTATTGACGGCAACAATAACTTTTGAATCTTTCATGCCGGCCAAATGTTGAATGGCACCAGAAATGCCCACCGCTACGTAAAGCTGTGGGGCCACAATTTTGCCCGTTTGCCCAACTTGCCAGTCATTTGGCGCATAACCTGCGTCAACCGCAGCGCGCGACGCACCTAAGGCGGCACCGAGTTTGTCGGCCAAGGGGTTTAATACTTTGAAGTTTTCAGCGCTGCCCATGCCTCGCCCACCTGACACCACCATGCGTGCACCGGCGAGCTCTGGACGATCGCTGGTTGCGAGTTCACGACTGACAAAGCTTGACAAGTCACTTGCTAAGACGGGGGCAACCGTTTCTACAATGCCAAGACCACCCTGATTTGAAAGGGCATCAAATGCAGTGGTACGAACCGTAATAACCTTGACGGCGTCAGACGATTTCACAGTTGCAATGGCGTTACCGGCATAAATAGGGCGCCGAAAAGTATCAGAGTCTTCTACTGAGATGATGTCGGAAATTTGGGCCACATCGAGGGTTGCCGCAACCCGTGGTGCCACGTTTTTACCCGACGCCGTTGAAGGAAACAAAATATGGCTGTGGCCTGCAGCCACATCAAGCACCTGTTGCGATAAGTTTTCAGCTAAACCGTCTATGAGTGCGGGCGAATCAGCCAGTAAAACTTTCTTGACGCCCTCAAAAGCAGCGATTTGTGCCGCCACACCTGCTAGGCCAGCGCCTGACCCAGCCACTAACACATGCACTTCTGGGTTAATTTTGACCGCTGCCGCAATAGCATTTAAGGTTGCACTTTTAACCTGTGCGTTATCGTGTTCAGCTATGACTAATACAGACATTTTTAAACCACCTTTGCTTCGTTTTTAAGTTTATCGATCAGCGCGGCCACATCAGACACTTTGATGCCTGCAGAGCGTGCGGGGGGGTCAGTAACTTTAAGGGTAGACAATCGCGGCGCAGGGTCTACACCAAGCGACTCTGGTGTCACGATGTCAAGTTGCTTTTTCTTGGCCTTCATAATGTTTGGCAAGGTCACGTAACGCGGTTCATTTAAGCGTAAATCAGTTGTAATGATGGCAGGCAATTTGATTTTAATGGTTTCAAGACCACCATCAACTTCACGCACAACGGTTGCAAAACCGTCGGCCACCTCAACTTTGCTGGCAAAGGTTGCCTGCGGCCAACCCAATAAGGCGGCTAACATTTGACCGGTTTGATTGGCATCATCATCAATCGCTTGCTTACCTAAAATAATTAAATCGGGCGCTTCGTTAATAGCGATTGATTTAAGAATTTTTGCAACAGCCAAAGGCTGCAACTCAACATCTGTTTGAACCAAAATACTACGGTCAGCGCCAATTGCCATAGCGGTGCGCAAAGTTTCTTGGCATGCAACGGGGCCGCACGATATGGCGATTAATTCGGTGACTGTACCTTTTTCTTTTAGGCGTGTGGCCTCTTCTATGGCAATTTCATCAAACGGATTCATTGACATTTTGACGTTGGCAATGTCAACGCCAGACTGGTCTGATTTCACACGCACCTTAACGTTATAGTCGACAACGCGTTTAACTGGTACCAACACCTTCATTGCTTTCTCCGTGTAACAATTTAAATGAATACACTAGTTTACAGCTTAGACAACGCCTTAATATGTGAGACCACACTACGACCTAAGGCAGACAGGTTATAGCCACCCTCTAAGGAACTGACTACCCGCCCTTGAGCGAATTGATCTGCCACGGCAACAATTTGCTCGGTTAACCAAGCATAGTCAGCCTCGACCAAACCCATTTGAGCCGAGTCATCTTCGCGATGCGCATCAAAACCAGCTGATATTAATACCAATTCTGGTTGATGTTCCGCTAGTCTGGGCAACCAATGCTCTGTCACCAGTTGACGCACGACATGGCCTGTTGTGTAGGCTGGCACCGGTATATTGACCATATTGGGTGCTGGGTTGTGAACGCCGCAATCTGGAAACAGCGGGTACTGAAAAAAACTGCACATTAATACACGCGAGTCTTGGGCAAAGATGGCCTCTGTACCATTACCATGGTGCACATCAAAATCAATAATTGCAACACGTTGTAAACCATGTTTTTCAATGGCGTGCAATGCGGCAACGGCAATGTTGTTATAAAAACAAAAGCCCATGGCCTGTTCGCGTGAGGCATGGTGGCCCGGCGGCCTAACTGCACAAAAAGCGGTCGTGGCCTCTTTTGCCATCACCGCATCAACGGCTGACACCACGGCACCTGCTGCATAAGATGCCGCATTTAGGGTGTGCGGGTTCATAACGGTATCACCATCAATTTCGTGATAACCCGAACCGGGTGACCAACCCTGTAATTGTGTTTGATACCGATCGGGGTGAACACGCGATAATGACTGAGCATCTATAGGCAAAAAGTCTTGATTTTCTTTTAAATAAGATAATAGACCGCTTGACAATAGTTGATCAGCAATTGCGTCTAAACGCTCAGGGCACTCGGGGTGACCTGGCCCCATCTCATGCAATTTGCAGGCGGGGTGAGTAATATATAGTGTCTCCATGGGTTTATTATGTCGAAATTTTTGTCTTTTGCGCAACTTTTAATTCAACGCGGCTTGATGTGTGTCGCGTTTTTGCTGGCTTTAACGGCCTGTTCTAGTGTTGATCAACCTAAAAATGACTCTCTAACGAACGAACCACCCGCCCCAGTTAGCTTAAACAAACCGGGTCATAACACCGCACAAGCGCCTAAAAACGAGGCTAAAGCAAGCCCCCCACCATCGGCCAAGGGCAAATCACAGCCCAGCATTGCCCCCTCAACTTGGCAGAATTCACCTGTTGCTGATTTTGCGAAGCAAACTGCACACGACAGGGGTATTCCCTTAGCTAAAGTGCAATTAATATTGGGTCAAGCGCGTTACCAAAGCACCGTTGCTCGACTCATGACGCCCCCCCCACCCGACCAAGCAAAAGCAATTCGTAATTGGCAAGTTTACCGACAACGTTTTGTTGAACCCATTCGTATTCGAGGCGGCGTGGCTTTTATGAAAGCGCATGCTCAAATACTTCAAAAAACAGAGCGCTTATACGGGGTACCGACTGAGATCATTGCTGCCATCATTGGCATTGAAACGCTTTATGGTCGCAGCATGGGCGACTTTAAAGTGCTTGATGCTTTGAGTACCTTAGCGTTTCATTACCCACCCCCCATTCGACCTGATCGAGTCAAACTATTTCAAGATCAGCTTGCCGATTTAATTGAGCTTGATGTGGCAGGCAAAATTGATGCCAGCACCCAACTCGGTTCGTTCGCTGGTGCAATCGGTATTCCGCAATTTATGCCAGGAAGTATTTTGCGCTACGCCGTTTCAGCCGAAGCACAACAGCGCATAGATTTATCGAACAACTTTAATGACGCAATTTTGTCAGTGGGAAATTTTTTAGTTCAACACGGCTGGATCAAAGGTTTAACTGTTTTTGCCCCCATTACCGCGCCATCTAATGCGGCCAAATGGGTTGACGGGGGCTTAACACCCAACTTAAAGTGGTCTGAGCTTGAAGCGGCCGGTTCGCAACGTCAAACCACCTCAATGTTAGCAGCTGAAGGTTTAGATTCGTTGCCCAGAAACTTGACCCTATCTAAAAATGAAGCACAACAAGCAACTGATAACGAAGCTTGGTCAAATCATTTATTAGGTGTTATTGACTTACCATTGCCCAATAAAAATACGGTGGTTTACCGCGTAGGCACCCCTAACTTTTTTGTTTTGACGCAATACAACCGCAGCTACTTTTACGCCAGTGCCGTGGCAGACCTCGCCCAAGCGATCAGGCAGGCGATGTGAGGGCCTACCAGTCTGTAGACACAAAAATTTACGTATTAAAGACACCCGTAGATAAGTAACGATCGCCCCGGTCACACACAATTGAAACAATGGTGGCATTTTCAACTGTTTGGGCCACACGCAATGCTGCCACAAAAGCACCTGCAGCAGAAATGCCCGCAAATATACCCTCTTCTGAAGCCATTTTGCGTGCCATCGCCTCAGCCTCTTTCTGTTCAATTATTTCAAATTGATCAACCAAAGAGGCATCATAAATTTTGGGCATATACGCTTCTGGCCATTTACGAATACCGGGTATTTGTGAACCCTCGGCTGGTTGTGCACCGATAATTTGAATGGCTGGGTTACGCGATTTTAAATATCTTGCCACGCCCGTAATGGTACCCGTTGTACCCATAGCGCTAACAAAATGGGTAACACGACCCTCTGTTTGTTGCCAAATTTCAGGGCCTGTTGTTTCAAAATGTGCCAAAGGGTTGTCAGGGTTTGAGAATTGGTCAAGCACTTTACCTTTGCCTAGCGACTGCATCTGAGCAGCCAAATCGCGGGCGTATTCCATACCGCCTTGATTTGCGGGTGTCAAAATTAATTCGGCACCGTATGCGGTCATCGCGGCGCGCCTTTCAACTGATAGGTTGTCAGGCATAATCAAAATCATGCGATAACCGCGCATCGCTGCGACCATGGCCAAAGCGATGCCCGTGTTGCCACTGGTGGCTTCAATAAGTGTGTCACCCGGTTTGATTTCGCCTCGCGCCTCGGCGTTTCGAATCATGTACAACGCAGGCCGGTCTTTGACCGAACCCGCTGGGTTATTCCCCTCGAGCTTACCTAATAAAACATTACCTCGCGGCGCGCCCACATCGCAAGCTAGACGCTGAAACACAACCAAGGGGGTATTGCCGACAGTTTGTTCAAGGGTGTGATGGTGCATGATCAATTAACCATATTTCGGGAGTTATAGGAGCCGACTGCGCTTTTGTCGACCGAGACGCTGGCAGTGAATTGTCAGATGCTGATGTTGATGTTGATGTTGATACTGATCTTAGTTCAGATTTTAACGCGCCTGATTTAAGTGTGTTGATACGCACAGAATTTGAGGGGTGTTGATAAACGGAACCGGTGGTTGACCCAACGGTTGACCCATGGGTTGACCCAACTGTTGGCCCAACAGTTAACCCTGCAGCCTTAAAACGTTCAATACGTTTAATGCCCACACCACTGACACGCTCGGCTAAATGTTCAAGCGATTCAAACGGGCCACGTACTCTTTCATTAACGATGCGTTGCGCCATTTTCGGCCCCACGCCTTTGATACTTTGCAAGGCCTCAGCCGATGCTTGATTAAGGTCTAACGCCCAAGCGCATGTTGTAAAAAACAAACCTGAGCTTAATAGCAGCTGGCAAGCGATTTGAGATGGTGATGTCATAGCAATTTGACCTCTTTCAAAAAAGGTCAATATTGCCTAAAGGATCGATTTAAAAAAACTTAAAGGTCAATGTTTAGCGATGAGTAGGAATACGTGGTTTAACTTTGAGCTAACCAATCGCGAACGTAATGTGCCACCCCAGTCTGTACGTCTTTCATGGGCGCCGTAAAACCACTTCCACGTAAGGCAGTGACATCGGCTTGGGTATAGCTTTGATAACGACCTTTAAGATCTTCCGGAAAAGGGATGTAACGTAAAAACCCTTGACGAACCAATTCAGTTTGTGACAGGGTTTTTTCACCCATTGATTCGCGCAAGGTGTTCACCACGGTAGCGGCGACGTCATTGAAGGGCTGAGCTAAACCCGTTCCGCAATTAAATATACCGCTCACCTGAGGGTGATCTAAAAAGTGTAAATTGACTGCCACGACATCACTCACAGCAATAAAGTCACGCTTTTGCCCACCGTTTTCGTAGCCATTCCAACCTTCAAATAAGCGGACGTGGCCTTCAGCCATAAATTGCTGCATATTATGAAAGGCAACAGAGGCCATACGACCTTTATGTTGTTCCTGAGGGCCATACACATTAAAGTAGCGAAGACCCACAACTTGTGCCGTTAAGCTTGACATGCGGGCACGCAAAACTTGATCAAACAGAAATTTAGAATAGCCATAAACGTTCAGGGGCCCTTCATTTTCAAGCGACTCGGTATAAACCGGCCCAGCGCCATAAACGGCTGCTGACGACGCATAAATAAACGGAATACGTTTTGCTTGGCACCACTCAAACAGCTCAAGTGTGTAACGGTAGTTATTGTTCATCATGAAACGGCCATCACGTTCGGTCGTATCTGAACAAGCGCCTTGGTGAAACACAGCGGTGACTTCAGCCAAACCACTTTGGTTGGGGCTTATGGTGAGGCGTGAACGAAATTCATCTTTATCTTGATAGTCAGCTATTTTGCCCTGAGCCAGATTGATAAATTTATCACCCTGCTGCAAGTCATCGACTGCCAAAATATTGTCAATACCTCTGGCATTTAGACCATTTACTAAATTGGCACCAATAAAACCGGCTGCACCTGTAACGATAATCATAGGAGTTCCTCTGCTGTAACAACTGACGTGCCCAGTTTACCCACCACAATACCACCGGCTCGATTTGCCCACTGCATGGCGTCAAACCAGCTTGCTCCGGTACCACGCATGACTGCAAGCGTAGCTAAAACAGTGTCGCCGGCACCCGATACATCAAAGACCTCATGCGCCATGGCTTCAACGTGATGGCGCTCAGTGGGCGTGAAGAGCGTCATACCCTGCTCTGACCGTGTGACGAGTAAAACTTCTAATGAAAGCTTTTCACGTAAGGCTTGTGCCCTAGCGGTGAGCTCGTCTTCAGTTTTCCAAACCCCAACGGCTTGTTGCATTTCTAAACGATTCGGTGTCACTAAGCTTGCACCAAAGTAATGGGCATAGTCGTTACCTTTGGGATCAACCAAAATGGGTAAATTAAGGACTCTGGCCTTTTCAATTAAGTATTCGATGTGAGCCAAAGTACCCTTAGCATAATCAGAGAGCACAAGTACATGATGTTGACTCAGTAATTTATCAATATGCTGATGCATCGTATCAATGCATGCTTTGGCAGGGGGCTGTTCAAAGTCAACGCGCAACAATTGCTGCTGCCTGCCTAAAACTCGCATTTTTAAAGTGGTGGGATGAACCGGGTCGGTTACTAAACTGTCGGCCACCCCGGCTTGCTCTAGCAACGCTCTAACACTCAAGCCGGGCTCATCTTGACCAATGACACCTGCCAGGGTTGCTTGGGCACCTAATGCGACAATATTACGCGCTACGTTGGCAGCACCACCTAACCGGTCTTCACGCCTCGCGACATGCACAACGGGCACAGGGGCTTCAGGGGAAATACGTTCGACTTCACCAAACCAATAGCGATCGAGCATGACATCGCCCACCACTAAAACACGTACGCCTTGAACGGCCTGTTTTGGAAAAGGTTTCATTGGTTTTCTTCTAAACGACGGGGGCGATAGGTTTCCCACCCATGGCAGCCCGGACATTGCCAGTAATAACGCTTTGCTTGAAAGCCACACACTTGGCAGGTGTAGCGGTCAAGGCGTTGCGAATGTTGCTTCATTATGCTGCGCAAAAGCAGTAAATCGTCTTTATTGAGTGCACGACTATCAAGTGGCGCATTGGGATCTGGCTCAGCTTGTTCAGTTTGTGCCAGCTCGACTTCTATTAAGCTGTCAAGCCCTAATAGTGAGGGGTGTGCGCGTAAGGCATCACGTGCAAAAAGCCATGCGGTCGCACTATCTTGTTGTGTTCGCAAGGTTTTAAAAATAACTTGAAACAGATCAAGCGAAGGGTATATTTGATAATGGGTTGACAACGTTTGTATCGCATGCCCATTTAATCGAGTATCGACCGTAATAAGTTGCTGTGCCATCAAACCCGCGTACTCGGGTGCCTGATCCAGAACAGCCAAAAGCTGCTCTCTTTGAGCTTGGTCATCACCCTCTAGTGCGGCCAACGTGGCGCAAAGCATAAGCAAACGCGCCCGTGAGGCAGGGGTTGACGCGTTGGGGTCGACTCGAACCACTTCATTGGCACCTTGAATAGCCTGCCGTGCAGCAGGCAGATCGTGGGGTTTTAATTCAAGCGCTTTTTGAGCAATTTCGCAGTAATAATGCACCCGCTGAGGCACAAACTCATCAACTTGTTGACCTAATTGTTTAACGGCCTCAATTGCACGCACCCAGTCACGCTCTGACTCGTAAATACGCACCAAAGCGCGTTTAGCTTGCACTGAATAAGCGGTGGGCTCGAGCTCTAAGTACGCTGATTCAGCACGGTCAAGCATGCCCGCTTTCAGATAGTCTTGCGCTAACTCGTGCAATGTATGCTCACGTTTTATTTCAGGTAAGTCGGCGCGTAACAATAAGCTTTGATGCACCCTAATAGCGCGTTCTGTTTCGCCACGCCTACGAAAAAGGCTACCCAAGGCAAAGTGCAAATCAACCGTTTCAGGGTCAAGTTTAGCGACTTCTACAAAAGCATCAATGGCACGATCAGGCTGCTCGTTGAGTAAAAAATTTAAGCCCTTAAAGTATGAATCAGGCAAATGTCGTGTTTCAGACAGTATGTGACGAAAATCAAAGCGCGCAGCGATCCACCCAAGGGCGAACAACAACGGCATAAAGATTAACCACCAAGATTCGAAATCCATTCAAAGACTCTTAAAGTGGCGTCACGATGATGGGGTCTGATGCATTATCACGACCCGGCGTTGTGGTTTGAGGGGCCACAATCGCTTGAATACGGTCAAGCTCTCGGCGTGACCGATTTAATTCACGACGACGACGCATAACGCTTGGAACCGTTAACAACAAGCCAAATAATGTGCCCAATACAAAGGTCACTAACATCACCACGATAAGAGGCACTTGCGCCATTGAAACGCCATCAAAGAACGTGACTTCGACGAGATTCATATTTTTGTAGGCAAAAAATAAAACGGCCAAAAATATGATGATACGTAATGCCCAAATAATATATTTCATAGCCAACGCCCAAAATGCGTTAAAACTATATTGTATAGCCCCTTGCACTCTGATGACGATCTTGAAGCCACATGATTGCGTGCGTTGTGGGTCACCGTTAAACTTAGATTTACCTTTGCTATGGTGAAGTCTTTGAACATCCCCTTTTAAATAAGGCAATATGTATTTAATTGATAAATGGCTCGTCGCATTGGTGTCACCGTTGGGCACCGCATTGTTCCTGGGGCTTTTAGCGTGCATATTGGGTTTGAGTCGACGCAAACGGGGGGCACTGCTTTTCGGGTTGGGGGCTTGGTGTTGGTTATTCATATGGTCACTCCCTATTGCCAGCGATGCACTCTACAACTGGGTCACACGTGATTACCCCGCTTCTGCAATCAGTGCTGTCGAGCCAGCTGATGCAATTGTGTTGTTAGGTGGCGGCATTAGCCCACCAGACCGACTTAACCCAGAGGCTGATTTAAATCAAGCCGCTGATCGAATGGTTATGGCAGCCAAACTGTTTCATGCAGGCAAGGCGCAAAAAATAGTATTAACAGGTGGAAATGATTCAACGCAATTAACGTCTGAGGCGCAAGCTATGGCAGACATACTTGTGATGTTGGGGGTGCCTGAATCAGCATTAATTCTTGAGGAATCAAGCCGCAATACCCGTGAAAACGCGCTCATGACGTTTCGTGCGCTTGATGCAGCGGGCGTCAAACGCGCTATATTAGTTACGTCAGCTTTGCATATGCGACGAGCCTTAGGTAACTTTACGAACAGTCAAATTATTTTTATACCCGTAGCGACTGATTTTGAGGCGCGTGCCCGACCGACTTGGCGTCAGTGGTTACCCGATACACAGGCACTAGATATGAGCGCGCGGTCATTTAAAGAAACAGCTGCTTGGTTACTGCAAAATCTTAAACAATTATTATGAATTTAAAAGCCATCAATGACTGAAAAATGATGAGTTATTTTGCACTAAACCACATTCGTTGAAAAACCCCATCACGATCAATAAAGCGATGTTTTAAACCGCCAGCAATATGGGCAATGATGACAACACCAAGGGTGATAGCCAACCAACCATGCAAATCAAACAATTGCTTTGCCAAATTTGCATCTTGCGGCACAAAAGGCATGGCAGGCAAGTGGTAGCCACCAATCGTTACTAAAGCGGGGTAAGCTGTTACGGCAGCCCAACCCATGAGTGGAACCACAATCATTAAAGTGTAGAGCACGGTATGAGCTTGATGTGCAATAGACAACAGTTTGGGCGAAACATTGCTTGGGTATGCCGGTACACCATCACGACGACGCAAAATAATACGAAGTATAAGTAAAAATATAATTGAAAAACCCAAGGCTTTATGCCACGCATAAAGCAAGCCTGTGAGGTTGTCCCACAAATCAGCCTCGGCACGATCAGCCATCACTAAACCCGAAATAAGTAAACCAATGATAATGAGGGCCATGAGCCAATGCAATATACGCCAGCTCAATGGGTATTGTGAGGTCGTTGAGGTCTGTAACGCCGTTTGTGCAGGGTGTAGGTTTGCAGTTTGATTGGTTTCAGGAATCATGATGTGCTTGTCTTTAATACAAAACTTTTACAAGCAAATCATATCGCTATTATGGTGACTCACAGCTAATTTTTTATTATTTTCTTATTGAAACAATATGCTGGCCTTAACATCTATGGGCGCATAATATTGAGAAATGCAGACGATGATTCAAACTTCTTTAACCACGCAGCGAGCGTATGCCATGTTTGATTGGCAAACCATTGCGGGTCGACATGGGCAAATTGCCTAACAAACGGGGCTATGGCTGTATCGGCAAAGCCCCAGTTTGCCCCACTAAGATAAGGCCGATCGCAAAGACGCTGGTCGAGTTCACTTAGCACCAAGGCACCTTGCGCCCGATGAATGCTTAAGGCTTGTTCGGCTGTTAAGTCATAACGAACGGGGTATTTATATCGGTCTAAGTCAGCCTTAAAGGTTTTATCGTTCAAATCGATAAGCGCCTCGGCATCATTATTTAACCTTTCTAACCACCCTTCTGGGTCAGATTGAATAAGTGCCCACCGCATGATGTCAAGGCTTTCATCGATAACAGTTTGGTCTGGTAACCACAACACAGGTACCGTGCCCTTAGGTGACAGCTCAAGCAAGTGCGCAGGCTTATTTTTAAGGGTGACCTCACGCTTTTCATACACAAGCCCAGAGACCAAAAGAGTGAGTCTGGCTCGCATGGCATAGGGGCAACGACGAAAAGAATATAAAACTGGGTTCATTTTATAAAGTTTATCTTTTAGACCAACTTTACAATCATATATGCATGTTTTAAGGCATTCGCGTCATCAGAGAAACTTTAGTGATACCCGCATGGCGAACAATGAATTGCCCCGGGTTTTGAGGAGGTTGATTGGTTAAAGTGATTGGCACTCAACAGCCTTAATGCTTTGTTGCTTATGGTAATTTTCTTCTGCCTCAGCAGGAGTAATATACCCGATACGACTCAGTAGCCTTTGGTTATTAAACCAAG
>CAMCYB010000045.1 GCA_945883615.1 Bordetella parapertussis | reverse complement strand
ATGCCTAAACGTTGGAACAATCGGTCAACTCGCAATTGGCAACCCATTAATGAAGTCTGGCTTAACCCACCAAAAGAGCACATCAATGAATCTATTAATTTAAAACAGGCAGCATGAAAGAACGGCCATCTTTGTTGACAACTACCGTGAAACGGTCTCTTCAAATTTTTTAGTCAACTCCCTTGCAAGCGAAACGAAACGCTGTGGCCCAAAGACCTCAATCACATCGGTGATAGCGGCCTGGATGCGATGCGGTGCCTCGTAAAAGACGAGCGTGCCATCAAATAATGAGGCTCGACGCAACCATGACAAGCGGGCACTGTGTTTGTTGGGTGCAAAACCTAAAAAAGCAAAAGCAGGTTTTTCATCTGACGTCACACCTAGACTCATGAGTGCCGTGATCACAGCACTTGCGCCCGGAAGCGCCACAACTGTAAACCCGGCCTGCCGCACAGCAGCAACAATGAGGCCACCTGGGTCGCTGACAGCGGGTGAGCCGGCATCAGAAACGAGTGCAACACGATGGCCTTTGCCAAGACGGTCAATAATCTGTTGTGCCGCCAGTGCCTCATTATGACGATGGGCTGGCATAAGTGGCGTATCAAGCCCCCATGCCGACAAGAGGACTCGCGTCGCACGCGTATCTTCAGCCGCAATTAAATCAACTAAACCCAGAGCATGCCAAGCGCGCAAACTTAGATCACCCAAATTACCAATCGGTGTGGCGACAACATACAACGCCGCCGAGGGCCAATCTTGGTTAGCCACACGAACAGACATCTGCTGTAAAGGGTGAACATTTAACTCAGGTATTTCAGGTTTGACTGACATAGACTTTTTTAACCATAAGGGGTTTGTCACAAGCGAGCAAGCAATACGATAATACGAACAAATCTTATAACCGTCATTTAGCACTGTATTTAGCACTGTAAGTAGATCTCTTCATCATGATTGACGATAAAAACCACTCTGAATACGCTTTTTTACTGGCATCAAGCTCTCAAATGCATGATGAGGCGCATTTTCAAAAAAAGTCTCGCCGCCCAGCGCCTCAAAGGCTTCTTAACAATCAACATGCGCAACATAAAGGGCTTCATGCTGAACAATGTGCCCAACATTTACTTGAAAAAGAGGGCTTTCAATGCATTGGTAAGCGATTGCGTTGTCGTTTCGGAGAAATTGATTTGGTTATGGCCAAAGGTCAATTACTCATTTGGGTTGAAGTACGTTATCGCCGTAACGACCAGTTTGGTGGGGCGGCTGCCAGCTTAAATCACAACAAATGGCAGCGTATTTTTTTAACAGCTCAATATTGGCTTAAACACCTTACGCATCAATATTTTGGTGGTCTCACGCCTTTTTGTCGGTTTGATGTCGTGACACAAAGCCCGCAAGGGCTAAATTGGTTGCAAGACGTACGCCAACTGACATGAGATAATGACCTTACCTGTATTTTTAGCAAGCCAAATAACATGAGCTTAACAAATCGTATCTCAGCCCATTTTGAAGATCACATCGAGGTTGCTCGACGTACACATAGTGTGCTGGCCCCTGAAATAGAACGAGCCATAAAAACCTGCATTAACACCTTTAAACATCATGGCAAAATTTTGGCATGCGGCAATGGCGGGTCAGCCGCTGATGCGCAACACCTGGTTGCTGAATTAGTGGGTCGTTTTGAGCGCGATCGCTTGCCTTTAGCAGGTGTGGCGCTCACGACAGACACATCAATCTTAACTGCAGTCGGTAATGATTATGGTTTTGATCAAGTGTTTTCTCGCCAAGTCGCCGCTTTAGGTCAACCGAATGACACCCTCTTTGCCATTTCAACCAGCGGCCATTCGCCAAATGTGCGTTTAGCCATTGAAGCGGCGCACACCAAGGGTATGCGTGTCATTGCCATGACAGGTAAAGGTGGGGGCGCAATCAGTGGCATGCTAAAAACAGAGGATGTGCATTTATGTATTCCCCATGATCGCACCATGCGTATTCAAGAAATGCATTTATTGATGTTGCATTTAATCTGTGATGGCATTGACGCCCACATTCTCGGAGACTGAGCAACATGACAACTTTTAGAAACGGGTTGCGCCACAGCATTCAACGCACAGTTTTTTTTCTTGCATTATTCGGTAGCGTTGCTATGTTGCCAGGCTGCGCTTTTTTTCTTATTAGCTCAGCGGTCACTACCACGGCTGTCGTGGCTAGCGACCGGCGCACGGTAGGCGAGCAAGTTTCAGATAAAGAAATCGAACTCAAAGTTGCTAACGATATGCGTGTTAATTTTGGTGAAACGGCAAACATCACTGCAACAAGCTATATAGGCGTTGTACTCTTAACAGGCGAAGTCTTTAGCGAAGATATTTCTAAAAAAGCCACCGCACTTGCTACAGCTGTACCGCAAGTCACAAAAGTTATTAATCAACTTTATGTCGGGCCTTTATCTTCATTTGGTCAATTAGCCTCTGACACTTGGCTGGCCTCTAAAATTCGCTCAACCTTGATAGCCACAAGCAACATTCCATCGGGCGCCATTATTGACGTCGTGCAGCGTGACAATGTCTATTTAATGGGCTTGGTCACCCAGTCTGAAGCAGATCTGGTAAACAATACCATTTCTAAAATTAGCGGCGTAAAAGAAGTCTTCCCTTTCTATCAAATCATGACGCCAGAGCAGGCCAAGGCTCTTGCAGAACGCAACAAAATTAATAATAATCTGCCAGAAAGCAACCCCACACCCTCTGGTTTAGGTAGCGCTTACGCTGATCCTAGCCCAAGTGGCTCACCCCCCACAGCGGGCTCAAATACGGCAACGGGTACATCGGTCACACCCATAGCCCCTGCGAGTGGCGCAGCGCCCATGCCTATCAAGCCCAATTAATCACATGCCGAGCACGCGATCATGAAAAAAGTGGTGTCAATCGTCTTTGTAGGGTGCTTAGTTGCGATTGGGGCTTGGTTTGCTTTTAAGCCCTACCCGCCGGCGCCCAACGTCTCAATCGAAATACTAGAAGGCAAATCAATTGAGTTGAGCTCACTTAAAAATAACGTCGTATTGGTTGAATTCTGGGCAACCAGCTGTGTCACCTGCGTTAAACAAATGCCCAGCACCGTTGAGCTTTACAAAGAACTCTCGCCTAAAGGTTTTGAAGTCATTGCCGTTGCGATGTCATACGACCCTGTCGAATTTGTGCGCCGATTTGCTGAATCGCGACAATTGCCTTTTATGGTCGGGCTTGATACCAATGGGTCTGTCGCAAAAGCCTTTGGTGATGTCAAACTCACACCGACCTTTTTTTTAATCGACAAAAAAGGTCGTATTATTAAACAGTATCTGGGTAATTATGACAAAGCCGAACTACGCCAAACAATTGAAAAAGCACTTGCTCAGTCTTAAGTACTCACTTGCTTTCAACATATTCGTTAACCCTCCACTCACACCTTGACTTGATCACCCTTTCATGACCACATCTACTGATTCATCACGGCTTGACCCTCGTATCGTTTCACAAGTGCTGTCCGAGTCATTGCCTTATATACGACGCTTTCATGGCAAAACCATTGTGATTAAATACGGTGGCAATGCCATGACCGAGTCTGTTTTACAGCGTAGTTTTGCGCACGATGTCGTCTTGCTCAAGCTAATTGGTTTGAATCCGGTTGTGGTGCACGGTGGGGGCCCACAAATTGACGAGGCGCTTAAACGTTTAGGTAAGCAGGGCACCTTTATACAAGGCATGCGAGTCACCGATGCTGAAACCATGGAAGTCGTTGAATGGGTTCTAGGGGGGCAGGTTCAACAAGATATCGTCATGATGATCAACGAGGCCGGCGGTAAAGCAGTGGGTTTGACGGGCAAAGATGGGGGTTTAATTCGCGCCAAGAAAAAGCTCATGGCAAATGATAAAGATGCCAATGCGCCCTATGATATTGGCATGGTAGGTGACATCACCCAAGTTGATCCGGCCGTTGTTAAAGCGTTGCAAGACGATCAATTTATACCCGTGATCTCTCCGATTGGTTTTGGTGAAGATGGCTTAGCCTACAACATTAACGCTGATGTGGTGGCTGGCAAAATGGCTGAAGTACTGGCTGCTGAAAAATTACTGATGCTAACGAATACACCGGGTGTACTTGATAAAGACGGTAATCTGCTTCGTGAACTTTCTGCTAAAACAATTGATACCTTGTTTGCAGATGGTACGATTTCTGGGGGTATGTTGCCCAAAATTAGCTCAGCACTCGATGCGGCGCGCAATGGCGTTAAATCTGTTCATATTGTTGATGGTCGTGTTCCCCACTGTTTATTGCTTGAAGTGCTAACCGACCAGGGCGTTGGTACCATGATCTCGTCGCGATGAGACCAAAAAACGCACGCCTCAAGCGTGCACGTATTCATCATCACCGGGCTCATAGACCGAATGAACCGGTATGGCTTTTTGATCTCGACAACACACTACACAATACTTCACACCGAATTTTCACGCATATCAGTGCTGGTATGACAGTGGCTGTCAAAGAAGCGCTCAATGTCAACGACGAGCAAGCACAACACCTTCGGCAAACCTACTGGAAGCGTTATGGTGCGACGGTCATCGGCATGGTGAAACATCACGGGGTTGATCCACATGTTTTTTTAAAACGCAGTCACGACTTTGATGTCAGATCTCTCGTTCAGGCTGAACGCGGCATTCATCGTAAATTAGCGCAATTATCTGGGCGTAAAGTGTTAGTCACGAACGCCCCCTTACATTATGCAACGGCCGTGCTGAAGCATTTACGTATGCATCATTTGTTTGATGCGATTTGGGCGATTGAGCATTTAAAATTACACGGTCAATATCGGCCTAAACCCTCTGTTGCCATGATGCGTCATATTGTGGCCTGCGAGGGTGTGACGGCGCGTCGTACCGTATTAATTGAAGACACTCTTGAAAATCTTAAAGGGGCACGTATCGCGGGCATGAGAACCGTTCACGTCTATCACCCAGGTACACCTTTCGCAAAATATGCTCGCGGGCGTTCGCTCTTTGTTGATATGCGTATAAAAAAAGTAAGTGATTTATTACTGAGTAAAAGAGAGTTAAATAATTAACGAAAACTTTTAACCCGACAAGGCCTGCTATACCTGCGAGCAGTTAATGCCCGCAAACAGAACAATCGGGGTCATGGGGCACCCGAACTTCATGCCACCGCATATGACGTGCATCGAACATCACCAGGCGCCCTAACAACGCATCACCCACACCCGTGAGCATTTTAATTGCCTCAGCGGCCTGAAGGCTACCGACCATGCCGACCAAGGGTGCAAAAACCCCAGTGGTGGCGCAATTAAGTTCAGGTGCGCCGGGTACCTCGGGGAACAAGCAATGGTAACAAGGGCTCTGGGGTATGCGTGAATCATAGACGCAGACTTGGCCTTCATAACCAATTGCTGCGCCAGATATCAACGGCTTTTTTGTGGCAACACAAGCACGATTAATGGCATGACGTGTGGCAAAGTTATCGCAGCAATCAATCACCAAATCAACCGTCTGCATGGCACGCACTAACGTCTTTTCGTCTAAGCGATGCGGTATGGTTGTCACAACAACTTGAGGGTTGATTTGTTGCATTGCCTGCTGCGCTGACTCAACTTTAAGTTGGCCCACCCGGTCATTGGTATGCATAATTTGCCGCTGAAGATTGCTTAAATCAACTGTGTCAGCGTCAGCGATCGTGATATGGCCTACCCCTGCAGAAGCTAAATATAAACAAACAGGGGAACCTAAACCGCCCGCCCCAACGATCAACACTTTACTCGCAAGCAACCGTTCTTGGCCTTCAATACCTAGGTCGTTTAGTAAAATATGTCGCGCATAACGCAACAATTGTTCGTCTTGCATTAGGGTTTAGCGGGCTTTTCTTTTGTTGTAGGCTGCGTCGTTTGAGCTGGTTTAGCTGACATATCTGCTGGCGTTGCCGAGGCTGTTTTACGCGGTTTAATAGGGCCACGGTTGACTGTTTTACCTAGCAAGAAATTGACTGCCTGATCAAGTTGAAAATCATCAGCCTCGCCAAACTTAAAGGGTTTAGGCACATCATCACCTTTTGCAGGTACCTCTTCAACAATCGTGATGTCTTCAGTTTTTGAATCAGATTCTTTACCTTGACCATTGGTCAAATGTTTTTGCAGGTCAACTTCACGAACAATAGTAAACAAATCACCCTTCGCTGTGTCAGTAACCATCAGATCAGGCGTTACACCCAAAGCCTGAATGGAACGACCGCTCGGTGTGAAATAACGTGAGGTCGTGATTTTAATTGCTGTATCTTGAGAGATCGGCAAAATCACTTGCACTGAACCCTTACCAAATGTTTGATTGCCCATAATGGTGGCGCGCTTATGATCTTGCAAAGCCCCCGCCACAATTTCAGAAGCCGAAGCTGAGCCTGAATTCACCAAAACGACCATGGGTACTGTTTTTGCCCATGCTGGCAAATTATTCAGGTAGTCGCTTTCACCACGCGCATAATCAACAGGGTTAGCTAAATATTTGTGACGCGCTTCTGGCACACGACCATCAGTTGATACAACCAATACATCAGGCTTTAAAAAGGCTGCCGACACGCCGATTGCACCCGTTAATAAACCACCGGGATCATTGCGCAAATCAAGTATCAAACCACGTGGCGATTTGGTCGCGCTGAGTTCGCGCAAGTGTTTAACTAAGTCAGCACCCGTGCGTTCTTGAAATTGGGCAATGCGCACATAACCAATGTCGTTAGGCAACATTTTGCTGCGCACACTACGTACTTTAATCACATCTCGAACTAAATTAACCACGATGGGCTGTTGCGCACCTTGACGTACGACAGTTAAGGTAATGGGCGTTTTGACAGGGCCACGCATTAAACCAACCGTGTCAGTTAATGACATACCTTTGGTTGACGCATCGTTAATTTTAATAATTAAGTCGCCTGCTTGCATACCTGCACGCGTGGCGGGGGTGTCTTCGATTGGCGAAATGACTTTAACAAAACCGTCTTCAGTACCAATTTCTATACCCAAACCACCAAACTCACCTTGGGTAGCGGTTTGCATTTCTTTAAATGCTGCGGCATCTAAATAAGCAGAGTGGGGATCAAGGTCAGCCAACATGCCTGCGATGGCACCATTTATAAGCTTTGAATCAGGCACATCTTCAACATAGTTATTTTTAATTGCTGCGAAGACATTTGAAAACTGCCTGAGTTCATCTAATGGGAGCGGCGATGTGGTGCGTTGAGCGACGGCTGAAATACCAATACTCAACAACACCCCGGCCACGAGGCCTGAGCAGATTAAACCGACATTACGAAGACGAGTGACGCGCATGCAAATTCCATTTCGGAAGGGTTAAAACCCATGTTTTGAGGCTTAACGCCTCATTTCAATAACTAATCAATAACTAATATATAGCAAAGGGTCAATGGGTGCTCCTTTGTGTCTTATCTCGAAGTATAGGGCTGATTCAAGCTGGCCGCCTGTATTCCCCGCTAACGCTATGGTTTCCCCTTTTTTAACCACATCGCCAACTTGTTTAAGCAGACTTTGGTTAAAAGCATAAATCGTTAAAAATTCGTCGCCATGGTCAATAAAGAGAAGGTTGCCAAAACCACGTAGCCAAGTTGAATAAACCACTGTGCCGGGTGCAACAGCGTGCACAGGAGCACCTTCATCAGCCGTTAGTAACAAACCTCGCCATGTTCCGCCATCAGGCCGATTGGTTCCAAAGCGCGCCAAAACCTTCCCCGGAACGGGGGGCTTCATACCGCGCTTTATACCGCCACCATCTGGCAATGTTGACAAAACAGCCTGCTGTCGAGCCAATGCCAATTTTTCTTGCTCAGCGCGCGTTTGTGCACGTTGAACTTTAACTTGTTGAACCTCTCTTTCTTGGTCAATCGTCTGGTCTTTAGCTAAAAGTTGATCACTTTTTTCGCTAGAGTCAAGATTAGGCTCTGATTGCTCGTCTGTAAATTGATCGGCAACGGAAGGCTGTTTTTTGTTTTGCTCACGCGCAATTTGAAGATTGCGTTGGTCAAGCTCTGCTTGTTGACGTGTTTGCACTGCCTCAGCTTGACGGGCCGCCTCTTTCGCAGCAACAGCGGCTTGTTTTTCAGCTTGTCGTTGCGCCTGTAATTGCAATTCGAGCCCCTCGACCAAGTCGCTGAGGCGTTTTTCATTTTGCCCTAAGCGGCTCATTTCTGCTTTTTGCAAACGAATGTCGTCTTCAATACGCGCTAAGACATTCGACCTTTCTTTACGTTGCTTGACTAGGGCTTGTTTCTGGCTATCGGTTTCTTTGACATTACTTTCAATATGATCGCGACGTTTTTTTTCAGCTTGCTCTAAATCATTTAAACGTGCCACATCGTTGGTTAATGTTTGAATGGCCTCTGTTCTTGCCCGGGCAACATAATCTAGGTACCCTAACTCGCGCCCAAGCGCTTGCGGGTTTTCACCCGCCAAAAGTGCACTCCAGGGTGATAAACCGCTACTGTATTGCGCTCTAAGTTGAGCAGCCAGTCGATCACGACTGAGCAACATCACTTTGCGTTGTGCCTGAACCTCGGTGGTTAGGGTTTTAAGCTGTTCTTGAGACTTTTTAAGATCAACTTCAAGTAATTTGATCTGCCTAATTATTTTAGAAATGGCGGCTTCTGAAATTTTCAACTGATCAGCGGCTTGTTGACTTGCCACATCTCGCGTTTCAAGCTGCATTTGCATAGATTGAATGCGTAAACGCAGCGACTCTCGATCATTATCAAGTGTTTTTTTACGAGCATCTAATATTTGTGCAGTTGATTTATCTTGAGCAAACACAGGGCTTATTGTTAAACACCAGATCAAACCCCACGCGCTCAGCCGCAACATCAATTAAACCTTAGCCTTACCTTGAGCAGCCACAGCAGCTTGAGCAGAGGCAATCGTAGCCGGGTCAGCCAAATATGCCCGACTAATGGGTTTGAGATTCTCGTCAAGCGTATAAACCAATGGTTGCCCAGTTGGAATATTCAATTCAACAATATCTTCCTCTGAAATTTGATCTAAATGCTTAATTAAGGCGCGTAAGCTATTCCCATGCGCCGCGATCAATACCTTGCGTCCGGCACGAATTGAGGGGGCAATGGTTTCGTTCCAAAAGGGCAAAACACGTGTAACCGTGTCTTGCAAGCACTCTGTTGCGGGCAATTGCTCAGACGTTAAACGGCTATACCGCACGTCAAACCTTGGGTGGCGGGGATCATTTAACGAAAGCGGCTCTGGTGCAATGGCATAGGCACGACGCCAGATTAAAACCTGTTCATCGCCAAATTCAGCAGCCGTTTCAGCCTTATTTAGACCCTGCAAATTGCCGTAATGGCGTTCATTGAGGCGCCAATTGTTGTGTATGGGAATGTACATCAAGTCCATCGCGTCAAGCGTTGTCCAAAGTGTACGAATGGCGCGCTTTAATACTGAGGAAAAGGCAATGTCAAAAGTAAACCCTTTTTCTTTGAGTAAAATGCCTGCCTGCTGGGCCTGCTGACGACCCAATTCAGTTAAGTCAATATCTGTCCAACCTGTGAAGCGATTTTCAAGATTCCATTGGCTTTCGCCATGGCGCATTAAGACGAGTGTGAACATAATTATCAGTATTTAAGAGCCAATGTGTACAAGCATTTTATAATTGTTCTTAATGTCCTGTCTGGACGTCTAAAAATAGGTCAAAAACTGTGAATTTTTTTCTTGAAACAAACAATCTGCTTTTAGTCGGTATTGCAGTGAGTTCTGGCTTATTGTTACTGTGGCCCTTCATTCAACAAAGCCGAGGCGGCAAAGCTTTGAGTACTGCTCAAGTTATTCAAATGATGAATCATCAAAACGGTATGGTTATTGATATTCGTCCGTTAGCAACCTATCAAAATGGCCATGTTGCAGACTCGCGTAACTTGCCTGTCGCCGACCTACCCACTAAAGGCCCTAGCCTGCCCAAAGGGCGCCCTATTATTTTGGCTTGCGATAGAGGTCAAACCGCTTTCGGTGTTGCGGCCAAGCTCCGTAAAATGGGTTTTGAACAGGTTTTTGTCATGCAAGGCGGCATTAACGCCTGGGCACAAGCCGGTTTGCCCCTGTCAACTAAGCGCTGAGATCAAAATGAAACCTGTATTAATGTATTGCACGGCTATTTGCCCCTACTGTGTTCGAGCGGAACACTTGCTTAAACAACGCGGGGTGAGCCATATTGAAAAGGTTCGCATCGACCTTGACCCTTCACAACGGGAACTCATGATGAGCCGTACACAACGCCGTTCGGTGCCACAAATTTACATCGGCGATACCCATGTCGGCGGTTATGATGACTTGGCTGCACTTGATAAAGCAGGTGGCTTGATACCCCTGCTGAGTGAACAATAAGCACTGCATGAACAATAAGCACTGCACATTTCGTTAAATTTAAGCCCTTTTCTGGAATTTTTATGTCTGAACAACAAGCTCAAGCTGCTCAAAACGAACAAACACCCGCTTTCAACTTACAACGTGTTTACTTAAAAGATCTGTCAGTTGAAATGCCCAACGCACCACAAACTTTTCTCGAACAAGAGGCGCCAACCGTCAGCATCAATGTCGGGGTTGGCGGGCAACGTTTAGCTGATACGTTTTTTGAAGTCACCATCACGGTAACGGTCACAACTAAAATTGAAGAAAAAGTGGTTTATTTAGTTGAAGCGACTCAAGGGGGCATTTTCGAGCTGGCCAACATGCCTGCCGAGCAAATTGACCCTATTCTAGGCATTGTTTGCCCCACCATGCTCTACCCTTACCTGCGTTCAAACGTGGCAGATGCCATCACGCGCACATCGCTTCCCCCTTTGCATTTAGCTGACATTAACTTTCAAGGGCTTTACGAACAGCGCTTAGCTGAACAGGGTCAACCTGCAGCCGTTTCACCAAACGGTCAATCAAACGAATCTGGGTTGATCTTACCGCCCAGCATGACGCGTCAGTAACCTCGATTTGATTGTGCATGCCTCACAACCCCGCATACGCGTTTCAGTGCTCGGCGCGGGTGCTTGGGGTACGGCGCTGGCCGCTGCGGCAGCAACTCACCATGATGTGTGCTTGTGGGCGCGTGACATTGATTTAATTCAGTCAATGTCTGCCCACCGCCGTAATGTGCGTTATTTACCCGGTCTAGATTTACCCGCTTCCATTCAATATACCGCTGACATCACGCAAGCAATAGAGTTTGGCACGACACAATCGACTCAAATACCGGCAATTATTATTTTGGGTACGCCGGTCATTGGTCTGCGCTACATGTGCAATCATTTATCGCAACACTTTCATGTTTCAAACCAGACCGCCACACAACCTAAAACATCAATTATCTGGACCTGTAAAGGCTTAGACCCCCATACCGGTCAATTACCCCACGAAATCGTGGCTCAAGCATTAGGGGCTTCAGCCCATTATTCTTTAGGTGTGTTGTCGGGCCCTTCTTTCGCAAAAGAGGTGGCGCTGGGCTTGCCCGTCGCACTCACAATCGCAAGTGTCGATGCGTCGTTACGCGCTTTGGTGCGTGAGGTTTTTCACCATGACCCAATGCGTATTTACGCAACGGCTGACGTCGTTGGTGTTGAAGTCGGTGGTGCACTAAAAAATATTATGGCGATCGCGTGCGGTATTGCAGATGGGTTGGCGCTGGGTAACAATGCCCGCGCAGCATTAATTACCCGAGGTTTGGCTGAAATGACGCGGTTTGGCGTCAAAATAGGCGCTGATGCCGCCACGTTTTCTGGGTTGACCGGTTTAGGTGATTTAGTGCTAACAGCCACTGGCGAGCTATCTCGTAATCGACAAGTCGGTTTAGCGCTCGGTAAAGGGCAAAGCTTGCCTGATATTTTAGCAAGCGGGCTCACCGCCGAAGGTGTGCGATGTGCGCAAGCCGTAGCCATTCGTGCCAAGTCGTTAGGGGTTGACATGCCCATTACTGACGCGGTTTGTCAGGTTTTATTTCATCATGTGTCGGTGAAACAAGCGGTTTCGCAATTGCTCGCCCGCGAAGCAAAATCTGAATAACCTTATCTTTTGTCACCGATGCACTTCTTTCAAAAACATTTCAACTTCAAACAATCAGCAATCGTTTTTGCATGTTTAATGGTGACTTGGCTGTCACCCGCTCAAGCAGCTTGGCCCAATGAAAAACCCATCAAACTCATCGTGCCCGCTGCAATAGGCTCTGTGACCGATACGATGGCGAGAACCGTGGCGCCGCCACTCAGTCAACTTTTAGGTCAAAAAATTGTTATTGAAAACATGCCAAGCGAATCAGGGCATGTCGGCACTGCTTACGCCATTAAGCAAAAAGGTGATGGCTACAGTTTGCTCTACACCTCAAATGGCCCTTTAGTTATCGAACCCAATGTGCACTCAGTTCGTGGGCGTAATTTTCCGTGGCGAGACCTTTCACCCATAAGCCTAATCGCTTACACCCCGCAGATCTTAGTCATTAATCAAGAATGGGGCGTTGAAAGCCTTGCAGGTTTAATCAAAAAGCTACAAGAAACACCCGGTAAGTTTAATGTGGGTTCTGATGGTTTAGGAAGTGCGTCTGCCATGGTCGCCCGCATGTTTATGCAAGCCACGAAAACTGATCTCATGCAAGTGCCCTATTTAAGCTCACAGCAAATTATGTCGGCATTACTAGATAATCAAATTCAAATTGCCTTGCTCGAACCTGGCGTTGTCGAGGCACAACGACAACAAAATAAATTGAAAGTGCTTGCCACCACATCAACAGTAAAAGCCAACTCATACGATTTGCCTACCCTTGACTCAATACCCACTTTTACCGCTCTCGGTTACCCCACCCTTGACACACAAGTATGGCACGCCATACTTGCCCCAGCCGGTACGCCTACACGCATAGTGAATCAACTGAACGAAGCCATTCAAACGTTATTAGCTGAGCCTACCATTCAACAAAAGTTTCAGGCACTCTATTTCACACCGCAAAGATCAACCCCTCATGCACTTTCAAATCGTATTGAGCTTGAAACGGTTCAGTGGCGCAACAAAATTAACAGTTTGTCACAAGCGAATTAAACGATTAAACGCGTCGAGATGGGGGTTTGTCGGCCGCACCGAGATAACCAACTTGCCGCCACGCCTCAAAAACGGTAATAGCTACGGCGTTTGAAAGGTTCAAACTGCGTTGACCCGGCAGCATGGGCAAACGAAAGCGTTGTTCTCCTGACTTCTGCCATTTAGTGCGTACAAACGGGCTCCAGAAGATCAATCAGTTCTGAATTTCCCAGTTCGCGCGCATTCATTTGCATCACGTGCGTCTGGCCAGTGCGCTCATCGAGCAGATGAGCCTCGTGAACCTTCCAAAGCTGA
>CAMCYB010000044.1 GCA_945883615.1 Bordetella parapertussis | reverse complement strand
TGCCTAAACGTTGGAACAATCGGTCAACTCGCAATTGGCAACCCATTAATGAAGTCTGGCTTAACCCACCAAAAGAGCACATCAATGAATCTATTAATTTAAAACAGGCAGCATGAAAGAACGGCCATCTTTGTTGACAACTACCGCTTGCCACACTGCCCAAAGCGTGGCGTCAAAATCATCAAGCGCTCGTCTTACCAGCAAATCGAGTCTCTTTTCAGCGCGTCTGGGATGTAGCACTGCCGTTAAAGCCAACGCACAAAGAAGACTTATAACCAATGCCATTGCAATGTTCATAAAGTCAACCACGTCGTAAACCATATTATTAGTGACACCTAAAAGGTTTCCCGTGAACAAAAGGTACCCCGTACCCATAACTGTTGTTTGAGGCCCGGCCTTGAGCCAACATCCAGGTAAAAGACCTAGGCCGAGCCAAAAGATTAAAGACAAAAAATCTTCGCCCATTGGAAAAGCCCAAAACTTCATGAAAAAGATAACTATAAAAGCCAATATAAATCCCTTGAGCATGTCAATGATATTTAAAAGAGGCCGATCGGTTGCGAGTTGCAGCATTGAAATAGTTAAAAATTTGTACAAAACATGTCCGCCATAGGTCCACGCTGAGCCTACCCAAAACAGACTGACGAGAAGGTAGCCTATTGAGACACCCACCGCGTCAGTTATGACTACTTGTTGCTCTACTAACTTGCCATAATTTCTTATAGGGTATGTGGCCGGATCATGGCGTGCACTTCGGTATACAAAAATGCTATCAAGCAAACTTTGTAGCGACAAAAAAATCGCACTGACTTTGGCGCGTTGCTCTGCATCTTTGATTTCAGCTGCAGCTGTTTCCAGGGGTTCGCGCAATTCGGGCAGATAGTCTTTAATGGTCTGACTAACGGTCTGGGCACTGGTATTGGGCAAAATCGCATCTAAACAATTCAGCACCGCATCTCGAGCCTTTCGACAGGCAGGGTTATCTGAATGATTTGCAAGTACTGTAAAGTTTTCGTTGAACTGGGCGATAGGGGTAAACAAGTCCATCATTGCCAAACTGATGCTTTTGGCTTGTTTTGCGTAAATTGCTTCCTCTTCACCCAGCATCAGTAGCCTTCGTTGTAAGCTGTCTGTTTGCCTGACCCACAGCCGAATCAATCGCGCCTGCGATTCAGCAGTGGGTTGGGTAGCAAGCGCTGTCGCCATATCAAAGATGCGGCGGGCTTGTAAATGCATTTCAGGCTCGAGTCTTGCAAGGCCTTTGCGCACGTGGGTCAACCCAAAGACCAGTGCAACGCATGCCACGCCGAGGCATATCTCTGTTACCCGCTCGATAGTCGTCAATAAATAGTTTTCACTTGGACCCATTGTGGTGAGCAAGATCGTTGCGGTATACCCTGCCAGTAATGAACCATATGCTTGAAAATAACGGTAATGTTTGCTTGTGTAATAGCAAATACCGGTCCAGACAGCCAAACCTAAAATTAAAAGCCATGGTGCCTGAACAAAAGCAATCGCGAAAAGCAAAAAAACGACACCACCTAATATCGTACCGATAAATCGCCATTTGCTCTTTGAAAAAACAGCCCCTGAATCTGGGTCGACTAAAATTGCAATAGTGATCGCAGCGCTTGAGACCATTGGTATCGATAACTCAAAGCCTATCCATAGACACAAAGCAAATGCCGCTGTCGTTTTAAGCCAAAAGGCTAAGCGATTCAATACCATTTGCATAGCCTAGTTAAAGTATTAAATAGAACCGAGATCTTTGTTTCGTTATACCGTCCGCATCTTTGCCCCCACATGCGCTACACCCCTTGCATCGGCCAATTCCACTTGGCGCTGGCGTTCGGCCATATGGGTTTTTTGTTCAGGTGTGCGTTGGTCGTGGCAGTGCGCACAGCTTACCCCCAAGACGTAATGTGGTGACTGTTTATCGGTCTCGCTTAGGGGCCAGCGGCAAGAGCGACAAAGTTCGTGGCTGCCCACGTTCAGGCTGTGGTCAACACTGACTCGCTCATCAAAGACAAAGCACTCACCCTGCCATGTGCTTTGTTCGGGTGAAATTTCTTCCAAGTATTTAAGAATGCCGCCTTCAAGGTGGTAGACCTCGTCAATACCCCTCATTTTCATCAGAGCAGTTGATTTCTCGCAGCGAATACCCCCTGTGCAAAACATAGCCACTTTGGTTTTTTTAGCGGCTTCACCCTTTAAGTTTTCTTGTGCGTCGAGCCAGGCAGGCAATTGCACAAAGTTTTTGATGTTGGGGTTGATTGCCCCTTCGAAGGTGCCAATGGCCACTTCATAATCGTTTCGGGTGTCGATCACTACCACTTCAGGATCAGTAATTAATGCGTTCCAATCTGTGGCTTTAACATATTGGCCCACGGTCTTGTTCGGGTCGAGCCCGGGCACGCGCAGGGTGACGATTTCTTTTTTTAGCTTGACCTTCATGCGGTTGAATGGCGGCTTGTCGCTCCATGATTCTTTATGTGGCAACTTAGACAAGCGTGGGTCGGCGCGCAAAAATGCCAGCACCGCGCGCACCCCGTGTTCAGGCCCCGCAATGGTGCCGTTGATGCCTTCGTGCGCGAGCAACAGCGTGCCCTTGACGCCGTGCTGCTCACAATAGGCTTGAAGGGGGGCTTTTAGCCCAACGAAATCAGGCAAGTCAACAAATTTGTAGAGCGCCGCGGTGAAGTAGAGTTGGGTTTTTGACATGGTGTGATGATGTAACAACTTGAGGTTTACAGATTTTTGGCTTCAATATAGACACATTTAACAACATTATTCGCTCATGTGCTTGTGCGCTGATCCGGTGCGACTTGTGTTTGATCAACCCCTAGGGTGGGTCTCTGGTTTGACCATGCCTGCTATGGCGATTAAAGCGACCATGACAGCCAATGTAAAGGCATAGCGAAGGTCTGTCGAAGCCATGAGCGCACCGGCGATCGCGCCGAGCAAGAAACCGATTAATGCAAAGAATTTATGCCAAGACACCTCTTTAGCAACTGCCTGCAAAGGGTAGTCTGCCAAAAAACTGGTTAGTGTTGATGTCATCACGTTGGTCGTAATGGTCACCCGTTTTGAGAGGTACAGCACGGCACTTTGAAACCCCATGTAAAGTGCTGTTAATGTGACCACCACCCAACCGGCAACAGTGTTTGCGTTAACAGTCAACAACCATACACAAAGCGTGACAATCAAAAGCAATAGCCAGGCCAGCCATAGCCCCCCGCGTTCGGCCTGACTTGGCTCGCGAACTTTAAAGAGCAGACCAGCCATCAATGCCCCGATAGCATACCCACTCAAGGGGTACAGAAAGACTGCAGGGCTCACGCCGCCCGCACCACCCCCGATTGTTACCCCCATCAAAATTAAGTTACCGGTCATAAGCCCAACAAAGGTGCCACCCAGTGCGACAAAACAGGTGGCGTCAAGTAAACCACATACAAAACATAGCAGCATGCCAAACTTGTTGTCTTTCATATTGATTTCTCTTCAACTAAATAGCTCTGAGTTTTGGGCGAACTGCCGTGCATAGCTCGTTGTGCACGCTTATATTTAGCCAGTCGTTTAGCCCGTAGATCTTTGAAGGGTTGGCTAAGCGAGCGGTTATATATAATATATACACGGAACCAATGCCAGCTGTCTAACGAGCAGGTGATCTCGATTAGTCAAGCAATCAGAAATTTTTGTGCCTACACGTAGCGATAATTAAAAATAACAACGCGTGAGTATTCTTTCTAGCCTGCATGACCCGATACTACCCATTTTTATGGTGATGTTAATAGGTTATGTCATGAGGCGCTGCAATTTTTTTGATGTTTCAAGCGCGCAGGGTATTAATCGGTTTGTTTTTTATGTTGCCATGCCCGCTCTGATTTTTGATCTGGTTCGCAAGGTTCCGTTGCATCTGATTGATTGGCCCACAGTCAATGCTTATCTTTTTACTGAGTTTTTGGTTTATGGCGGTGTGGCCCTTATTACCTACCGAGTATTTAAGCGATCTCTTGGGGAATCCATACTAATTGGTATGGCAGCTGGGTTTGTGAATCACTTGATGCTTGTCTTGCCTATTGCACGTAGTTTGTACGGCGTTCAAGCGTCTGAACCGATTGCAGCCATTGTGTTCGTTGACATCATTGTTTTCTGTCTCACCATATTTTTAATGGACTTTATACGGGCTTTTGAATCAAAAAAGGTGGGTGCGTTTAGTCCAAAAAAAGTAGCGCTCATGCTTTCAAAAAACCCCATGGTTATTGCTTCCGTATTGGGCATTGTTTCGGGCGCATTTGCAAACAACTTACCCTCAGGTGTTTACACTTATACCCAATTTATAGGGGGCGCCGCCCCGCCCGCCGCTCTGTTTGCGTTAGGCGTCATACTTGGCAACCAACCCCTTCGCCCACTGGGTGGCCCAGCATGGTTGGCGATTGGCTCAAAGCTCATTATTCACCCAGCATTATTTTTTGTAATGACGTTGATGGGCGGTGCTTTATTGATGAAACCCGACTGGCAAACGATGGCCTATTTGGTCGCGGCTGGCCCTTGTGGTGCAATGCCTTTTGTGATTGCTTTGCAATACAACGTTAAGTCTGAGTCGATTGCAAAGGCTGTGCTGATATCAACCGTCTTATCGCTCGTAAGCCTGAGTGTTCTGAGCGCCTCATAAAATTTATAATTTGCGCGTCGATGATCCGTTACAACGAGATCATAAAGACTGTTTCTTTGGTTTTGAAATTCAAAGTTTGGTTTTGTGGCCTGACATCCTAAAACCTGTATGCATCAGAGTGAATTCAAATTGACTTCGCTAAGCACCGCTTCTTTGAGCACGTCGCTTCAGAGCAGCGAGGTGGCGGCGCAGTTCATCTTCGGTCTTAGGTATTAGTTCGGGCACGACTATTGGTTTTTTATCGTCATCAACAGCCACCATCGTGAAGAAACAGCTATTGACGTGTCGCGTGACCTGTGTGCGAATATTTTCAGCAACAACTTTGATGCCAATTTCCATAGAAGTTCGGCCAGTTAAGTTAACACTTGCTAAAAAGGTGACGAGCTCACCCACATGAATGGGTTCACGAAACGTCACATTTTCGACGTTCAACGTGACGACATATTGTCTGGCATAACGGCTTGCACACGCATAGGCGACCTCATCAAGCATTTTTAAAATACTGCCGCCATATACGTTGCCAGAAAAGTTAGCCGTGTCTGGGGTCATGAGCACCGTCATGCTGAGTTGGTGAAGGGGTAAATTTGTCATGAGTTTTTTCGTTATGCCTTTGGCCCCAGCACTTCGTCTACCGTTAGACGGCCATCTTCAATTAGCTGCGCAATGGTTGCTCTTGAAAAATCGTAGGCTTTGGGGGCAGGGTGGTCAGGGTCAGTGTGGCGCGTGATACGAATGCTTTTATTGGGCATGGCGTTTCCCATCAACTGCATGTAAAGGGGTTCACGTGACAAATGTCGGGCGCTTTCTTTGGGTAATTGGGTCATGAGCTCAGTGACCAATTGGTGGTAATTGGCAATTAAATCATGCTGGTTGTCATTATGTTTGAGTCGGTCAGAGAAGATAATTTCTTCGCGTCTTGCACTGACCTCAAGTAGTGATTCAGGCAATTTTTCACGATGGCCTGGAAATAAATCAATCATATAAATGTGTTTGCCGTTTGCACCGACACGATCAAGCACGGGTTGTAATGGCGAGTTGCTCACAATGCCAGCGTCCCAATAATGACGACCGTCAATAGTCACCCATGGAAAAGCGGGCGGCAAACTACCACTGGCCATGATGTGGTCGACCGTCAGCTCATCTAAATAACTATCAAACAACACGACTTCACTGGTTTGCACGTCAACAGCCGTCACCATCAAACGAATAGGGCTATTTTTAAGTGAGGTGAAGTCAACGTATTTGCTCAAGAGTGTGCTTGCCGCAGAAAAATCATACAGACTGAGCCAATCTGTTGGTGACTGCACAAAGTGTTGCCAAGGGTTGAGCCATCTCGGTTCAAAAAAACCTGGCAAACCAAACATGGCGATTTGTTGGCTGGCCATTAAGCGACGTGTTGCCTCATCGTTTGTGAAAGCGGTATCAGTAGCGAGCTCTTGCCAAAAAGCCTCAAGTGCCTCAGCTGGGTTGTCAGGGTTGCCAGCCATAATGGCACCATTAAAAGCGCCGATAGAAACCCCTGCGACCACGTCAGGTGTCACGCCTCGACCCTGTAGCGCTTGGATCGCACCGCACTCAAAGGCACCGAAGGCTCCGCCACCTTGCAAAATAAATAAGACTTGAGCAGGTATGTCAGATAAAGAAAACTTAATGTCACTTAACGAAGATTTAACTCGCCCCAAATTGACATGGTTGCGAATGAGATCTTCCGCGACTCGCGTGTTAACTGATTGACCCAACGTAAAAAACGCACAAGGTACCTGATTCTTTAGATAAATAGACTCAAATTGCCCAGTCTCTAGTGAACCTCGATCAATTTTTTCGCAACGGGGTGTTGGGAAACCCACTAAGTTGAAACTTTTGTCAAAAATATGGCTATAAAAGTAGCTTACTGCTGAGAGGGGCTCACGTCTTCCAAGCATATTACGTGCTGCAAGGCGGCCTTGCTTAATGGCGTTGTCCCAATGCTCAACCCGAAAATATTGTTTAAATAGGGGGTGGTAAGCGTTAGCAACATCACCCGCAGCGTAGACGCATGGGTTACTCGTTTGCAAATATTCGTTTACTAAAATGCCATCGCGGCAGGCAATATCGGTTGACCGTAAAAACTCGGTGCGGGGTGTGACGCCCGCGCCAATTACGACCATGTCACACGGCAAGGTTTGACCATTGGCTGTACGAACGGCCGTGACACGTCTGCCGCCCTCGATAGAAACAGGGGCATCATCTAAAATATATTTGACTTGGTGTTGATCTAAGATCGTTTCAACAAAGCGCGATATGTTGTCGGCGTGTAGCTTATAAAGTAGGGCACGTGATTCGATCAGCGTGACAGCAATACCTTGTGCTACCAGCAGGCTAACCACTTCCAAACCAATAAAGCCGCCACCAATGACGACCGCATGCTTAGCGTGTTGAGCATCTACCCTGATAGCTAAAGCATTTTCGAAGGTACGTAAGTAATGCACACCCGTTAAGTCTGTACCCTGTATGTTTAACGGCGTCGGTGAGGCACCGGTGGCAATTAACGCTTTATCATATTTAATATTCTCACCTGAACCAAGCGTAATGACTTTTTGTTGAGAATCGAAGGCAGAGACAGTACTTGACAACTTCAGGTCGATAGCAAGTTCTTGGCATGTGTTGGCGTCTAAAACGAAACGGGGTGCGATCGTTTTTTCAGTTTGACTTGATTGCTTAGATAATGGTGGCCTGTGATAGGGCGCAAGTGCTTCCTCACCGATAATCAGTATGCTTCCCTCAGCCCCTTCTTGTCGAAGCGTTTGAGCCGCATTGGCTGAAGCCAAACCGCCACCAATCAATAAAAACTCAACCTTTAAGGTTTTGTCTGCATCGGTCGCTGGGTGTGTTGAAGGTTGAATGGTCGGGCGTTTAATAGTCATGTGACTAGGTTATCAGATCCACATTTTAACAATTGGCACGCCTATGGTCAGCAATGTCATGATCGTCGAACTTCATTTCTTTGCTTCTTAAAGCACGATGTTTGGTTGTGCGGCCCGTCATACGAGCGCGCCACATTTTGAATGAGCTTAATTTAAGCTCAGCGCGCATAAGCTTCACCACATCGGGTTCGCTCAAACCAGTGCGTTCCAATATAGTCTCGAATGTGGTTCGATCTTCCCAAGCCATTTGAATCACGGCGGAAATCTCACCTGGGGTCAAACTTTCGAGACGATTGGCTGGTTTATTTGGCATGTATTCATTTGGCAATTATTAACTTTAATATACAGCTTTATTGAAGGGTTTTATCGGGTTTTTTGAGCCAATTACGGTTGATTAAGGAAGGGTTAAGTTTTTTCTTTAAAACCAAGGTGCTTTGTTGTATTAATAACGATAACTCACCTACCATTCGTTACAATATGCCCTATGACTCATTTCGCAGATGTATCCCTTTTTCCTCGTCACGCCAAGCCCCTGAACAGCTATCGTAAGTTCTGGGCGGCGCGCTTTGGTGTCGCTCCGTTTTTGCCAATGAGCCGAGACGAAATGACTCAACTCGGCTGGGACAGCTGTGACATCATTATTGTGACGGGTGACGCCTACGTTGATCATCCAAGCTTCGGTATGGCTGTTATTGGTCGAATGTTAGAAAACCAAGGGTTCAGAGTTGGCATTATCGCTCAGCCAGATTGGCAAAGCGCCGATCCCTTTAAGGTTTTGGGTAAGCCAAATCTCTTTTTTGGCGTCACGTCAGGCAATATGGATTCAATGATCAATCGCTACACAGCCGATCGCAAAATGCGCAGCGATGATGCGTACACGGCGGGTGATGTAGGTGGCAAGCGGCCTGATCGTGCTGCAATCGTATATACCCAACGCTGTAAAGAAGCCTATAAAGATGTGCCGATCATTTTGGGTGGTATTGAAGGTTCATTGCGACGCATTGCTCATTACGACTACTGGTCTGATAAAGTGCGCCGTTCAGTGGTAACCGATAGCAAATGTGATTTGTTACTTTTTGGCAATGCTGAACGCGCAGTGGTCGAGATTGCTCATCGCTTAGCAGCTAAAGAACCTATTGAGCAGATCACTGACATACGGGGCACAGCATTTATTCGTCGCGAGACACCTGAGGGTTGGTTCGAAATCGATTCAACCAGTGTTGATGCACCCGGTCGAGTAGAAGCCCATGTCAACCCGTACTTAATGATTAGCGAACAGGCTCTTGAGCAAGGCGAAAGTTGCGCTCGCAATGATGAAGCTCGAGTCGTTGCCGATGTGGCCAACAAAAAAAGCGCACAGAAAAGCGCTCAAAAAAACACCTTAAAAGGTGATGTGGCTGTTTTAGAAGCCCCGCTTGTTTTTTCACCCAACCCATCACTTCACTCAAACGGTAAGCTAAAAGTTCCACCTCGCGATCGCAGTGTGATCCGCTTACCCTCGTATGAGCAAGTTAAGTCAGACCCGGTGCTTTATGCGCATGCGAGCCGAGTTCTGCATTTGGAAACAAACCCCGGTAATGCCCGTGCCATCGTGCAGGCTCATGGGGAAGGGCGCACGGCCCGTGACATCTGGATCAACCCACCACCCATTCCGCTCACGACGCCTGAAATGGATTTAGTCTTTGATCTACCCTACGCGCGCAGCCCTCACCCCATTTATGCTGATGAGAAAGGCGGTCACGATGGCGAAACCAAAATACCCGCCTGGGAAATGATACGTTTTAGCGTCAATATTATGCGGGGTTGTTTTGGGGGTTGCACCTTTTGTTCAATTACCGAGCACGAAGGGCGAATCATTCAAAGTCGTAGCGAAGATTCAGTCATTCGTGAAATTGAAGATATTCGTGACAAAGTACCTGGCTTTACGGGCGTCATTTCAGATCTGGGCGGCCCCACTGCCAATATGTACCGCATTGGTTGTAAAAGCCCTGAAATTGAGTCTGCTTGCCGCAAGCCCAGTTGCGTTTACCCCGATGTCTGTCAAAACTTAAACACGGATCACAGCTCTCTCATTCATATGTATCGTCGCGCCCGAGAGTTAAAGGGCGTGAAAAAAATTCTAATTAGTTCAGGTTTGCGTTATGACTTGGCGGTTAAATCGCCTGAATATATTCGTGAGCTGGTCACCCATCACGTCGGTGGTTATTTAAAAATAGCCCCAGAGCACACCGAAATGGGCCCGCTTTCAAAAATGATGAAGCCGGGTATTGGTAGCTATGATAAGTTCAAGCAATTGTTTGATAAGTTCAGTGCTGAGGCAGGTAAAAAACAGTTCTTGGTGCCGTATTTTATTGCTGCTCACCCGGGTACAAGCGATGAAGATATGATGAATTTGGCAGTCTGGCTAAAAAGTCATGGCTTTCGCGCAGATCAAGTTCAAACCTTTTACCCCAGCCCCATGGCAACGGCAACCGCCATGTATCACACCTCACGCAACCCACTTGCGCGGGTGACCCGAGCCAGTGAAACCGTTGATATTGTGCGTGGCGACAGACGTCGTCGACTACACAAAGCATTTTTGCGTTATCACGACCCCAATAATTGGCCTATGTTGCGCGAGGCCCTAAAAATGATGGGGCGCTCTGATTTAATCGGTAATGGTAAAAAGCACTTAATTCCCTTTCATCAACCGCTAACGAATGGTGGCTACGTTAGCGCTCGCCGTAAAAATAGTTCGGGGGCCACATCAACCGTTTCTCGAACCCTAAAATCGGGTCGCCTATTGACTCAGCACACAGGTTTACCACCGCGCCAAAAGTCTTAATTTCCAACAAGGGAACCTGGCGGTGATTATTATGTCTTACAAATTATTATCCTTGACCTATGAGATGAATGATGACTTCTGAACGTGCCTTGTTGTCCATTGCCATGCTTGCCGCTTTTGCCGATGGTGCAAAAGATGATCGTGAGCGTGAGTCAATTAAACAGTTTGCACAACAGATGGGTTCCAATACGATAGATACAATGGGAATCTATCAAGATGTACTGCTTAAGCGCGTGTCACTTGAGCAAGCGACTGCAGCCTTGGTTGACGAAGGTCAGCGGCGTTACGCTTATGAGTTGGCTGTATGCGTCTGCGATAGCGATGGCCTACGTTGCGAAGATGAAAATAAATTTCTCAAAGAATTGAAGACATTGCTGGCTTTAGATGCCGACCCGCTTGCACTTCAGGCAGAACGCCAAGCCGATGCAGTGGCCATCGAGGGTGCGCTAGTCACCGGCTCAGAAGTAGCCAGCAGTTCAATGCCTCAAAGTACTTTAGATGATGCAGCATTAGACAAAATGGTTTTGAACTATGCCATCATGAACGGTGCATTAGAGTTGTTGCCACAGTCGTGGGCATCTGTGGCGATTATTCCTATGCAAGTCAAAATGGTCTACCGCATAGGTAAATCTTATGGTGTAGAGCTTGACCAAAGTCACATTCGTGAGTTTATAGCCACCGTTGGTGTGGGCATGACCTCTCAGTACCTAGAACAGTTTGGGCGTAAGCTGATTGGCGGTTTGTTAGGTAGCTTTTTAGGAAAAACTGGCAAAAAAGTAGGAAGCGCCGCCACGAGTGTTGCCATGTCGTTTGCAACGACCTATGCATTAGGGCAGGTGGCTAGACGTTATTACGGCGGTGGGCGCAAAATGAGCACTGAATTATTGAAACAGTCGTTTTCAGGTCTGCTTGGGCCCGCTCAGGAGCTACAGACAAAATACTTGCCACAGATCGAAGAGAAAGCGCGCAACCTTGATGCAAAAAGTGTGCTGTCAATGGTTCGGGGTGGTGGTGTTTAAAGATTTGAAAATAATTTGAAAACCATCTTCAAAGGTTTCGCACGGTGTAAATTTTTATAATTTTTATAAATTTACACCCACCCTTGTCGCCAAACGGCATCGTTTTGTAAATCGCGCCACGAAATAACCTGAGTGGCTTTTGAAAAGACGGCTTCTATTTCAACCCATTCAATCGCATCAGTCGGTTGTTCCGGTGCGATGACTTTTGACACTAGAAAATGTTTTTGTTTAGCAATGGGGGTTACCGCTGTCCATTTGCTGAGTATGAGTTTCTTGGGGTTTAAGGGATTCATAACATTTATCTTACTTTACATACACAACAATGATTGATTCACAACAGGTTGCTAACGCGGCAAACCCGAAAAATTAAGCCTGCAGCTTAAGCCCGCAGCTTTCGCCCCATGCTGTTTACTGCATCAAAACATGGGGCTACGAATTTTGTAGTGAAACACAAACATTCGGGTGCCCAATGCACCCAACAAAACAAATATCACCATCGCTGTAATGTGGTCTGGATAATATTGCTCCATGCCTGAGTACCAATTCAGTAGAAGTGAGAAAATCAAACCCCAAATGAGTGCAACTTCTGCATAAAATGACCCTTTAAGACCGGGGTTATCAACATCAGCCCTAATGACATCTCGCAAAATACCGCCGCCTGCGCCAGTTAGTGCAGCAAACAATGGGCCCCACAGCCAAAGAGGTTGAATATTTGCACCAACCGCGACAATAACTCCAATAATAGTAAATGCTGCTAGTCCTACTGCATCAAAAAATGCCACAGCTGAATGGTTGTTTAAGTGGCCGATTAGGTAGGCATCAGCATGCGCGCCTGTTGCAGGTGTCGGTTCAGTGGTGAGTCGATTTTTTATTCTAAAAATGAAATAAAAAATGACGACTGTTGCAAAGATAATAAGTAGATAAAGAGGCGATTTCAAAACAGAAAGCGTTTCACGCTGAAGCAGCAGGTCACGAACAATGCCCCCACCCACAGATGGAACGGCAGCTAATACAAGCGCCCCAAAAAAACTATATTTGCCTTGTCGTGCTAAAAGTACGCCCGACATCGCAAATGCGATTGTGCCAATAATATCAACAACTAGAAACCACCATTGGCCTGACGTGACATCAAGCATAACGGGCAACAAATATGTGCGAACGATCTCTTGGTACTGCCCTGTTTCACGTAAATTTTTAAGGCTGGCGTTAAATTCAGCCACCAAAGCGGGGCTCGTTGTGGCTTTGCTAAAAATGACGTGAATACCACCCGTAAAAATGGGAACCCCAACTTCTTTGACTTGACCTTGCCACTTATTGCGCCAAATCAGTGTTCCAGCTACCAAATCATCAATCGCGATCGCATCAACTTTTTTACTAATAAGGTTAGCTAGGTTTTCTTGGTCAGTACCAACCCCCACAATTCTAGACACATTTTTCGGGTCGTTAATAAAGGCCATCATGGCGGGCCCATAAAAATAGCCGTTTACGATGCCAAGCTTAATATTTTGATTATTTAAAACGTCAAACCATTGTTCTGCTGTTCTGAAATTAAGCCGTTTTGTATCGTTTTCGCGAACAAAAATAACATCTTTTTCGGTGCGATAGGTGTCAGAGTAATAGGCATACTTACTGCGAGCGTCGCTTTGGAATGCCCCCGCAGCAATGTCTCTAGCACCACTCTCGATGTCAAGCTGATGCTGCTTCCATGAAACCTCATCAAAATTTAACGTGTAACCCATTTTTTCGAAGACAGCCTTGAGTATTTCAACATCAAGGCCTGTTAATCGGCTAATACCGTTTTTAATGACTAGGTATTGATAGGGGTCCCAAGGGTACCAGCCTGCACGAAGTACTTTTTGCTTTGTCTGGGCGTCTGTAGCAGGCTTAGCAAGCTCTATAGAGGGTGTAGCAGACCCTTGCGTCTCAGCGCTTGACGCATTGTCTGATAAACCAAAAGTGAGTAAAAGACAAAAAAACCAAAACGTTAGCCTAAGCATGACTAAGACGATCTCTTTTAATGTGCAAATAATTATGGTAATTTCGTCAAGTTTGTAAAGAATAATTTAACGCATGACTTGTTTCACCACCCCGAGCTGACAGGCTTATTAAGCAGCTCACCTAGAATTTAATACTTTCATGCTCTTGCCGACGTCAGTTTAAGGTAAACGTACTGTTTGAGCTAGGGAAACTCTGAAAAAGTCCCCGAATTCAGAGAACTCGGGACGCGGTTAATTGTCTGATTAGTATCGCAAATTTTTCGATCACGATCATGCCCCAATTGAGCTTTTCTGATATTGAATTCGATGCCAAGCGTAAGCAAACGCGGC
>CAMCYB010000043.1 GCA_945883615.1 Bordetella parapertussis | reverse complement strand
CTGAAACCACCACAGGGGGTAATGCGCTTAAGTTTTACGCTTCTGTTCGCCTAGATATTCGACGCATTGGCTCAATTAAAAAAGGTGATGAGGTTGTCGGTAACGAAACCCGCGTCAAGGTCGTAAAAAACAAAATTGCACCGCCCTTTAAACAAGCTGAGTTTGACATTTTCTACGGTTCTGGCATTTCACGCGAAGGTGAAATTATTGATCTGGGCGTGCAAGCAGCCATCGTAGATAAAGCCGGTTCTTGGTTTAGCTACAACGGCGAGCGTATTGGTCAAGGTAAAGATAATGTGCGGGAATACTTGCGCGAGCATCCCCAAATGTCTGCTGACATTGAAAGCCGCGTTAGAGATCACTTTGGGGTCGCGCAGCGAGCTGGGGCAATGCCCCCTTCAGCCGCGGCAAAAGCGGCTTCAAGTGCCGCGGCAGCAGCCAGTGCGGCGACAGCCACTGCTGCGACGACAAAGGCATCTGCTGCAAAGGCTGCCGCGGCCTCTGCCGCTGCGGCCATCGAAGATGAGCAATAACCCACAGCAAATTATCAAAACTAAAGCATCGCCCGAGCGTTCCCTCAAGTCTCGGGCGGTTGCTTATTTATCGCGACGAGAGCACAGCCGGGTCGAGCTCGCTCAAAAACTATCACCTCACGAGCCAGATCCTTTAAAAATCAACGCCTTACTTGACCAGCTCGCTCGAGAGGGTTGGCAGTCAGATGAGCGCTTTGCTACCAATACGGTTAACGCCAAGTCGTTGCGCCAAGGTCGTGCGCTTATTGAGCACGCGTTGCGCCAAAAGGGGGTTGATAAAGCCTTAATAGAAGCCGTGTCACAAACCTTAGCTCCAACAGAGTATGCCCGGGCATGTGATGTTTGGCAGCGGCGTTTTGGTTTAAAGCCCCTTGACCCGTCTCCCCAAGGTTATGCAAAACAAGCGCGCTTTCTCATTTCGCGCGGCTTTCAGGCCGAAATAGTGCGTAAGGTGCTCACCACGCAAAGAAATCAAAGCAACAATTAAATCGCGTTATACTATTAAGCTGAGCCAATACGTCAATCGACAGACTGCGAATGACCGCCCCTATGCCGCTACCTTTGTCCCCCCATAAACGTAAACCACTTCACAATCGTGCCATAAACGTTCATTCTTTTGAGCGTGATGATGGCTTATGGGACCTTGAGGCAGAGCTTATTGACGATAAATCTTACTCATTTGATAAACGCGACGGCAGTAGCCACCCCGCAGGTAAGCCATTTCATCATATGCATTTGCGTATAACCGTTGACCGTGGCTTCACTATTTTAGCTGCTCAAGCGGTATACGATGCTGCGCCTTATGGTGAAAATTGCACGACCATTGCACCGGCTTATCAACAGTTAGTGGGTATGAATTTATTAAAAAGCTTCCGGCAAGCCGTAAAAGAGCGTTTTGCACGAACCAAAGGCTGTTCGCACATCACTGAGTTAGCAGGTGTTCTACCGACGGTTGCGTTACAGTCTATGGCAAACGAGCGTGATAAACCTGAAGGTCTTCAAACTGGTAAACAGCCTTTTCAGCTTGAGGGGTGTCATGCCCTTCGGCTTGATGGGCCTGTCGTAGAAGAGTTTTACCCGCATTGGTATGTAGCCCCCAAACCCGCTTCAATCTGATTTATTTTTTAATTAAAGTTAGTTCAATCTGTTTTAAATATTACCTATCTGTCCCATTTAATTTATTAACCGACCAAACAGGATCCTCATGAAAATCCATGAACATCAAGGCAAGGAACTGCTCAAGCAATTTGGCGTCGCAGTGCCCCGTGGCTTTCCCGCTTTCAGCGTCGAAGAAGCTGTTGCCGCAGGCGAAAAGTTAGGTGGCCCAGTTTGGGTTGTCAAAGCGCAAATTCATGCCGGTGGTCGGGGTAAAGGCGGTGGCGTTAAGCTCGCTAAATCAATGGCAGAACTTAAGCAATTAGCCACCGAAATTTTAGGTATGCAATTAATTACGCATCAAACGGGCCCGCAGGGTCAAAAAGTCAGCCGCTTACTCATCGAAGAGGGTGCTGATATTAAAAAAGAGTATTACGTTGGCATAGTCACTGATCGTGATTCACAGCGTGTGTGTGTGATGGCCTCAAGCGAAGGCGGGATGGACGTCGAAGAAGTCGCCGAACACACCCCTGAAAAAATTCTAAAAGTATTTGTAGACCCAGCCATTGGTTTTAGTGACAAGGAAGCAAGTGATTTGGCACGCGGTATTGGCGTACCTGACGCGTCCATTGCGCGTGCAGCAACTGAATTTCAAAAGCTTTACAAAGCTTACTGGGAAACTGACGCGTCATTAGCTGAAATTAACCCACTTATTTTGACTGGCAGCGGCGATATTATTGCGCTTGATGCCAAGTTCAATTTTGATAGTAATGCGTTGTATCGTCATCCTGAAATCGTGGCTTACCGCGATTTAGCCGAAGAAGACGCTGCAGAAATTGAAGCCAGTAAACATGACTTAGCTTACATTCAGCTCGATGGCAATATCGGTTGTTTGGTCAATGGTGCAGGTTTAGCTATGGCCACTATGGACACCATCAAATTATTTGGTGGTGAGCCCGCTAACTTTTTAGATGTGGGCGGTGGCGCAACGGCTGAAAAAGTAACCGAAGCATTTAAGATCATGCTCAAAAACAAAGATGTTAAAGCCATTTTGGTCAACATTTTTGGCGGCATTATGCGCTGTGATGTGATTGCACAAGGCGTCATTGAAGCATGTAAGGCAGTTAATTTAAATGTACCGTTGGTTGTTCGCATGAAAGGTACGAACGAAGTGTTAGGCAAAAAACTGTTGGCTGAACCCGGTTTGCCGATTATCAGTGCCGACAGCATGGCCGAAGCTGCAACCAAAGTCGTTGCTGCCACTAAATAACTCGCCTAAGGAATCTGACATGTCAATTTTGATCAATAAAGATACAAAAGTAATCACACAAGGTATTACTGGTAAAACAGGCCAGTTTCACACTCGCATGTGCCGCGATTATGCAAATGGCAAGGCTGCGTTTGTGGCGGGCGTTAATCCCAAAAAAGCAGGTGAAGACTTTGAAGGCATTCCTATTTTTGCTTCAGTTGCAGATGCCAAAGCACAGACAGGCGCAACGGTATCAGTAATTTATGTTCCCCCAGCAGGTGCAGCGGGCGCTATTCTTGAAGCTGTAAAGGCAGAACTTGATTTGGTCATTTGTATTACTGAAGGCATACCTGTACGCGATATGCTCGAAGTAAAAAGCATCATGGCTCAACTGAAAAGTAAAACTTTATTGCTAGGCCCTAATTGCCCAGGTTTAATCACCCCCGATGAAATTAAAATCGGCATCATGCCCGGCCATATTCATCGCAAAGGTCGTATTGGTATTGTGAGCCGTTCAGGCACATTGACCTACGAAGCAGTGGGTCAAGTGACTGAGTTGGGTCTTGGTCAATCAAGTGCTGTGGGCATTGGTGGTGATCCCATCAACGGTTTAAAGCATATCGACATCTTAAAAATGTTCAATGATGACCCTGAAACCGATGCCGTCATCATGATCGGTGAAATTGGGGGCCCTGATGAAGTCAATGCAGCGCGTTGGGCTAAAGACAATATGACCAAACCCATTGTTGGTTTTATTGCAGGTGTGACAGCACCGGCCGGTAAGCGCATGGGTCATGCGGGTGCCTTGATCTCTGGTGGCGAAGACACAGCAGATGCCAAACTTGCCGTGATGGAAGCCTGCGGTATTAAAACAACGCGTAACCCTTCTGAGATGGGTAAGCTGTTACTTTCTGTTCTGTAAAAGTACTGCAATTTAAGGTCATCAATTTTTGACATGTACGAAACGCCGATTTGTGTTGCACAGATCGGCGTTTTTCTTGACGACGATCAAAGGTCAGGGCATTTAGGTGACTTATGATTGGCAAAGGCTGAATGGCTTAAACTGCAATGAGTATGTGAGATTATGAGGATTTCAAGATGAATATAGAAACACAGCATGACAATGCACCAGGCAAGCAACTAAGTCAAGACAGCAAAAAAGGCCAGTACATCAAGCTAGGTGGTCAAAAAGGGTACAGTTTGTTACAAGGGCTACTGATTCTAGCCATCATCAGTATTGTGGTGACCGCTGTTTTAAGTTATTTCAGTTAAATCGACCCTATGGATTCAACAATAGAAACATTGCCTCGCAAACTCGTTATTGCAACACGCGCTAGCCGTTTAGCACTTTGGCAAGCCGAGCATGTGCGCGATTGTTTAATGCGCTTGTACCCAAGTGTAGACATTGAACTATTAAAGTTGAGCACTCGGGGTGACGAAATTCTTGACCGCAGTTTGCAGAAAATCGGTGGTAAGGGTTTATTTATTAAAGAGCTCGAATATGCATTGCTAGATGGTCGTGCTGATTTGGCCGTACATTCACTTAAAGATGTGCCAGTAGACCTGACCAAACCATTTGAACTAGCAGCCATTTTGCCTCGTGCTGAAACACGCGATGCTTGGGTTTCAAATCATTACGCTGATATGTTCGCCCTACCGCATGGTGCTGTGGTGGGTACGTCAAGCTTAAGGCGTGAGTCACAGTTACGTCGCTTGATTCCTCATGTCGTGGTCAAGCCTCTGCGAGGCAATCTAGATACCCGTTTAGGTAAGCTTGACGCGGGTGAATTTGACGCTATTATTTTGGCGGCTGTTGGTCTACAAAGACTTGGTTTGGCTGATCGCATACGTGGTTTGATATCAACGCAAGATTCACTTCCAGCCGCAGGTCAGGGGTCTTTGGGCATTGAAATCAGAGCTGATCGTAAAGATTTAAAGCAACTGTTACAGCCCCTTGTCTGTTTGCAAACCACCGCATGCTCGCTGGCTGAGCGAGCTGTTTCGAAAGTATTAGGTGGCTCTTGTACGGTACCTATTGCGGCCTATGCCACGATTCAAGGCAACCAAATTCATTTGCAGGCTCTCGTTGCTACACCTGACGGTCAACACGTTGTGTCACATCAAGCCAGTGGCCCGATAGATGAGGCCATGAAGCTCGGTGAGGCCGTTGCCCACGCATTACAAAGACAAGGTGCAGATCAGATTTTAGCGTCTCTGAACCAGACAGGACATGTCTAACAAGCCTAGCTTCGTTTTAACGAGGCCTGCCTCGCGTCAGCAAGGCTTAATTGAGGTGTTGACGGGTCAGGGCATGACCGTCTTAGCGCTGCCCGCTTTGACAATTGAGCCCTTAATTGAGGCGTTCATTGAGCCGTTCATTGCACCCTCAATTAAATCCTTAAATGAGACTTCAATTGCGCCAGATATTATCAAATCAGACTTCAAATTTTACAATTTGATCGTTTTTGTCAGCCGCGCCGCGGTTGAACATTTCCCCTCCGATTTTCATCCTGACTTGAATCAAACCCATATGGCAGCGGTTGGGGGACGAACTGCGCTTGCGATTCGTCAACGTTTCGGACCTTTAGCGACTGTTTTGTACTCCCCCGAGGGGGCTAGGCAAGACTCTGAGGCCCTTTGGCCGGTGCTAAAGCCCGCTTTAACTTCATTGAGCCGCGTGTTAATAGTCAGGGCTGAAACAGGCCGAAATTGGCTGAGAGATCAGTTCATGACGAAAGGTTGTCAAGTTGATGTCATGGCCGTTTACAACCGCAAACCCTGTGTTTGGTCTGCCGAGCAGGTTCAAACACTAAATGCCGCCTTGACATCAAAAGTACCGTTGATCTGGCTATTTACGAGTGCTGAATCGGTTGAGGCAGTCGTATCGCAACTTAATGTGTTGGGCGTTCAGGCTTCACAGGCTATTCAGGGGGTTGTTGCCACGCACCCTAAAATACTTGAGCGAGTGAGTCGTTTATTAGCAACAGTCAATTTTGATGATTTGTCTAATAAAAAGCCCGGTACTTTTACGCCATATCAAGTTGTTGCACCATGCGAGCAAGAGATTTTGCAGGGGTTACTAAAATTGTCAAAATTTTTGCAGTCTTAGTCTTATTTCCCCCAAAACTGTTCAAACGTTACAATCAAGGTTATGAATGTGAACGCTGACAAAACACAAAACACTGCAAGTGCTCAAGCCACAGCACCTGAAACTAATTCGTCTTCGAAAATTGAAGTCGCCCCACCGCCTCGTCAATTTAGTTGGGTCGCTACAGTCATTATCTTAGTTCTGCTGTTGGGTGCGACGGGTGCCGCGTTATGGTGGCAACAACAGCGCTTTGAAAATTCAGGTCGCATTGTGGCTGCGCGCCTACAACTCATACAAACTCAGTCAGACGTGGCCGAGCAACGAGCGCGTGAAGCACTATCTTTAGCTCAATCGCAAACTGAAAAGTTAAATCAAATTGATGCGCAAGTTAAAGTGGCCCGCAGTGATTTTGCAACCATTGAACAATCATGGCGTGCGTTTAATCACGGCGTTGATGACACGTTACGGGCCAATGAAATTGAACGGTTAGTTTTATTAGCGAATCAGCAGTTATCGTTAACAGGTCAAGTGGCAGGCAGCATTGCCGCGCTTGAAGCTGCTGAGCAGGCAATTGAACGCTTTGATTCACCGCGCTTCGCAGAGGTGGGGCGCACGATTCAATCAGACTTAAGTCGCTTACGCGCGACACCCGATATTGACATTGCCGGGTTGTTTACCAAGCTTGATCTATTAGGTGAGTTGCTTAATCAGGCCCCACTCTTGGCCCCTGGTGGTAACAGCGTTGGGTTGGGTTCAGGCTCTCAAACACAAGTCGCGCCTACTTCATCTAAAACCACAGCTGCTGCGCCGGGGGCAACTGCCTCAGAGCAGGCGACATTAGAGGTTAAGCCACTCACACCGTCAAATATTCAAACACCCAGCGTATCTTCAACAGCAACATCTGGCACCACATCTGATTTTTGGTCGTTAGAGACGGTGACGCGTTGGTGGCATCAAGCAAGCCAACAATCAAGCAAAATTGCTGAGCAAGCATCAAGCGTTGTCAAGAAAGAGTTTGCTGATATCGTTCGCATTAGACGAGCGACAGATACCCAGTCATTATTAATGTCTGAAGAGCAAAGTGTTTCGTTGCGCTCGCATTTGAGAGGCCTTGTGCTGAGCGCAAAATTAGCAATGATGATGCGTCAAACGTCACTTTGGCAAACTGAATTGTCACAAATGTCAGGCTTGGTTACGAGCCGTTACGATTTAGACTCACCGCAAACCAAAAAAGTACTTGAGTTAATTTCTCAGCTTAAAGCTGCTCCAGTCGTTGTGAAGTTGCCTTCACTTTCAGACAGCTTAAATGCCGTAGCCTCTTTGCGAGCTAAGGGCTTTACGTCTAACCAACCGGGGAATTAAAAGATGCGTACCTGGTTCTGGACAATTTTTTTATTCACGCTTGCAGTGGTGGTCGCGTTAGTTATTGATCGTAACCCCGGTAATGTCATGATAGTGGTTGATAACTTGAGTATTCAAGTGTCGTTAGCCTTTGCAATTTTGACGTTAATTGTGGCTTTTGTTGGTCTGTATGTTTTATTGCGGGTGGTTGCTTGGTTTACAAACCTACCTGTTCGCATGCGTAATTGGCGTGGTGAGAGAAGAGCGCAACGTGACCAAGATTTACTTGAAGATGGCTGGTCAGCCCTCTTAGAAGGGCATTATAGCTTGGCCGAGCAAGCTTTAACCAAATTGTCACATCAAACAAAAAATCATCGTCGCCGAGTGTTAGCCAGTTTATCAGCGGCTCGTGCTGCGCATGCCATGGGTGAGTACGCACGCCGTGATCTGCTCATTAACGAGGCGCAGTCAACCATCACAGATCAAAAGTCTGATCAAACCCTGCGTGTTGCGATTGCGGCAGCGGCCGCTGACTTATGGCTTGACCAAGGTTTAGCGCAGCAGGCTCTTGATACCTTGTTGGCATCGGGTGCTGAAACAACTAAACACGTGCACACCATGCGTATTTTGTTGCGGGCTTATCAACAGCTCAACAACCACACCCAAGTGCTACATATTGCCCACCAGCTCAAACGTATGCGCGCCATTCAAAGTCAAGAAGCAGACCGTATTGTTGATGTTGCAGCGGCTGCGCAAATTCGCGATGCCCAACGTCGGGGCGATTGGCAACCCATCTGGAAGTCACTTCGAAGTGATGAAAAGCTTTTGCCTGAAGTTGCCTTGGCTGGGGCGCATGCCTTTGAGGCAAATGATCAAATTAAAGATGCGTCACGCATACTTGAAAATTCAATTGAGCAGTCATTCGACGTGCGTGTTTTAGACGCCTATGCCCGAGCCGAAGGCCAAGAAGTGAATCGTCGTTTACAGAAAGCTGAGGGTTGGCTAGCTAAACGCCCCAATGATGCACAACTTTTGGTTACGCTGGGCTCGCTTTGTTTGGCCTCGCAAATGTGGGGTCAAGCTCAGCGGTATCTTGAGCAAAGCTTGGCTATTCATAGTGACTCGCGCGTGCATGCTTTGCTTGGTAGCCTGTTCGATCGTATTGGTAAACCTGATATGGCAGCCAAGCAATGGCGCTTGGCAACGGCAGTCAGTTCAGCTTTACCCGTCTTATCAAAAGATGCGTTGTTGCCCGCTGCTGATATTGCGGCTGACCCCGATATTAAAAATGTTGGTAGTTGGGTCGAGTTGGGTGACGACACATCGCATCAAAACAGGTACGGTGCGCAAGAAGTTGCCCAAACGGTACCCAAAGATGTGGCTTACGAAGAGTATTTCGATAGTGCACCCCTTACCGTTCCCCATGACGTTGAAATTGAGCCTGATGTTTCAAGCAATAAGATCAAAACTTGATGACATCGAGTTTCTAACGACTATGAAAAAAAACCTAAGACAGTTGCTTAGGTTTTTTTTATTTCAAATGATTTACCCTCTTTGATTAGGTTAGCTTTAATGCAATGAGGTGACTACCCCTTGTAGTTAGCCATACCATCAACGATTTCTTTCTTGGCTGACTCAACGCCTTCCCAACCGCTTACCTTGACCCATTTACCTACCTCTAAGTCTTTGTAATGCTCAAAAAAGTGGGCAATGGCGCGTAGCTGAATCGCAGGTAAGTCTTCAGGTTTTTTCCAGCTATCGTATAAAGGCATAATTTTGGTTGTGGGTACAGCTAAGACTTTGCCATCTTCACCCGCTTCATCGGTCATTTTGAGAATACCAATAGCGCGGCAAGGAACCACTACACCCGGAATGAGGGGGAAGGGTGTGATGACTAAGACATCAACGGGGTCGCCGTCGCCGCTTAAGGTGCGGGGCACATAGCCATAATTGGCTGGGTAGTACATGGCTGTACTGACAAAGCGATCAACAAAAATAGCCCCCGTTTCTTTATCGACTTCATACTTAATGGGGTCAGCATTCATGGGTATTTCAATGATGACATTAAAAACATCAGGTGCATTTTTGCCAGGGGTTACATTTGCTAAAGACATAGTTCGCCAATATGAAAAAGGTTGATCGATGGCAACGACTTCTTATTCGTTGTTAAATATGATTTTAATAGATTGTTTACACTACTGTCACGACTGTCATTTAAGTCACGAAAATAAAGAACTTAAAGGCCAACCACATGACGACTCAGTATATTTTTGAACCCTCTGTTCAAACGAGCTTACCAATTATGGGTCAAACAGCGCAGTACCCTGTTCGACGCGTATATTGTGTGGGCCGTAATTATGCGGAACACGCAAAAGAAATGGGCTTTACGGGTCGTGAAGACCCATTTTTCTTTTCTAAACCTGCTGACGCTTTGGTGCCTGTCGCTGCTGAGCAATGGGGTGAAATACCGTATCCCAGTCAAACATCTAATTTTCACTTTGAAATGGAATTGGTTGTCGCGCTTGGGTCGGGGGGTAAAGACTTAACGCTTGAGCAGGCTCAAAAATGTATATATGGTTATGCCGCTGGCTTAGACATGACCCGTCGCGACCTTCAGTCAGAATGTAAAAAACAAGGTCGCCCTTGGGAAGTCGGTAAAGCATTTGATTACTCGGCCCCGATTGGTCCGATTTACCCAGCTGCTGATCTACAGGCCATTGAAAAAGCGGCTATATCGCTTGAAGTGAATGGGCTGGTCAAACAAAATAGTCAGATTTCATCATTGATTTGGTCTATTCCTGAAAGCATTGCTTTTTTGTCAGGCCTTTTCGAGCTTAAAGCAGGCGACTTGATTTTCACTGGCACCCCTGAAGGGGTCGGTGCTGTGGTGCAAGGTGATGCCATGGTGGGCCGAATTACTGGCTTAGCAACATTACAGGTTCGAGTTGTTTAAATAATTTTCCGTTCACGCCACGAACGTTGGGTGTCGGCGCTGACGCCCAACTCATTTAAGATTTCTTCGGTATGTTGCCCTAAAGTGGGCGCAGGGCGATCAACTTGACCAGGGGTTTTGCTCAGCTTAGGAATAATACCTGGTATTTTGACGGTTGAACCATCAGGCAAGGGCGTGTCAAGCAACATGTCACGGGCATTAAAGTGTGGGTCATTCATAATGTCGCGGGCGTCGTAGCTTTTACCGCAGGGCACATCAACGCTGTTGAGCATCTCAAGTACATGGTCTAAAGTGTATTGTGATGTCCAGGCAGTTATGGCGTTATCTATCTCATCTGCGTGTGCCGAGCGACCACCATTATGGCTAAAGCGTGGGTCATTGGCCATGTCTTCACGGCTCATCATGACCATCAGTCGTTTAAAAATACTATCACCGTTACCCGAAATCAGTGCATACCGGCCATCTTGGCAAAGATAGGCATTGCTCGGTGTAATACCAGGAAGGCGTGCGCCAGCTGGCTCACGTATCACGCCAAATTTGTCATATTCAGGTATGAGGCTTTCCATCATATTGAAAACTGATTCGTAAAGTGCGACATCAATTTCTTGCCCTGATCCGCCTTGCTGCTCGCGATGCCTGAGCGCCATCATGACACCAATGACGCCGTGCAAACCTGACAACGTATCGCCTATTGAAACACCAACACGCACAGGCGGGCGACCGGGTTCACCACTTAAGTAACGAAATCCGCCCATGGCTTCACCAATTGCCCCAAAGCCTGGGCGGTCGCGGTAAGGGCCTGTTTGACCGTAACCTGACACTCTAAGCAAAATAAGTTTGGGGTTGATGGCACGCAGTACATCAAAGCCTAAACCCCACTTTTCAAGGGTGCCGGGTCTAAAGTTTTCTATCAAAATATCACTATTTTGAACCAGGTCTTTAACGACTTGTTGGCCTTCAGGTTGACGCAAATCGAGCGTTAGAGAGCGTTTATTTCGTGCGTGAGATGCCCACCAAACAGACGTGCCCTCGTACAGTAAACGCCATTTACGTAATGGGTCACCTTTTTCAGGGGGCTCAATTTTGATAATGTCTGCACCAAAGTCACCGAGTATTTTGGCTGCAAACGGGCCAGCGATCAACTGCCCGATTTCAATGACGCGTAAGCCTGAAAGTGGTTTCATCATTTTTTATTTATATTTATTTATTTTTGATGTGCTTGAGGTTGTTAATGAATTGATCCTCGTTTACATCATCAAATAAATTGTTATGGGTCAGGCCGAGACCTTGCCATTTAGGTCAATCTAAACAGCGACTACATCGTCAGTGCCTTAATTGGCAGGTCAAGCGGGTTTTAAGGTATCAACTGGATCAACTTTGTCAACCGGATCAACCGGATCAACCGGATCAACCGGATCAACGTGAGCCAAAAGATCTAAGACGCGGTGACGCTGCATGACTGCATTTCTTGCTGCTGTTGAAATGTCGTGGCCTTGTTCAACGGTCAGGTGGCGATTGACTTCAATGTGAGCGTCAACAATGATCATGTCGCCCATTTTACGAGCGCGAATATCGTGAGCACCCAGTACCCCGTCAGTGCGTTCAAGTGTTTCACGTATGGCAATGATCTCTTCATCGTCAACAGTTCGGTCCATAAGGTCGTTAAGGGCTTCTGTGCCAAAATTCCAGCCCATACGGCCAACCATGAGAGCCACAATCAACGCGGCAATGGGATCTAAAATGGGGTAGCCCAAAAGGTTACCTAAGATACCAACAGCCACCACTAAAGATGAGGCTGCATCTGAACGGGCGTGCCAAGCGTTAGCAACCAACATACTTGATTTAACCGCTATTGCGGCCTTAAGCATGTAGCGAAACAAACCTTCTTTTGACAGTAAAGTGAACAGTGCCACGAATAGCGCAAAGATACTGACATCGGGAATGTCATCGGGGCTCATCAGTTTATTAACCGATGACCACAACATGCCCACAGCCACTAACATCAAAATGAGACCCAGCATTAACGATGCAGCGGTTTCAAAACGTTGATGACCATAAGGGTGATCTTCGTCTGCGTCTTTTTGACTATGGTGATTGGCGAATAACACAACGAAGTCAGCAAATAAATCAGACAATGAGTGAATACCATCAGCGATCAGTGCTTGCGAGCGTGCAAAGTAGCCCACCACAATTTGTAAAATCGACAAAATGATGTTAACTACCACACTAACCAGCGTCGTTTGACGTGCCGTAGTGGCCCGTTCAGCGGTTGACGCCCGAGTTTCTTCGCTTTCGTTGATCGTTGAGAGGGGCGTGGTTTTCAAATGAACGGTCTCGAGTATTGAGTAATAGATGTAACAAATAGATGTAACGAATAAAGGTAACGGATTAATCTAACGAATAAATGTAAAAAATAAATACGTTAATTATAAATTGCCTAATATGACGACAGCATGAAAAAAAACTAATTTGCGTTGACGTTGGTTAAATCGTCAAAGTGAAGCGGTCACCATGTTGATACCAAATGTTAGAAAAACCAAACCCACTGTACCTGTAAAAACTGCCGCTAATTTTTTGTTATTTTCCAACTGTTGAGCTAAGGCTATACCACCATAAATCAGTGTAACTAAATAGGCAATACTAAATGCTTGCACAATTAAGCCTAAAATCAAAAAAGTCAGGGCAGGGTGCGGGTAAGCCGGATCAACAAATTGTATAAAAAATGAAACAAAAAACAAAATGGCTTTTGGGTTCATTAAACTAATAAAAAGTGCAGTGCGAAATGATTTCGGGTTAACTGCTCGTTCTTTGATGCGCTTTGTAACTGTAGATGATAGATGCTTGGCACGACTGGCTAACCGCCAATTTTGCTCAGCAGACCAAAGTAACGTGAGCCCAATGTAGCTCAGGTATGTGGCACCAGCATATTTAAAAATAGTAAAAAGATAATCATTGGTTTGCAGTAATGATGCGGCGCCCGTGGCGGCTAAGATCATTAAAATAGTATCGCCCACCACAACACCAAATGATGCGCGAAAACCATAATTTTTACCAAGCTTTGACGAGGCGGCTAATACATAGAGCGAATTAGGCCCTGGCAACAGCACAATAAAGATTGTGCCTAAAACGAAGGTCACTAAATCAGTAATGCCAAACATAGTGCCTCGAAACAAATAATCATTATCGACAATTGTAAATTAAACAAATGAATTAAAGTCGTTATTTAGAAGTCATATATTTTATTAATAGCAGGCAACGTGATGATGTTAGAAAGTGCAACAAGAGTTGTTTTTATCGATGCGACTGAATCATTGGCTCGTGTGGCTGACAATTTTCAAGCAGCGTCTAGCAAAAATGCGACTGCCCCCTCTGTCACAATAGTTGTCCGGTCTTTTAATTTCTTTTCTTAATCTTTTGGGGCGGTTGGAGTGAAGTTGCTATGCCAACCTACAGCACTGAATTTAAAGACAACATCGTTCGTAAAATGATGCCCCCTAATAGCCAAAGCG
>CAMCYB010000042.1 GCA_945883615.1 Bordetella parapertussis | reverse complement strand
GTGTTTTACGGGTTGTGAGGTCTCCTGCCATCCGGCAAAGATACCATTAGTGCGTATGATCGCGAATTGAAAAAATACAACACATTGAAAAATATAGATTATTTTTCTTTGCTCAGTAAATCTTGGGTAGATTGGCAGAAGTCAGGACGCATGGCACGTTCAAATGCCGCCAATGACCAATTGCCGATACCTGTTTCAGGGTCTGGTGTGATGTTGGTGGTGTAAATAGTGCCAAATGGCGTGGGTAAAGCAACGCCACCCGCATATTTCTGGCCATCGACAGTCGTGTGACAGGTGGCGCAGTTGCTCAATGCAGATAATTGCTTACCACGCATGATGGTTTCTACTGAGTACAAATTGACTGAAGAACGTTCAATAGGCGCAATCACACTGCGCCAGCCCAACACACCGGTCACAACACTCACTGTTCCCACCAATAACGCCAAACCACGCCAAACCATAGATTTGCGTCGGGGGTAAACAGCTTGTTTTGAAGGTGTTTTTAAAAATAGCTGAGGTGTGTTGCGCTGATCATCATAGGGTTCGCTTTCACTTTGTGGCGCCTGTAATGGGTTCAGCGCGGCTCTAATTACCTCAGGCGTAAAAGGGGGCTGACGAAACCGCACGCCTGTGGCGTCGAATATCGCGTTGGCGATAGCCGCAGTACCCGGCACTGAAGACGATTCACCGGCACCGAGTGCAGGCTCTTCAGGCCGCGGCATCTGATAGACCTCAATAACGGGCACCTGCCGAAAACTGAGTACCGGGTATGAACCCCACTCTTGCGTGGCGACTGTGTTTTTTATGGGCTCAGTGGTGACTTTCTCGCGTAGCGCACGACTCGTGGCCTGAATGACATTGCCATGAATCTGGTGCTCAACACCCGCCGGGTTAATCGTCAAACCCGCATCGTGACCGACCACCACTTTACGAACGTGAACTTCACCGGTATTCGGGTTTACTTCGACATTTGCAACCCAAGCGGCCCACGCGGCACCAAACCCAGGCCATCGACTGTGAACATAGCGAGCATAGGCAACGCCCTGCCCCTGTAATAAACCGTTCTCGCCCTTTATTAAACGAGGGCCTGTGCGCGGCTGCCAACCTGCACGAAGCGCGGTCTCTTTGAGTAGTTCATTGGCACGCGGATCATCAAGATGGCTTAAACGAAATGCAACCGGATCTTTTTTAGCGGCCGTGGCCAACTCATCGACAAACGATTCATGCGCGAAAGAATTAGGTAGCGCCGACACACCACGAAGCCAAGAAGCCCGCAAAATAGGCGGCATATCATTAACGGTTACCCGCAAGTTGGGCACGGTATAAGGTGGGCGGGCAGTGCGGTCACCCATAAAATAGGCTTGCGCATTTGGTTCAATGGTACGTGTTAGCAATAGCGCCAACGGTGGCGCACCATTTGAGGGGTAAGAGGTTGAGAAATCCCACGCGTTAATGCGACCATCAGTCACTGCGCCTGCAACCTGCATCCATTGGGCAGCGCCCTTGGGCTCCCACAGGTTTTCTTGCTCTCGCGAAAGTTGCACACGAACGGGTGCACCCACAGCGCGAGACAGTAGCGCAGCGTCTGCCGCCACGTCATCAGCGCCGTTGCGGCCATAACAGCCCGAGGCTTCCATGCGAACAATATCAACAGTGATGTCTTCAAGGTCGGTTAAGCGCGCTAGATCAGCTCGCAACACATGAGGGTTTTGTGTACCGGCCCAAATGCGTAACGCAAAGGGGTCTTGGTCGCTTTGATCTTCTGGTTTGCGCCAGTCTGCCACAGCACATGAGGGCCCTAGCGACGCGTGCATTTGATAAGGCCAAAGATACGTTCGGCTTAAACCGTCACCCGCCGCTTCGATTTCGCCCGGGGCATCACCATCGTTCACTAACTCGCGTGGCACAGAGGGGTTATTGCGAAGCGCATTCTCTATATCATTCACATCGGGTAAGCCAGGCCAAGGCTTCCAGCGAACAGCGAGCGCACGCATCGCCGCCTCAGCCTGCTCTTCTCTTTCAGTCACTACCCCAACAAAATCGCGAATGATAACCACTGCCACCACACCCGGAATATGTGAGATGGACGACTGATCAACAGACTCAAGCGTGTTGCCAATAAAGTCGCCGTGATCTGCACCTGCGTAGGGTGGTCGTATGACACGCCCGTGCAACATGCCGGGCATTCTCATGTCATGCACGAAAGTCAGTTCCCCACGCGCTTTGGCTGGAATGTCGACACGTGGCACCGATTGACCCACAACGCGATGATCACGAAAGTCTTTGAGCGCAACGCTGGGGTCGAGTCGTAAAGCAACCTGCGCACCCCGCACGAGCTCGCCATACGACAAGCGAATCGTTTCATCTTGCGTACACGTTACCAGACCGTCACGCACCTGCAGGTCTTCGATGGGCCGCTTTAACGTGTTTGCAGCCTGCGCCAACAGATAGGCACGCGCTTGGGCAGCAGCCTGTCTGAGCACCGCACCATGAATTTGAATGGAAGCGCTGGCAATGGTTGCGCCTTGGTTGGGTGATGTAGCCGTATCACCCATAATCATTTTGACCTGCGACAGGGCCACATCAAGTTCTTCAGCCACAAGCTGTGACAACGCCGTTCTAAGCCCCGTTCCCAAATCAACGTGACCATGAAGCGCAATAACTGAACCGTCAGGCCAAACAGCCAACAACACCTCATCGCCTTCTAGGGGGTTAGCACCCACAGAAAAAGGTTGGCCAGGGCTTGCCGGCATTGGGGGTGGCGGTTCACGTAAAACGAGCAGAACTTCTTGAGCCTGCAAAAAATCAGCCCGTGTGCGAAAGCGGTCTGATGAACTCATAAACGAGACTCAGTCTGAGCCAGTAGCGTGACCGACTGAAGAGCTGCCGCCATGATTTCAACATGGGTACCGCAACGACATATATTTCCTGATAAGGCGTCGGTAATCTGCTGCTCGGTAGGCTCGGGTACACGCTCGAGTAACGCAACAACGGTCATAATCATGCCGTTCAAACAATAACCACATTGGGCAGCTTGCTCTTGTATGAAAGCCGCCTGCACTGGGTGCAAGATCTCGCCCCTCGCTAAACCTTCTAAGGTTGTCACACTGCGCTGACCCAATTCACCGACGGGTATAACGCAGGCGCGAGCAGCCACACGATTTATCAACACTGTGCAGGCGCCACACTGCCCGAGGCCGCAACCATACTTAGGTGCGTTAAGTGCCAAATCATTACGCAACACAAACAACAAACTTGCGTCAGGTGACACCGTCACAGCGCGCTGTATGCCGTTGACTTGCAAAATAATATCAGCTGGCTTTCTCATGTTTCTGTCTAGACACTTAAGTAGGCACGGCGTATTGACTCGTTGGCATTGAGCGCTGCCATGGTGCCCTCGTACTGAATCACACCTTTTTCTAAAACATAAGCACGATCGCACACCAAATCTGCAAAATGTAGGTTTTGTTCTGACAGCAAAATACTGACACCCTTGGCTTTGAGGGCCAAAATCATGTGCGCCATCTGTTCGACAATTATAGGGGCCACACCCTCAGAGGGTTCATCAAGTAACAATAAGTAGGGGTTACCCATAAGCGAGCGCGCAACCGTCAACATCTGCTGTTCGCCGCCACTCATTTGGCTACCCAAACGATTTTGCATGTCTTTTAAATTGGGAAACAATTCAAAAAGTTGCTGTGCTTTCCAGTGCGGGGCAGGTGTGCCGTCTGGCCAAAAACGCGCAGCCTGCTGACCCACCATAAGATTTTCTGTCACAGTGAGCGCCGTAAAGATACGTCGGTCTTCAGGCACAAACCCAAGGCCACTGGCAGCAATCGTATGGGTTGGACAAGTCGATATATCTTTACCCATGAAGTGCACTTGACCGGCTCTTCTTTCCATCATAGCCATGATAGTTTTCATGGTGGTTGATTTTCCGGCACCGTTGCGCCCCATCAGCGCCACGACTTCCCCTTGCTGAACATTTAGCGATACATCAAATAGCGCTTGGGCAGCACCATACCAAGCACGCAGGCCGTTCACAACAAGCAAGGGGGTGTCGATTTTCAGTCGATTTGAACTCATACGCCGACCTCTGCTTGTTGCGTTGCTTTTTCGAACGTTTTACCCGTTCCGAAATACACTTCTTGAACTTTTAGGTTGTCACGAATTTCGCTGGCTGAACCTTCGGCGATTAGGCGGCCTCGAGCCAGCACGATAATTCGGTCGGCATGAGCAAACACCACATCCATGCTGTGCTCGGTAAACAAAACAGCAATGCCTTGGTCGGTCACCAATTTTTTAGTCAACGTCATCAGTGCGTTGCGCTCGCCTGGCGCCATGCCTGCTGTCGGCTCGTCCATCAGCAGTAGGCGTGGTGAATTGGCCAAGGCAATCGCCAACTCAACGCGCTTAACGTCTGCATAGGCTAACTCACTGCAGGCACGATCTGCTTGATCAAGCATGCCGACTAGGTTAAGTAGTTCACGTGCTCGACCCAGCGCATGGTGAGCAGCACGCTTAAAAAATGAAAAAAGCTGTTGATCAGCTGAAATCAATGCCATCTGCACATTCTCACAAACGGTGAGAGACTGAAAGGTTTCTGCAATTTGAAACGTGCGCCCAACACCTAAACGCCAGACCTCGCGGGGTCGCAAACCAATCAGCTCTTGGCCACCCAAAAGAATAGAACCTCGGTCTGCTTTGAGTTGACCATTAACCATGTTGAACGTCGTTGATTTACCCGCACCGTTAGGACCAATTAAGGCCAACAGTTCACCCGCGCCCACCGAGAAATCGATGCCATCAACGGCTTTAACCCCACCAAATGACTTACCCAAATTCTTAACGACTAATAAGCTCATTTAGCGACCCCCCTAAGACGGCTCAAGCGTTGCATGGCCAAGCGAATGTACCCAGCAATACCTTGAGGGAACAGCAATACCAACAACAAAATAACACCACCCAACACGGCCCGCCAATATTCTGTATTACGAGCCACGGTATCGTGCAACCAAGTAAAACTGACGGCACCGACTATAGGCCCGACCAATGTTTGTATGCCACCGAGTAACACCATCACTAAGCCATCAACTGACTTGGTCACAAACAAGGTCTCGGGCGAGACGCTGCCCTTGGAAAAAACAAACAAGGAGCCCGCCAAACCTGCAAACCCCCCTGCAATAATAAACGCGACCCAATGCACTTTTTTGACATCAATACCGATTGCATCAGCCCGTGCAAAAGAGTCTCGACCCGCACGAATGGCGTAGCCAAATGGCGAAAATAGCATGCGACGCAGTGCCCAGAGACTTAAAGCCGTCAACGTTAGAACCAAGACATAGTAGGTTGACTTATGACTTAACCAATGGGCTGGCCACACACCAATTAAGCCATTACTACCCCCCGTAAAACTGTCCCACTGATAGACCGTCGCCCAAGTGATCTGCGCAAAAGCCAATGTCAGCATTGCTAGGTAAACACCCGACAACCGCACGGCAAACCAACCAAATACAAAGGCGCCGGCAATCGCCAAAAGGGGTGCAAGCAGAAGTGCAGCTTCCATTGGAATGCCTGCTTTTGTTAACAACAAAGCAGCACCATATGCACCCAGCCCGAAGTAGGCCGCATGGCCAAATGAGTGCAAACCCGCTGGCCCCATAATGAAATGCAAACTCGTGGCAAACAATGCGGCAACTAACAAATCAATGGCCAAGATCACAGTGTAGGGCGACTGTGCGCTATACATTGGCAACGCGAGTAAAAAAAGGAAAAGCAATAAACCTAACCAGAGCGACTGATTACCCTTACCCAGACGCAAGGGCTCTTCTGCATGCCCGACGTGTCGTGACAAGGGCTGAGGTCGACCAAATAAGCCCCATGGTCTTATGACGAGAACCAATGCCATCACTAAGAACTCAACAACTAGCGTTAGCTTAGAGAAGGACACTTCAAACCCACCTATGTCAACCACACCCAGCCAAATGCAAATGGCCTTAATCTCTGAAATGAGAAGAGCCGCCACGTAAGCGCCTGGTATGGACCCCATGCCACCCACGACAACCACCACGAAAGCGGAACCAATAATATGGAGATCCATTTCAAGGTTAGCGGGTTCACGTGGCAACTGAAATGCCCCACCCAGACCCGCTAGAAAAGCACCGAGTGCAAACACAGCCGTAAAAAGCCACACTTGATTAACGCCAAGGGCTGCAACCATACCCCGATCGTGCGATGCAGCTCGAACCAGAACCCCCCACCGCGTACGAGTCAGCAACAACCAGAGTAAACCCAGCACCACCGGCCCCATCGCCACCAAAAATAAATCATATGTGGGAAACAGCCGACCAAAAATTTCAACGGCGCCCGTCATGCCTGGTGCTCGAGGCCCTAATAATTCTTCTGGTCCCCAGATCCAGAGCGATGCATCTTTAATCACCAACACCAGAGCAAAGGTCGCTAGCAACTGAAAGAGTTCGGGCGCTTTATAAATACGCCGTAACAACAAAATTTCAGTTAAAGCGCCCAGCACCGCCACCACTAATGCAGCAAGTAGTAATGAGACCCAAAACCCTAAGGCGCCAGACCACACCGACACCAGGGTATAAGCAACATAAGCACCGACCATGTAAAAAGAGCCATGCGCAAAATTGACAATGCGCGTAACCCCAAAAATGAGTGACAGACCCACCGCAACCAAGAACAGTGAAGAGGCTGATGACAAACCATTTAGCAACTGAACGAGGAAGCCGGAAAAATCCATAGTGAGCCTGTGTATGTAAAAACGTTAATCAGCAGGACGTAACAATTTCACTTCTGCAGCCGAGGGCAGAACTGTTGCGCCATCGATGTAAACGTAGTCAACCATGACGCCTTTGCCGTCAACGTTCTTGGTTTTTCCTACGAACCCACCCATGGTTGACTGATGATCTTCAGGGCGATAACGAATCGGACCAAAAGGTGACATCAACTCAAGCCCACGAAAGGCAACAATCATGTCTTCAGTTTTTGTACTACCCGCTTTCTTAACGCCTGCTGCCAACGACATAATGGTTGAGTAGCCCACGACTGAACCGAGTCGTGGATAATCACCAAACTTCGCTTCATAGGCTTTTAAAAAGGCTGCATGTTCTGGCGTTTTGATGCCATACCATGGGTAGCCCGTGACCAACCAGCCATTAGGTGCTTCGTCTTTCAGTGGGTCAAGGTACTCAGGTTCACCAGTAAGCAGGCTCACGACTTCACGGTCTTTAAACAGACCGCGTGTGTTGCCCTCGCGCACGAAACGACCTAAATCAGCGCCAAAAAGTACATTGAAAATAGCATCTGGTTTAGCATCGGCTAAGGCCTGAACCACACTACCCGCGTCAATTTTACCCAATGGTGTGGCTTGCTCAGCAACAAACTCGATGTCAGGCTGCGCCTGTTTCATCAATGTTTTAAAGGTCGCTGCTGCAGACTGACCATATTCGTAATTGGGGTACACGATTGCCCAACGCTTTTCATTTGATGCAGCGGCGACAGGCACCAACATACTGACTTGCATAAAAGTTGATGGCCGTAAACGGAAGGTATAGCGGTTACCGTTTGCCCAAGTAATTTTATCTGTCAGCGGTTCGCTAGCTAGGAAAAAAACCTGCTTTTGTTTTGCAAAGTCTGTCAACGCCAGACCAATGTGTGACAGAAAAGAGCCCGTCAGTAAATCAACTTGATCGCGTGTGATCAGCTCTTCAGCGGCACGAACAGCGTCACCGGGGTTGGCGTTATCGTCACGGCGAATTAATTCAACTTGCTTACCCAACAACCCCCCTGATTGATTGATCTCTTCAATCGCGAGTTCCATGCCCATGCGGTAGGGCTCTAGAAAAGCGGGTTGCGCTTTATAACTATTGACTTCACCAATTTTAATTTTATCTTGCGCCGATGCCATGACTGACGAACCTAATAAGCAGGCTGACAGTATCAATTTTAAGGCTACTCGTTTTGATAGATTTTTTTTCATTTTTTATAGCTCCAGTTATGACTGCAATAAAAACGAAATACGTTTCAGAACAAACATTTCACAGCATCCTCATTACCTCTGTACACCTTTACCTCAAACCATCTTCACCCTTAATTTCGCTCACTTTCAACCCGCCTAAACGGGGCAAAGGTCTACCACTATCTGTAACCGCTACAGCGACCAAAATTTCATCGGCAGCGGGGGCATCGGTTAATCGTGCCTCAATTGCATCGAAGTGACTTCTTACAAACGCCGCATCTTTATGGCCGAGCGGTACGTCAATTGGGGTGCCTGGGCCACCGCGTTTTTTTGATGAAGGTACGAGTGCAGCCCCTTTTTCAAAGGCTTTGCGTAATGGTGCACCCAGCTTGGGGTGCAAAATGGCCGCTGCATGCTCGAGTTCACCACGCTCGCCAACAATGGCTGCCTTGCCATAACTTTGTGCCTCATGGGGTGCGATGCCCAATGCCTGCACGCAACGCTGACCAAGCAGACCACCCAACATTTCGCCCGCATCAATAAGCAGACTCAAGTCTTCTTCGTAGCGCCCGGCATAGGGGTTTTGAATCACGGCTATGGCCACTGCCCGCCGAGTGGGTGGCGAGATCATTTGACCCATCTCGACATGTGTTTCTTCCACACTCACAGCAATTTTTCTAATGACTATTGATGACATAACGCGCTCTCTTTTATACGGGCATTCAATCGAGTTGCCGATACCACTTGACCTTGACACATCAACACAACAGACTGCAGCAAACCATTATCAACATAAGTTTGCGCTTTTTTTAAACCAAATGACAACGCCTGAGCAACTTGAGAGCGATCTAATTTAGGGACTTCAACCGTAACCAAGCGATCTTCTAAATCTGTGTCATCTGACAAACTGTTAGCGGGCTGACGAACGATTAAATCATCGTCAACATTTACGGCATTCGCCAAAATGGTTGCTGCTGCATCAGCCAAACCGGCATCAGACGCAAAAACGGTCACGCTGTCAGCAATGCCCAGCGAATGACTTCGACCCGCCCAACCGCTGGTGGCCACGCCGCCAATGCCTGACCCAGCGAAAATCGATGCCATGCCATCTAGGTCGGGTAACTGTGCTGTCAAAATTGAAGGGATTGCGCGTGACAAATCGCTAAACAAACCCAGTTGTAATTGTGTACCACGCGTCAAATACAATGCAATGTCACCACCATTGTTAACCCAAGCACGTTTTATGCCAGGCACTTGGTATGACATAAGAATGTATTGGGCAACTGAGCCTGCAACGGCTGCCATGGGGGTAATAAAATTCTCATTGACAAAGGGTCGACATGCTTGCCACATGCGGTTGGCCACGGGCCCAACAAATGTATTCGGAGCGCCTGCGCGAACGGGTTGTCGCAACCGACTCAACTCACCCACCAGGGTGGGTAGCACCTCAGCAAACTGTTTGCTTGCATGCACATGCGCATCTTGCACCGCGATAGGGTCTCCTTCTGCTTGAATCAACAAGTCAATCGGGCCATGCTGAAAGTGCTGGCGATTGCCTCCATGCTGAAAGTGCTGGCGATTGCCTGATAGTATTTTGCAGATGTGCGACATGTATGTGTCTTAACCCAACATGGGCGGCTGCCCAATCGGCCATGTATGTTGCGATGCCAAGGGTTGCCAAACGCGAGTCAAGGGTGCGCCGTCTTGATGCCAGCTACCTGCACGAAGTACCGATTCCATCGTTTGAACGTAATCCATATGCCCACCCAGTGCCGCGTACTCGGATAAGCGCATGGTGAACTCTATTGGGGCAACAATTGCAGGGGTTGGCACAGTACCAAAACTGTTATCTGGCATACCCATCACATCAACCATGACTGTGATGCCACCGCCTGGCCATACGTAGGCAGGCGCCCCACCACAGGTCACATTAACAAGCGATTTTTTGATTGACTGAGTTAAGCTAACTGGATTTGTCGTGACACCTGCGCGTAAACTGCCGCCGGCACCAGCAAGAAAAAGTACCGACACCATTGAGGGCTCACAGTTTTCACCAATACGATCAACGATCTGACGAACCTCAACAGGCATCGCTTCTTGTTCTGGTTGCAAGGCATCATTTAAGCGATACCAATTCGCATGTTCACCTGTCGTAGAAGTCATGAGTAGGCGCAGCCCTGGCCATGCGTACTCTGTGTCCCAACTTTCAATTATTGACAAGGGGTCAGCGATATCGGTTCCGCCCCAACCCGTACCGGGGTTAGCCACCTGAAAATACCTGCCTGGCGTCGAACGCCGGCCACGCATCACAATGCCCGAACGACGCATATTGAGGCACTTGCCAGCCTGATGCTCGGTGAGCACACCTGTAATGTGATCATCAACCACCACAACCTCATCGACCAAACCCTGAAATTGTTGCGCAAAAATTCCCACTGCTGCTGAGCCGCAGCCCACACGCATACGTTGCTCTGGCACACCATTAACTATTGGGGCTTTACCCGCCTGAATAATCATGGTTGCACCCCCGTCAATGGCCAACTCAACAGCTTGCTTATTACCCAAGGCAGCCATCATGTTCATGGTGACCTTACCTTCTTTTTTACTGCCGCCCGTTAGGTGATGAACCCCACCAAGCGACAGCATTTGCGAACCATATTCAGCTGTGGTCACATGACCCACTACCTCACCTTCACAACGCACATTAGCCTGTTCAGGCCCTAAATACCGATCGGTATCAATTTTAATTTTAAAGCTACAGTAACTAAAGATACCCTCTGTAACCACCGTGACGGTGTCAACACCTTCATACTGAGAGCTGACAATAAAAGGTGCAGGCTTGTAGTCAGGGTATGTTGTCGATGCACCAATGCCGGTTACAAATGCATTGTTGGCATGTAACACATCGCCATTCCAACCCTCAGGGTTTGCAGCATCAATGTGCACAAACGCGGTAGGCTTCTGTGGGTTACTACCCTCAAAGTTTTTTTGCAGGAAGATGACTGAATCGACCCGAACTAAATGACCTTGGTTATTGGCATAACGATCACAGGCACCTGTCCGGCCTACACTAATCTTGCATAGAACAGGACACGCATTACATTCAACTTTACCGTTTGATTTTTGCTCTTGGGGGCTTTGTTCTGCAACCTGAATTGCACTGGTTGGCAGGCCTTCTTCAGGTAGCCCATCTGTTTTGGTATGTTCCATGCTTTTGCCCAATTAGTAAAACGAACCGCTCTAACGAACCGATATACGAACTTAACAAACAAACCTGACAAACGAGCCACTTAAAATCATTTGATATAAGCTTAGTTTAAATGTAGAATTCACTACATTATGTTGTAATCACTAAATTTATACCTATCAGTGTATTTTAAACTGCTCATAAAAGCAACGACTTTACTAACAGCTTTTGTTTACGCAAAATCGCCACACACTAGAACGCAGGAATTAAAATGAGCGCACTCAACTCAGAAAAAGTTTTGACCGTCCATCACTGGACTGACAGTCTCTTTTCTTTCACCACCACTCGAGACACCTCTCTTAAGTTTAAAAATGGTCATTTCACAATGATTGGGTTAATGATTGATGGTAAACCCTTGCTTCGTGCTTATAGTCTCGTTAGCGCGAACCATGATGAACACCTTGAATTTTTGAGCATTAAGGTGCCCAACGGCCCTTTGACATCTCGTCTGCAGCATATTAAGCCAGGCGATGAAATCGTTGTGGGTCGTAAGCCAACTGGCACTTTACTTATCGATTACCTGCTTCCCGGCAAGCGTTTGTACCTGTTCAGTTCAGGTACAGGTCTCGCGCCTTTCATGAGCCTCATTCACGACCCTGAAACCTACGAAAAATTTTCTGAGGTCATCCTTATTCATAGCGTTCGCGAAGTTAAAGAGTTGGCGTACCACGACTATTTGACGCAGGTACTTCCTGAACATGAATTTTTAGGTGAAATGGTTAAAAAACAACTCAAATACTACCCTACTGTTACGCGCGAGCCGTTTCGTAACGAGGGGCGCATCACAGCGCTCATTGAAAGTGGCAAACTGTTTACTGACCTCGGTGTACCACCGTTGCATCCTGAATACGATAAGGGTATGATTTGTGGAAGCCCTGCCATGTTGCGCGACCTCAAGCATATACTTGAAGCGCGTGGGTTTAAAGAAGGCAATACATCAACACCTTTTGACTTTGTGATTGAACGCGCTTTTGCAGACCAATAACCATAATGGCACAAGCTATTAAAACCAAGCAAACTCCAATTAAAAAGTCAGCTAGCGTTAAGCCCCTCGGCACGCGTGCACGGTCAGCGCAATTGACCCGTGATAGCGTTCTAAAAGCAGCGATACGCGTGTTCGCAAAATACGGGCTCAACGGTGGCAGCATTGAAAAGATTTCAAGTGCAGCCAAATCGCATGACCGTATGATTTACTACTACTTTGGCAATAAAGAAGGTTTATTTGTAGCGGTTCTTGAAGAAATTTACCGACGATTTAACGAAGCCGAAGCAAAGGTCAACATTGACGCCAAAGACCCTGTCGGTAGCCTCAAACGCATCATCACTTTTATTGTTTACTACTACCACGATCATCCTGAATTTGTCACGATTCTCAACAGCGAAAACTTGCATCGGGGTAAACATATCGCCAAGTTGCAACTCGCGACTGAGTATTCTTCAACAGCAATCAGTGTCTTTAGTAACATTCTCGAGTCAGGCCAGGCGCAAGGTGTTTTTCGTCAAGACGTGCTGGCACGTGACCTATACATGATGGTCGCCGCGCTGGGTTATTTTTACCAATCAAACCGCTACACGCTTTCAGCCTTTCTCGGTGAAAAACTTGATTCAATAGAAACCTTCGAAGCATGGGAAAAATTTGTTATGCAAGCCGTCTTAAGTACGGTTGGCTATAAAGAAGAGGCATAAAAAATATGGCTGACGTCGCAGCATCAGACAAATCAGGCAAAGTTGTTATACACAACGTTGGGCTCATGCTCTCAGGCGACCTCGATCAGCCTATTCTTTCAGCTGATACAGTCATCGTGCAAGACGGCATCATCACAGCAGTGGGTCTGCATAAAGACTGTGACACCGCTCACGCCAAGACAGTTATAGATGCCAAAGGGGTTTGCTTGGCCCCCGGCCTCATCGATAGTCATGTGCACCCTGTGTTTGGTGACTGGACACCCAGACAAAACCAACTCGGCTGGATCGAATCAAGCCTTCACGGCGGCGTCACCACAATGATTTCTGCAGGTGAAGTGCACTTACCGGGTCGACCTAAAGATATTGTTGGCCTCAAAGCACTCGCCATCACCGCACAGCGTGCCTTTGACAATTTTAGACCGGGTGGCGTGAAGGTTCTTGCAGGCGCACCTATTATTGAAAAAGGCATGGTAGAAGACGATTTTCGTGAGCTTGCACTAGCTGGCGTTTCGTTGTTGGGGGAAGTGGGTTTAGGCTCAGTCAAGGCCGGTGAAGAAGCACAAAAAATGGTAGCCTGGGCACGCAAGTACGGTATACAAAGCACCATTCATACGGGTGGGCCCTCTATTCCTGGGTCAGGGTTAATAGATAAAGATGTTGTGCTCGAAGCTGATGCTGACATTATCGGGCATATCAATGGCGGCCATACGTCTTTATCTGAAGCACATGTTTGCGAACTATGCGAGCGCTCAAGCCGAGGCATTGAAATTGTTCATAACGGCAACGAGAAAATAGCCATCGCTGCGGCCAAAGCCGCACTGGATCTGAAATGCCCACACCGAGTCATTTTGGGCACCGACTCACCTGCGGGTTCTGGCGTTCAACCGTTAGGCATGTTGCGCTTAATTTCATTGCTTTCTAGCCTTGGCAACATACCTGCCGAACTGGTATTTTGTTTCGCGACAGGTAACACGGCACGCATGCGAAATTTAAACAGTGGCCTCATTGAAACCGGTCGTGCTGCTGATTTCGTATTTATTGATAGAGCCCAACATACAGCCGGAAAGAACGTGCTTGAGAGCATTCAGCTTGGCGATATTCCAGGCATTGGTATGGTGATGATTGACGGCCTAGTTCGCTGCGGGCGCAGCCGTAATACACCACCTGCAACTGAAATTCCCATTGTGTTAGGTCATTAGCGTTTTAAGCACTTAGCCCCCACTGATAACAAGTGGGTTCATTCAAGCTTGCTTTATTTATTATCTAAAACACAAAACCATGTCACTCATAAAAATTCGTAAACGCAACCTATCCATTGAAACCATTTTGCACGAAGGTGGCCCAGTCACTGAAAGCCCTATAAAGCTTGAATCGCCCCGGGTTTTGAGGAGGCATTATTTTCTGAGAGAATATTGTCATGAAAAAATCAAATACCTTTTCCCCCGAAGTCCGTGAGCGTGCTGTGCGAATGGTGCAAGAACATCGGGATGAATACCCATCGCTTTGGGCAACCT
>CAMCYB010000041.1 GCA_945883615.1 Bordetella parapertussis | reverse complement strand
TGCCTAAACGTTGGAACAATCGGTCAACTCGCAATTGGCAACCCATTAATGAAGTCTGGCTTAACCCACCAAAAGAGCACATCAATGAATCTATTAATTTAAAACAGGCAGCATGAAAGAACGGCCATCTTTGTTGACAACTACCGCTTTTGCCTACATTCCAAGTGGGTATCCAACCATAGCCAACCAAGTAAGACATCTCGCTGTGCGAGTCAAGAAAAGCCATGGCGTAGGTGGCCTCATAATTACCACTGGCGTTATATCGCCCTAAACCTATGCCAGCACCGCCGGGGTATTCGTTATATTCTGATCGTTTTTCAGCGCTGTAGGCAAAAGGCATGTGATAGGACAGAAAAGGGACATACAGTTCAACTTTGCCTTCTATCCAGGTGTCTTTAACGTGCTCGACTGCTGTGTGATAAGCCGTTTTAATTTGGGTTAACGTTGAGGGCGTCGATGGCGATGATGGCGAACCTAGTTCGAGAGCCCCACTCGTTGTGATGTTTCGGGTTTGAACATCACTTGGGTCGTTTGTTGCAGCGTTAAGCGTTGCTGTGTCACCGCTACTAGCAGCATGAACAGGGGGATTACATTGCACCCAAGACACAAAAATGACTGTAAAAATAAATGCAAAATGTTTGAAACCCAACAGTCGTAAACGACCGTGATTATTTACATTCGGCTTGTTTTCAATCGTTTGGAAGTCATTAAGAGTAGACATAATATCTTTAAAATAATTAATGTGTATCAAGTGTGGCGACGGCACGTTCCCACTGGGCCATCTTTGCCGCAGCTTGGTCACGTGACCATTGCGGCTCAAACGTTCTTTCGATTTGCCAGTGCGCTTTAAGTTCATTTAAATCAGCAAAAACGCCTGTGTGCAGGCCAGCCAAATACGCTGCGCCTAATGCCGTCGTTTCAATGACTCGAGGGCGAATGACCGGTATGCCAAGCAAGTCAGCCTGAATTTGCATCAAAAAATTATTCACACAAGCCCCCCCATCAACACGCAATTCGTAAATGGGTGATGCATGGCTATCGCATGCATCACGGTTCATCGCTTGTAACAAGGCGGCACTTTGTAAAGCGATGCTCTCTAGCGCTGCACGCGCCACATGACCCATTGTGGTACCCCGACTTAACCCCACTAAGCTGCCTTGGGCGTTTGGTTTCCAGTAGGGGGCACCCAGCCCAGTGAAGGCTGGTACCAACACAACGCCGCCTGAGTCGGGTACCGTTTCAGCCAGCGCTTCGACCTGCGAGCTTGATTTGATGGCTTTGAGGCCGTCACGTAGCCACTGTACCACTGCACCCCCCATAAACACGCTGCCTTCTAAAGCAAAAGAGGGTGTATCGCCCCATTGCGCGAGGCGGGTTGTCAACAAGCCATTGGCACTGGGTACGCTTTTTTGACCGGTATGGCTCAACATGAAGCAGCCTGTGCCATAGGTGTTTTTGGCGTGCCCAGCTTCAAAACAGGTTTGCCCAAACATAGCTGATTGTTGGTCACCTGCCACACCACCAATAGGCCACCGATAACCCAGTAAACGTTCATCTGTAAAACCAAAGTCAGCGCTTGAAGGCTGTACTTCAGGCAACATACTGGCGGGAATATTCAACGCGTTGAGCAGTTCAGCGTCCCACTGGTGGGTGTGAATATTCCAAAGCATGGTGCGTGAGGCGTTGCTGACGTCTGTCAGAAAACGCTTACCCTTTGTGAGATTCCAAATAAGCCACGTATCGATTGTGCCAAACATCAGTTCACCCCGCTCTGCCATGGCTTGGGCATCGGGCACTGTGTCAAGAATCCAGCGTATTTTGGTGGCTGAAAAATAGGCATCAAGCCTTAAGCCGGTTTTGTCACGCACGCTTTGCTCAAGACCTCGTTCGCGAAGGCCCTGGCAAAGTGCTTCAGTGCGACGGTCTTGCCAAACGATCGCGTTGTAAATTGGCTGGCCTGTTTTACGGTTCCAAACCACGGTGGTTTCACGCTGATTGGTGATGCCCACACCGACAATTTCTTTAGCTTCATCAGGGTGATTTTGTACGAGTTTCTTTAATACAGCCAGCTGACTTTTCCAGATGTTTATCGGGTCGTGTTCGACCCAGCCCGGGTTAGGGTAAATTTGCTTAAACTCTTTCTGTACCTGCGCCACAATATCGCCATTTGAGCGAAACAAAATGGCACGTGAGCTCGTGGTGCCTTGATCTATCGCTAAAAGGTAAGGCATATTTTTCTCATTTTTATGGTGACAATTTTTAGTGTGATGTCATGACAATGAGATCAACTTATGACACGATTAATAATCTATAGTTTAGTTTATTGGGTTAAAAGATAGTAATTGCGATAAATCTTTTATTTTAAAGAAAAAAAACCTAAAAAATATCTTTCTTAGCCTAAGCTTAGACATGACTAAACTTTCACAACTTGATGCGCCGCTCGCCCCACCCATATTTGATATGGCTATTATTGGTGGGGGTGCGACTGGCCTTGGCGTAGCGCTCGATGCCAGTCTTCGAGGCTTGTCTGTCGTCTTATTTGAATTAAACGACTTTGCCAGTGGAACATCGAGTCGCTCAACCAAACTGTTGCATGGTGGTGTGCGGTATTTGGCCCAAGGCAACATTTCGCTCGTGCGAGAAGCTTTGGCTGAAAGAAAAACGATTATGCATATTGCTCCCCACTTAGCCCAGCCGCTGGCTTTTGTAATGCCCGCTTATAGCTGTTGGGAAAAAATGACCTATGGTGCAGGGCTTAAACTTTACGATTTACTGGCGGGTCACCAAGGCTTAGGCCAAACAAAAGTATTAAATTTTGAGCAAACGCAAACCGCTTTGCCGGGTGTGTGCGCAGAACATTTAAATGGCGGCGTTTTATATTGGGACGGTCAATTTGATGATGCGCGTTTAGCCCTGACCTTAGCGCGTAGCGCCCAAGATGCGGGCGCAAAAGTGTTTAATCATTGCCGTGTTCAAACGATTACACCCACTAGTCATCAAACATCTCAAGCATCTTCAACCTCTTCAACATCTTCAACGAGTCAAAGCGCTCAAGCCATACCTGCCCCTAACGCCGCGCGATTTATGTTGCAGGTGCAAGATGTTTTTTCTGGTGACACCCGAGAGGTTGCAGCCCGCTGCGTGGTGAATGCCGCGGGTGTATGGGTTGATGGTATTCGCCATATGGCGGGTATTGATTCAACACGGCGTATTATTTCACCGAGTCAAGGTGTGCATGTAGTGGTTTCGCGTGCATTGTTACCGACCGATCACGCATTATTGGTCCCTAAAACTGATGATGGCCGCGTTTTGTTTGCCGTGCCTTGGTTAGGTTCAACGATTTTAGGTACCACTGACACCCCACGCAAAGACGCACCACATGAACCGCTTCCGTTCGATCATGAGGTTGAGTTTATTTTGGGGCAGGCCAGTAAAATTTTATCGCGCCCCGTGACGCGTCAAGATGTCAAAAGTGTATGGGTGGGTCTACGGCCTTTAGTGACCCCAGAAAAGTCGAATGGGGGTACAAAAACCATTTCAAGAGAACACACGATTGTGGTTGATGAGAGTGGTTTAATTACCGTGACAGGTGGTAAATGGACAACCTACCGTGTGATGGCTGACGATGTCATGAAAGCGGCTACTTCGCATGGCTTTATTAAAAATTCGGTAGCTTGTGCCACGACCACGATGCGCTTACACGGTGCGCCATTACAGCAATCAATTTCGATTACACATGCACCTGGCGAGCATTTGTTTGGCACAGATATTGGCCGCATTCGCGCGATCGAAGGGTTTGATGTTCAATTGGGTTTGGGTTTGAACGAAGCCATGGTTCGATTTAGTGCCCGAGAGGAATTTGCCGTCACGGTAGAAGATATGCTGGCGCGTCGTTGGCGGGCACTATTTTTAGATGCACGCCAAGCGCTTGAAATGGCGCCACGTGTAGCGGCCATACTTGAATCTGAAACAGGTCTTGACCCTAAACTTGATGACTTTATAAAGCTTTGTCATCAGTATCAATTAGCACCTTGACGTCAAGACAGGCGTGACGTGTGTTGAGGATTTGAAATGACACCAAAATAACACCTAAGTGTCACCTAACTAACCCCCAAGTGTCGCCTAAATAACTCCCAAGTGTCACCTAAATAACCCCTAAATTAGGGTAATTGATAGCGGTTTTGAATGACGGTTTCGTAGCGGCTGTTAAGCTCAGCTATATTGACAATACTTATACCCAAATCGCGCGCAATGCCATCATGTAAGCCGTAAACCCAACCGTGAACCGAGACGGGTTGATTGCGAGCCCAAGCATTTTGTACGCTACTGGTTTGGCACACATGTACCACTTGCTCAATAACGTTTAATTCGCATAGCTTGTCAAAGCGCTCAGTGCAATCAAGCACTTTGCCCAAGTAACTGCTGTGTTTATCTTGAATGTCGCAAATGTGACGTATCCAGTTATCGGCTAACCCAATACGTTTGTTTTCAAAGGCGGCACGCACACATGAACACCCATAATGCCCCACGACAATAATATGCTTGACACGCAATTCATCGATGGCAAACTGAATCACTGATAAGGCATTCAAATCAGTATGAACCACCACATTTGCAATATTTCGGTGAACAAAGAGCTCGCCAGGTTCTAGGCGTGTAATTTTATTGGCAGGAACCCGTGAATCAGAGCACCCTATCCATAAATATTCAGGTGTTTGCTGATTAGCTAAACGCTCAAAGTAGTGCTTGTCAGCTGTGGTGACCTCTTTGACCCATTGTTTATTTAAATCAAGTAGTTCGTTCAATATATAAGGGTTATTTTTGTTGGCCATAAAATTTTTATTCTTGCAACAGTTTAATGCGAATGAGGTTGGAAAACAGTTAAACGGTTGGTTCTGTTTGCCCGCATAAAACCAAGTCTTAATTAAATTAAATTAAATTTATTTGGGCTGGCTACAATGATGTGATGTCATGATTTTGCATAACTTTTGCATAACTTTTGCGCGGTTTGAGTATCAACTAAATCATGAAGGCGTTAAATAACTTGCTTTGATCTGTTGACCTAAGATAGGTTGCCATGTTTCTTTGATAGCTGTCAAGCAAACTTTTAAGTGATTTTATTAAATGCATAGTATCGATTCGTTATGGTTATTTGTACTGGTGACAATGGCCTCTGTGGCCACGCCAGGGCCTGCTGTGTTGTTGGCTTTGCGCAATGGGGGTACTTATGGCGTCAAGTCTGCTCTGTGGTCTTCTTTAGGCAATGTGTTGGGCTTGTTGATCATTTCCGCCGTCTCAGCTTGGGGCTTAAGTGCCGTGCTCATGACGTCAAGTTGGCTGTTTGTATTGGTTAAAATAATAGGCGGGTTATACCTTGCCTTTATTGGTTCAAAATTATTATTTCCTCGTTTATTTCAACGTCATTCTAAAACTAAATTGTTGTGCGATGAGTCTGTATTGGGTCAGGTTGATCCGGTTCATGAAGTCGCTCAGGTTGAGCTGTCAAATAAAGTGATGAGTCTTGATTCACTTCAGGCACCGCAAAAAACCAGCCCCTCGGCTTATAAATTAACGAGGCAGGGCTTATTGATTGCCTTATCAAACCCGAAAGCTATTTTTTTCTTTTCGGCTTTGTTTCCTCAATTCCTAAACCCCTATGACGCCCTAGCATTGCAGTTTGTCGTGCTAACAAGTGTATTCATGTTAATCAGTTTTAGTGGCCTTATGATTTATGCATGCATTGCTTCGAGTACGCGCGTTGTCTTGGGCGCTTCGCATATTGCATTATGGCTTAAGCGCTTTGCGGGTCTTTTGTTTTTGGGTATGGCGATCATGTTATTGGGCTGGAAGCCAGGCGATGGGCGATAATTTTTACAAGGTATGACGATGAATATTCACGACGATTTCAATCTTAAAGCCGTGGTTAATATTGCCGAGTTAGATTGGCAAGTTTCGCCGAGCGCAGGGGTCATGCGTAAGCCTCTGGACCGCATTGGTGATGAAGTGGCGCGGGCGACGTCTATTGTGCAGTATGCGCCCGCTTCAGTGTTTGAGCCACATGCCCACCCCGCGGGTGAAGAGATTTTGGTGCTTGAGGGCGAGTTTTCTGACGACGATGGCAATTACCCTGCCGGCACCTATATTCGTAACCCACCGGGTAGTGGCCATGCGCCTAAATCACCAAAGGGCTGCCTGCTTTTTGTGAAACTACGCCAGTTTCACCCAAACGATTCACGTTCACTGCGCATCAATACAAATGACGCACCTTGGTACCCCGGTATGGTGCCAGGTCTATCGGTGATGCCATTACACGAGTTTGATGGTGTTAACACCGCCTTAGTGCGCTGGGCACCAAATACAATTTTCAACCCACACGTACACCCAGGTGGCGAAGAAATCTTTGTATTGCAAGGTGTGTTTCATGACGAGCACGGCTCATACCCTGCTGGTAGCTGGATACGCAGCCCGCGTTACAGCAAACATGCCCCCTTTACTAAAGCTGAAGGCGCAATGATTTACGTTAAGACGGGGCATTTGAACTAAGGGGTTTGGCTTTAACCCTGAATAATACTCATAGGCGGTTTAGTGCGTTCTCTCGTTGTAGATCATCAAGTGTGGGTAAGCCACCTGTTGGGCGTACGCTTAATTCGAGACCAAGTATGGCCAATAAGCGAACCACTTTTGCGTACCCTAATTCGGGTAGTTTTTTGTTTTCAAGTTTAGAAATCAGCGTGCGGTCGACGTGAGCGAGCTGTGCTAATGATAGTATGGTTAGCCCACGTCGCTTACGTTCGCTTCGAATGGTTTCACTAAGATCGAGAAGATTCATAGTGGCGTTTACCAAAGTAGTGCTTGCCAAAAAAGTTTAAAAATTAAAGCCAGATGCGCATAATATTGTGAATATAATCTACATTTTATGATTTTTTAGTTAAAACGTTGAATTTATGCACTATTTTAAAAGAAAATAGTCTTAATGAAAATATTTAAATCGGGTGAATATGCTTTGCTTAGCGATAGATGAGTGAGTCTATTAAGTGAGCTTATGTAGCGGGTTTATTGAGTTGGGGTACCACCACATAACGCCACGCGCTGTGCTTCAACGGGCAGGTTGGGCTGAACGGCTGAAGGTAAGGGAAGATTTAAGCCGCCAAGTCGCGCCCACAGCCAAGGTAAGGCAGTTTCTAAGTTTGGTCGTTGGCCGACATTATTAGAAACAGCTGAGTCAAGGTTTAATTGCCCACCCACATCAAAGCTAAAGAAATAATAAGGCTGCTGACCCATGCGCAAGTCGGTCACCACAAGCCGATCGTTTTGTTGAGTGAGTGAGTAGAAACCGCGACTAAAATCAGCAATGGCTTTCACGTTGCGGTTATTAAGGTTGGCTTTGATCAGTGCATCACAAAGAGGGTAAGCGCGCCAAACTATTTTTTTCTCATCATCTAATAATGAACTGAAACCTTCGTAGTATTTATCAGGTGTCATGGCCACAAAGCGCCACAGTATGCTGTTAAAAGCAGTTGGCGTCACCAGTATTTGCTGGGCTTGAATGTTTTCAGCTTGTAATGAATTTTCAGCGGTATTAAACATCACGCTTTGTACCCCCACACCCCATGCTAAATAAGCTGTGCTGAAAGCCAAACCAAATTGATTCCAACGTAAACCCCGCGCAGATTTTAAAAATACGGCTGCCAATACGCCGATTAAAAGAGGTAAGGTATAAAGTGGGTCAATAATAAAAATACTGCCAACCCCATAGGGTTGATTTGTAAAAGGAATCAGCAACTGTGTGCCGTACACCGTCATCACATCAAGTAGTGGGTGGGTGAACAGCACCAACCACAAGGCCAGCAACCACCTTCGCCAAATTAACATGTCACCATTAATTTTGGCTACACCCCACGCTATTAGGGGGGCGAGTAAAGTTAAGTAAAGTAGCGCATGGCTTTCGGCTCGGTGACGCACCATATTTAAAATAGGATCACCATAATCAATTAACACATCGGTATCAGGTAAGGTGCCTACCAAACCACCCCAAAGGGCGGCTTTCCAAACGGCTGTGCGACGCCCCATAACGGCTACGCCGACAGCTGCCCCAAGTGAAATTTGACTTAAAGTATCCATAAATTAAGTGATCATCTAAAAATAGTACATAAACTTATTCGTGCTAAAAAAGGGCACTCCTTCATCCCTTAAACGCATATTTTAAATGCTCAAAAGCGTAGCAAATGCAAATGCAACGGCAACTGCAATTCAAGTCAGCCTAGAGTGCGAAAAAAAACACCGTATTTTTTGTACGGTGTTTTAAGGATAAAGACAGACTATTGAAGACTTGCTTTGGCTACGTAATCTAACAGTATTTGCAACTGTTCTGGCGTTAAGTCGGGGTAAGCAGGCATGATACCAATACCATTTTTCACGGCGTTCATCACTCGCGCGGTATCGGGTTTTAAATCGTTCATTGAAGGGCCAACTTCACCAACTGCCCCAGCCGCTTTTAATGTATGGCAAACTGCACAGGCCGGTACTGCACCCTTTAAAAATAACTCTTTGCCGATATCATCGTTTGAAGCGGCCGTCGAAGCAAATGTCATGATGGTTAAAAAAAAGAGCGAATTCATAATTCCATGAATTCGCATAGTCGTACTGTTTTGCTTGTGACTCTTAATGCTGTTTTTCATTTTTGCAACTGTTCTCTACTTAAACGACGTTAATTTGAATTTTATGAGCAACCCAACCGCTGTTTAAGAAACCACCATTGTTAATCGTTGTTTCAGCATCTTGTTTTTTGCCTTCAAGTGTTGTGACGCGACAAGCGACGTCATACGTACCCGGCTTCAGGTTTGTTGCAAAAACAAATTGGCGCCAGGCAAACTTGCCTAAATCAGGCCCCGTTAAGCGGGCTTTCTGCCAATTTTTACCACCATCAAGAGAGACATCAACACGGGCAACATTTTCAACACCGCCCATGGCAACACCAGTGATTTGAACCATACCAGCGTTCACAGGGCCGTTGTCAGGTGAGGGTGAGGTAACCCACGATTTAGCATCCATAGTCCAAACAGCAGGAAAACTTGGCCCGCCCTTTTGACCTAATGGGGTTATGCGGTAACCTGTTTGTTGAATAGCAGCTGGAGATTGCTCCGTTGTGAAAGCTAAACGCTTGATATATTTGATGTTATTAACACCGCTATAGCCGGGTGTAATTAACCGCAGAGGACCACCGTGGGCCAACGGCATTGGCTCACCATTCATTTCCCAAGCCAGAATCGCGTCTTGCATAGCAACGAGTGGAACAGAACGCTCAACAATTACCGAGTTAGGATCGATTCCTGCTGGAAGTGTTTCGCCACCGGTACCCGTCATGTAAACCATACCAGAAGATACACCACCTAATGCTTTAACCAAATCACGAACGGGTATTCCCGCCCACATGACGCAGCCGGCAGCGCCTGTTTGCCATGGAGTACCACTTAACTTGCTAGCATAGAGACTACGGCCATTGCCAGAGCACTGAAGGACGGTTGCAAGGACCTCGAAACCCATTGTTTTTAAATCACTGAGCGTTAAAGTTTGTGGTTTACCAACCCCTTCAATGCTTACCTTCCAAGCGTTAACGTTACCAATTTGAGCGGTTGTAGGCGCGGGGAGGTTGTTACGTATAAAAAGTCGATCGCTAGGGGTAATGACACTCGTACCGATTGCCGAACGTTTTGTTTCAATTGTTGTTGGAGTATGAACGATCATACTGTCAGCAACTTTCCAGTTGACGTATTCGGGGAACGCTTTTGGAGCGGCTGCAGCTTGCTGTGCTGAAGCCAAAGTTGGTTTCAAGCTAGCGGCAGCAATAAGGCCTGCTGTTGCGCCAAGTAAATGTCGGCGAGAAATTTGAACGGGTGTTGTCATGATTGCCTCTAAATGTAGACGCGTTTTAAAGTTTTTTTTCGATATTAACTACAAGATCACAAAAATAGATTAAAAACCATGCAACCTTCTTGATTATTATTTGTTCATCATTACCGGCAAAAAAAGTTAAAACATAAGTCGATCATTTAAAAATAAGGTCTCGACCAAGCAATAATAGAACGCTGGCTACAAAACCAATGAATAACAACACAACGTAAAGACCAAAAAAGGTCTTTTCAGAGGCCTTCTTAAAAAAGATGTGCCCAAGCCAACTCCCTAAAAAAGACAGGGGCAACAAAAGAATAGCTGCCGTGGCGTTGCCGATATGAAGAAAGCCTAATAATATTAACGGTATGAGTTTGACGAGGTTTTGAACCAATAAAACCATTAATTGGGCCCCAACAAAACGCTCTTTTTTTATACCAAAACAAAGAAAAAAGACGGTCATCAAGGGGGTGCCTGAGTTGACGACTGTTTGACTTATACCAAGCAAGGTACCCAACCCAAAAAGTTGTTTGTTTGTAGGCGCAGTCTCAATGTGAACGGCCTTAGCAATGCGATTACGAAACGAGATCAAAACAATATATACCAGTGACATCACTGACACGAGCATTTCAATGCGATCGTGCACAACTGACAATTCACCGCTTGATACCAAGCGCCATAAAATTAAACCGCCGATTAACGAGCCTAAAATAGCTGCAGGCACCATGGGTTTGGTGAGCGTGGCTATTTCATCATGACGATGTTGATAAACACCGATAAACGATGAGGGCAAAATGAGTACGGCCGTTACAGCCAAGCCGTCAGCGCCACCTAGCGCCAGAACCAATAGAGGCGAGACCACAAACCCGCCTGCGCCAATTCCGCTTCGCGCAAAACCCATCACAAAAGCACCGAATATAGCTAATGTGATGACCAGCCACGGTGTAGGTTGATCAAAGAAAACGCTGAGCAAGCTATGTTCAGTTATAAGGTTCATTAACACTCAAAGTAGCAAATTTAAACTACGATTGTGTCATTTTTCAGCAGTTGTTGTAGAGGAGCATTAATAAAAATAATGAATAAAAACAATGAATAAAAAAATATTCACGAGAGTATTAATTTTGCTTTTGGCCTTAGTGCTCGTGATCTCTTTTTTTGTATTTGATCTCAATCAGAAATTGACGCTTGAAGGGCTAAAGACAGCTTTAGAGCAGTTGCATGCCTGGCGAGATGCTGCGCCGCTTGAAATGGCACTAGGCTATTTCATGTTGTATGTGTTGACAACGGCATTATCGTTGCCAGGTGCTTTGGTTTTAACACTGGCTGGCGGTGCGGTTTTTGGTTTTGCTGAAGGTTTTTTGTTGGTTTCTTTTGCCTCAACGTTGGGTGCAACCTTGGCTTTTTTAGCGGCTCGATATGTGTTGAGAGATTGGGTTCAAAGGCGCTTTGGTGGAAAATTAAAATCGATCAACGATGGCATTCAGAAAGAAGGTGCTTTTTATCTCTTTACCTTACGACTGGTGCCAGTATTTCCTTTTTTTCTCATCAATCTATTGATGGGGTTGACCACGATGCGAACGCTCACTTATTACTGGGTGAGTCAGGTCGGCATGTTGGCCGGCACAATGATCTATGTGAATGCAGGAACTCAGCTGGCAGCGATTGATTCGCTTAAGGGCATTGTGTCGCCAGCTATGATTTTGTCTTTGGCTGCGCTGGGCTTATTTCCTCTCATTACCAAAAAAATACTTGATATTTATAAGAAAAATAAGATTTACGCCAAGTGGAAACACTTAAAACCGTCAAAATTTGATCGTAATGTTGTGGTGATTGGTGCTGGCGCAGCGGGCCTTGTCACGTCATATATTGCGGCGGCTGTGAAAGCTAAAGTGACATTAGTTGAGGCACACAAAATGGGCGGCGATTGCCTTAATTATGGCTGCGTGCCAAGCAAGGCATTAATTAGAAGCGCCAAACTTGCTCAGCAGATTCGTCAGGCAGATCACTACGGTCTCAAAGCATCTCAACCCGAATTCAGTTTTCGTGAGGTGATGGCAAGAGTTCATGACGTCATCAAGAAAATTGAACCGCATGACAGCATAGAGCGCTATACCCAACTCGGGGTAGAAGTTTTGCAAGGTTACGGTCGTGTCGTCAACCCTTGGACAGTGGAAATCAAGAATGAGCTTGGTGAAACGCAGCATTTAACAACGCGTAGCATTGTCATTGCAACCGGTGCGCGACCATTTGTACCGCCTTTACCTGGCCTAGAGGAAGTGGGTTATGTCACAAGCGACACACTTTGGGCAAAGTTTTCTGCTATGCATGCACCGCCACGTAGGCTAGTTGTGCTGGGCGGCGGCCCAATCGGTTGTGAGTTAACACAGTCTTTTGCCAGGCTGGGGTCTGCTGTCACTCAAATCGAAATGTCTGAGCGATTATTGAGTCGCGAAGACCCTGAAGTGTCGAGCACTTTGATTGATGCGTTACGCCGCGATGGCGTGACGGTCTTGGTTGGGCATCAGGCATTGCGTTGTGACATAACTGAAGTTGATGGTGCAGTCGTCAAGCGCATTATTGTCGAGCACGAGGGTGTTGAGCGTCACATTGAATTCGATGAGTTATTGTGCGCGGTGGGGCGGGTGGCTCGACTTCAAGGCTATGGCCTTGAAGAGCTTGGCATTCAGACCCAACGAACTGTGGTGACTAACGAATATCTTGAAACGCTCTGCCCCAACATCTATGCTGCAGGTGATGTCGCGGGCCCTTATCAGTTCACTCATGTTGCTGCGCATCAAGCTTGGTATGCGTCGGTCAATGCGCTCTTTGGTCAATTTAAACGCTTTAAAGTCGATTATTCAGTGATTCCCGCGGCCACCTTTACAACGCCTGAAATCGCCCGTGTCGGGCTTAATGAGCTCGAGGCCACCCAAAAAGGTATTGCCTTTGAGATCGCACGCTACGGCATTGATGATTTAGATCGCGCCATTGCCGATGGCTCTGCTCATGGCTTTGTTAAAGTCTTGACGGTACCAGGCCAAGACAAAATTTTGGGTGTAACCATCGTGGGCGAGCACGCGGGCGATTTGTTAGCAGAGTTTGTTTTGGCAATGAAGCACGGTTTGGGTTTAAACAAAATATTAGGCACGATTCATACTTATCCAACCTTATCTGAGGCCAACAAGTATGTCGCAGGTGAGTGGCGACGCGCGCATACCAACCCTAAGGTTTTAAAATGGCTGGCGCGCTATCACGCTTGGCGTCGAGGCGAGTGATGTGGAAATTGAGTTGTGGTGCTTATTTTAAAAATAAAGGTGAAGAGAAAAATTGAAATTTTTGCTCACGGTGGCATGGCTCGCACTTTCCTCAATTACCTTTGCACAGACTGGCCCACAAATGGTGGGCAGTTTTCCCGCGATAACGGGGCCTGTGCCCGAACCGTGGCGCATTATTCAGTTTGACACCAACATTCCCGCCACGACTTATCAAACACGAGTCTGGGACAACGTGCCTGCCGTTGAGGCAACGGCTCATAGCAGTATGGCTTTGCTGGCACGTGAGGTGAAAGTAGATTTGAAGGTGACGCCTATACTGTGCTGGCGCTGGCGGGTAGCTGACGTAGTCAAGACTGCCGACATGAACACCAAAGTCGGCGATGACTATGCCGCACGGGTGTATGTTGCCTTTAAATTACCTGCTGACAAAATTGGTTGGGGTTTGGGTGTCAAACTGCAATTTGCTCGTAACCTTTACGGTGATCATGTGCCTGATGCCGCATTAAATTACGTTTGGGATAATAAAAACCCCATCGGGCATCGTCAATTTAACGCCTATACAGACCGTACCCAGATGATTGCGCAACAAAGCGGAATTGCACAGGCGGGAACTTGGGTTTCAGAGCGCGTTGATGTCTTGTCTGATGTGACAAATGCATACGGTAGCGATCGGGCAACAATCAGTTTGCTAGCACTGGCATCAGATACTGACAACACAAAATCAAAAGCCCATGCAGGTTTCGCTGATCTACACTTTGTAAGTCGCGACACGCCTTGCGTCTTTAAAAGTTAAAAATGTCGTAGTGGGGCTAGAAAATGCACTACAGGCCTTTATTGGTCTTCTTGAAGGCAAAAATTTTGGCAAATTAATCGTTTGCTTGTCAGACGATTAAGACAATATGTTTTTTTAACTGAATGACAAATACACAAAAGGTAATCAATTGAAAAAAATACTCATGGTTTTAACCTCGCACGATAAGCTCGGTGATACAGGTGAAAAAACTGGTTTTTGGCTAGAAGAGTTTGCAGCACCGTACTATGTTTTTAAAGATGCGGGCGTTTCAATCACGTTGACATCGCCCCAAGGTGGTCAACCTCCTATTGACCCAAAGAGTGATGAGCCCGGCGCTCAAACCGAGGCAACAGTGAATCGCCCCGGGTTTTGAGGAGGCATTATTTTCTGAGAGAATATTGTCATGAAAAAATCAAATACCTTTTCCCCCGAAGTCCGTGAGCGTGCTGTGCGAATGGTGCAAGAACATCGGGATGAATACCCATCGCTTTGGGCAACCT
>CAMCYB010000040.1 GCA_945883615.1 Bordetella parapertussis | reverse complement strand
GGTTTAATAACCAAAGGCTACTGAGTCGTATCGGGTATATTACTCCTGCTGAGGCAGAAGAAAATTACCATAAGCAACAAAGCATTAAGGCTGTTGAGTGCCAATCACTTTAACCAATCAACCTCCTCAAAACCCGGGGCAATTCATTTCATCAGTCGCAAGCTATTTAAAAGACCGCTTGGCTCTAATACCCGGCTCAGCATTGGCTGGTTTGATTGCTTTAGCGGCAACCTTTGTATCGAACCTTCATGGCGGCCCGCAGTTATTGTTCGCCCTTTTTTTTGGGGTCGCATTTCACTTTTTAAGTTTTGAAGCTAAATCAAAACCGGGTATTGAATTTTGCGCACGCGGTGTTTTACGCTTAGGCGTAGGCTTATTGGGCGCCCGTATTACCGCCGAACAAATTATCGGTCTGGGGTGGGTAACCGCACTCATCGTAATTGGTGCTGTCGTTACCACATTGTTATGTGGTGCTTGGTTAAGTAAAAAATTACACATGACGCGCGCAGAGGGCGTGCTTTCAGGTGGGTCCGTTGCTATTTGTGGTGCCTCAGCAGCCTTGGCTATTTCAGCCGTCTTGCCACGCGACAAAGAAAGTGATCGTTTCACTCTGATGGTGGTGGTGACGGTGACCGTGTTGTCAACGATAGCGATGGTTATCTACCCATTGATTGCAATTGCTTTGTCGCTACCCCCCGAATTAGCGGGTTTATTTTTAGGTGGCACCATTCACGATGTTGCCCAAGTCGTTGGTGCAGGCTATACCATCGACCAAGCGACGGGCGATTACGCCACTATTGTGAAGCTGTTTCGAGTGTCAATGTTGGCTGTGGTGGTGGTGGTTGTGTCAGCGATATTTAAAACACAACGTGAAGCCATTGCCACTGCCCAACATGCAAAAAAACCACCACTGGTGCCTTGGTTCTTATGGCTATTTGTAGCGCTTGTTGTGATCAATTCTTTAGGTGGTTTACCCCTTGTGGTTCAAACCCAGTTAGTTGATTTTTCACGTATATGTTTAGTCGTCGCTATTTCAGCCCTAGGCTTAAAAACATCGTTTAAACAATTGGCGAATGCGGGCTGGCGACCATTTATGCTGTTGCTGGTTGAAACGCTATGGATGGCTGCGTTCGTGTTGATCGCGATTGCTTTGTTGTAAGCTTTTAATAGGTAACGAATTTAAAAGCGTAAATACAGAAGTATCTTTATGGTGCCGGTGAAAGGAATCGAACCCTCGACCTTCTCATTACAAGTGAGCTGCTCTACCAACTGAGCTACACCGGCGGGTGTTTTTTTTTACATAAGCTGTCTATTGTAAAAGATTTTTGAAATATTTATTTCACAATAGAACTTATTTATTTCACAATAGACAGATGAGGCCGCTTTGGTGGGGGCGTCTCTTTATTGGGTGACTTATTCGTTACGGCATCACTTACGTTATCACTTACTTCATCACTTACTTCATCAGTTGCTTCATTAGTCATGTCATCACTTGCTGCATCACTTGCTGCACTAAACCCCTCGTTGCTGTCACCCACTTCAAAACCCATACCTGCACCGGTTTCACGTGCAAAAATGGCGCTAACCGCTGAAATCGGCACCCACACATCTTCAGTTTTGCCACCAAATCGTGCTTGAAACGAAATAAACTCGTTGTTTAAATCAAGTTGATTGGTGGCAAGTAAACCGACGTTTAAAGTGATTTGACCGTCGCTAATAAACGCACGTGGAACGCGTGTATTGTCATCGACTTGCACCACAACATGTGGTGTGTAGCCATTATCTGTGCACCACTCGTGTAGTGCCCGAATAAAGTAAGGCTTGGTCGATGACTCAGACATTTAACGACGCATCACTTTTTCTGAAGGGGTTAACGCCTCAATGTAAGCGGGGCGTGAAAAAACACGTTCAGCATATTTCTGCAAGGGTGCCGCTGTTTTAGGTAATTCAATACCATAATGATCTAAGCGCCAAAGCAAGGGTGCCATTGCAATATCAAGCATTGAGAAATCTTCGCCTAGCATGTATTTGTTTTTGATTAACAATGGCGCTAATTGTGACAGCCGGTCACGAATAGCTGCGCGAGCTTGATCAAGCTTTTTCGTGTCAGCGCGCAGGCTACGGTCTTCAAGTACTGCGACGTGAACAAACATTTCTTTCTCAAAGTTGAAAAGAAATAAACGTGTGCGTGCGCGCATGACCGGGTCAGCTGGCATGAGTTGTGGGTGCGGAAAGCGTTCGTCGATATATTCATTGATGATGTTTGATTCGTACAAAATCAAATCGCGTTCAACCAAAATAGGCACTTGGCCGTAAGGATTCATGACATTAATTTCGTCGGGCTTGTTATACAAGTCTAAATCGTTTATTTCGTAGTCCATGCCTTTTTCAAATAAAACGAAGCGGCAACGGTGAGAAAAAGGGCAGGTCGTGCCTGAGTGAAGAACCATCATAGTAGGCGTTCCTTCCTAATTAAAAGACGTGTAAACAAAAAAACGAAAAGCCAGCGCCTGTTCATAACAAGCGCTGGCTACAAGCAAATCATTACTTAATATGCTTCCAGTAGCTTGCATTTAAGCGCCAAGCCACAATGAAGAAAATACCTAAAAATAAAAGTACCCATACGCCAATCTGCTTGCGTAAGAGTTGAGCGGGTTCAGACATCCAGGTCAAAAATGCGGCTAGGTCTGCAATTTCACTGTCATAAGCCGTTGCACGTGCGGGGTCTAATGCCTTAAAGCCATGACCACTGGTTGCTTTACCTGTGTAATCAGTCATGGGTTCAGTTTTCGTTGTCCAGTAGCCTTGTGGGCCATACACGCTGGTTACACGTTCCCATGATTTTTTACCGTCTTTCTCGACTTGTTGAACGGCCACATGGGTGTATTCACGAGGGCCTTGACGTTCCCATAAGACGTGTGGCATGCCCGCGTTTGGAAACGCGAGATTATTCCAACCGGTTGGCTTAGTGGTATCACGATAAAACGTGCGCATGTACGTGTAGATATAGTCACCACCAGGGGGGCCTGCATTAATAGACTTTGAACGTGCAATAACAGATAAATCAGGGGGTGGCGCACCGAACCAAGCTTTTGCATCAGTAGAAGTCATTGCGATTTTCATTAAATCGCCCACTTTTTCACCCGTAAAAAGCAGATTTTCTTTAATTTGAGCGTCAGTCAGGCCAATGTCGCGTAATTTGTTGTAACGCATTGACCCGGCAGCGTGGCAGTTTAGGCAATAGTTAACAAACATTTTGGCGCCATTTTGTAACGCCGCTTGGTTTGTTAAACGGTTAGGCGCTTTATCAAGCGGATAATCGCTGCCTGCAGCGTGTGCTGTCACACAAGCTAAAGTAAGGGCCATTACGCTTAAGAGCTTTTTCATCATCATTATGGGGTTCCGTCAGTTATAGGCTCAATGGGCGTGAAAAACAACGCGATCTGGAACAGGTTTGTAATCGCCTTTTACTGTCCAGATTGGCATCAACAAGAAGAAACCTAAGTAAATCAATGTACCAATTTGTGACATCAGATTAAATGCATCTGTTGGTGCCTTTGTACCCAAGTAGCCCAGAACGATAAAATTGATGAAGAAAATAGCGTACAAACCTTTGTGCCAACCAGGACGGTAGCGAATGGAGCGAACAGGGCTGTGGTCAAGCCATGGCACAAAAAACAGCAAAACGACCGCGCCGCCCATGGCAACAACACCCCAGAACTTTGCATCAATAACACGCAATAAAACAGCCACAATTAATAAGGCGATAGGCCATGCAAACTTAGCTAAACCTTTACAACGAAAGAACGTTAATGCAGCGCCTAAAACAGCTGATGCCGCGAGTACCCAAGTAAAGTCACCCGTGGTAGCACGCAACATTGAGTAAAACGGTGTGAAATACCAAACGGGTGCAATGTGTAAGGGTGTTTTTAGCGGGTCGGCTGGAATAAAGTTGTTGTATTCAAGAAAGTAACCGCCCATTTCAGGTGCGAAAAACACAATTGCCATGAAAATAATAGCGAAACCAGCCAACCCCATGATGTCATGCACGGTGTAATAAGGGTGGAAAGGAATGCCATCAAGTGGCCGCCCATACTTATCTTTTTTATCTTTAATATCAATACCATCTGGGTTGTTTGACCCGACTTCATGCAAGGCCACAATGTGGGCAGCTACCAAACCTACCAAAACTAAAGGTATGGCAATAACGTGGAATGCAAAGAAGCGATTTAAAGTGGCGTCTGAGACCACGTAGTCACCACGGATCCAGATGGCGAGTTCAGGCCCAATAAATGGTATGGCTGAAAACAAGTTCACAATAACCTGTGCACCCCAATAAGACATTTGGCCCCAAGGTAACAGGTAACCAAAAAATGCCTCGGCCATCAAGCATAAGAAAATGCCTACGCCGAATATCCAGATGAGTTCACGGGGTTTGCGGTATGAGCCATAAATGAGGGCGCGTACCATATGCAAATAGACCACCACGAAGAACATCGATGCGCCAGTTGAGTGCATATAACGAATAAACCAACCACCAGGCACTTCACGCATGATGTATTCAACCGACTCAAAGGCATAGGCTGCATCGGGCTTGTAATGCATGACAAGAAAAATACCCGTCACGATTTGTAAAATTAGTACAAACATGGCTAACGAGCCAAAAAAGTACCAAAAATTAAAGTTTTTCGGCGCATAGTATTCAGACAGATGCCCCTTAATTGTCGACGTCATGGGAAAGCGTTGGTCAATCCAACCAACTAACCCTGTGGTCTCAACAGTTTTTTCGCTAGCCATAAAACAGTTCCTTTGAGTCTTTAGCTGTTTAGCAGATGTAAAACGTTAAAGCCGCACCTTTAGGCTTTATTATTTTCATCAACGCCGATAATAATTTTGGTCTCACTTAAATATTGATAAGGCGGCACTTCAAGGTTGTCTGGCGCGGGTTTGTTTTTATATACCCGACCTGCTAAGTCAAACGTTGAACCGTGGCATGGGCATAGACTGCCACCTTCCCAGTTATTGGGTAGGCTGGCTTGAGGGCCGGATTCAAGCTTAGGGGTCGGCGAGCAACCAAGATGGGTACAAATAGCAACACCCACAAAAAACTCAGGTTTAATAGAACGCCAATCATTTTTTGCATATGCTGGTGTATAACCTGGGCGATCTGAGTTGGGGTCAGCCAACTCACTGTTAAGCCCAGGTAAATCAGCCAGTTGCTCTTTAGTGCGGCGCATGACCCAAACGGGTTTACCCCGCCACTCAACAGTACGCAATTCGCCTGGGTTGAGAACAGCAAGGTCAAATTCAACGGGAGCACCCGCAGCGCGTGCTTTTTCAGATGGTGCAAAAGTGCTCACAAAAGGTAGAGCAACCCCAGCACCTGCTACGCCACCAACGGCGCACGTGGCGCCGATCCAAAAGCGGCGCGATGGGTCGGGTGGCAATGTAAGGGGCGCTGCACCTTCATCATCGGGGTGAATGGTCGTTTCGTGGCTCATCTTTAATTCCTTCGGGGTGCCTAAAAGAGGCAACGTTTTACATTCAAAGGCAATTTGCAGTATCAATCGCCGTGTATTATAACGCTGTAACAAAAATTATCACTAAACCGAGGCTTAACATGACAAAAACCAAGGGCTTTATTAAAGAATTTAGAGATTTTGCAGTTCGCGGCAGTGTGATTGATTTAGCAGTTGGTGTCATAATAGGCGCCGCTTTTGGCAAAATTGTTGACTCATTGGTTAAAGATTTGGCCATGCCGTTCATAAACTTTTTAGTGGGCGGTGCAGCTGACTTTACCAATAAGTTTATCGTTTTAACCCGCCCAAGCAATTATAGTGGCCCTGAAACCTATGCAGACCTCACGCAGGCTGGGGCAACGGTTTTTGCATGGGGCAATTTTTTAACAATCTTGATTAATTTTGTACTGTTGGCATTTGTGATTTTTTGGATGGTCAAGCTAGTTAATGTTGCACGTAACAACGCACAAGCTGAAGAGCCACCCGCACCACCTCCGCCAACTCCTGCAGATATTGCTTTACTGACTGAAATACGCGATTTGCTGAAAAATAATCGTTGATTATTAGACTAACTTAATCTTAATGTTCAACAAAAACGGTTCATCGTTTAAGTGAGCCGCTTTTTTGTCTGCGAGCTGTGAAAAAAAAGTTGCCATTATTAAGTTAAAAAATAACAAAGACGGGTTTAAAAACTAGTCAATATTGGCAAAGGTTTTAGCGTCGGCAATGGGGTTTTTAGAGTCAGCCGTTTGTTTGGCTAAGCTCTCAAACTTAAGTAATAAGTGCTCACGGGGCATTTGATCAAGACGGTGAAAAAGTTCTTGTAAGCGTGCTTGACTTTCATCTTCGGTATAAAACCAGCTTACGGGCATATCGAGTATGTCAGCTACTTTACACATTAAACGATAATCAGGCGCATGTTTGCCGCGCTCGTATTGGTTCATACGAGCGCTCGCAGACGTCGGGTCGATACCCGCAAGCTTACCTAGTTTTTCTTGCGACAAACCTGCACGAATGCGTGCAGTCTTTAGTCTTTGACTAATCATTAAATTCCCCGATAGGTATTATTTTATGTGTAAAAAGAAAGCAAATTTTTGCTTTTCATGCCATCAGAATTTCAAATAAAACTTTCAAACAAAGATTAATTGTTCTGATGTAGGAACAATACTAAAAAAAATTATGTTAGTGTGTCTACTAATATATCCTTATGTTACCTATCATTAAATATGATATCAATATATTTGAATGGTTTATATCGATGGAATTAAGGCAAATTCAATATTTTGTCGCACTTTATGAAGAGCGCTCGGTGACGCGAGCGGCCCGCCGGTTAAATATTGTGCAGCCTGCCTTGAGCATGCAAATGAGTAAATTAGAAGCAAGCTGGGGCCAGCAATTCTTTATTCGCAACGCCCGCGGCGTTACACCCACGCCTGTGGGTGATCAAATGTATAAACTTTTCTTACCGATATTGGCCAATATCTACAAGGCCAAAGAGCAGTTGACGCATCATTCGGGTGCTTTAACAGGGCATGTTCGAATCGGTATGATTAAAAGCGTCACTCAAAATGCACTCGTCACAACGGTGCTTGAATTCCAACGTCAACACCCCTTGGTAACCTTAGCCATACATGAAGGGCTAACAGAGAGCTTAGTGCAATCAACAGCAGCTGGCTTACTCGATGCTGTTATTACCAATGTACCCAAACGTTCAGCAGGGTTTGAAATAGATGTATTGCTAGATGAACCTTTATTGTTGGTTGTGGGTGCAAACCATCATAAATTACCCAACATCGTTTCAGTTGAAAGTCTTTCTAAGCTTAATCTTGCATTACCAACGCAAAATCATAGCTTACGCCGGTTAATTGATCAGTGGTCACATGAGATGGGCTTAGACTTAGTACCCGCAATCGAAATTGATGCCATGATTGCGTTAGGGGGTGTTGTGGCCGGTGGCACCTACGCCGCACTCATGCCAGAAAGTGTGGTCAATTATGTGAATCGTAATCAGAGCTTAACCGTCTACCCATTAGACGCGCCCATGTTTAGACGACAAGTTGTGTGCTTAACCAGTGCGACCCGCCCGTTGTCAGATTCAGCAAAAACTTTTGTAAATTTACTTAAAAAAATATTAAGGGGCAGACCCTTGTGGAATAACCCAGGCGCCAAAAAAATCAATTACTTACTTGAAATGGGGTCTTCATCTTCATCAGCGCGCCGAGGCTTAATGCCTCTTGCAAAAAGTATGCCGACTTCATACAAGACCCATAGTGGTACAGCCAGCATAAACTGACTTACGACGTCTGGTGGGGTAATGACAGCCGCTATAACAAAAGCAGCGACCACGACATAGCCACGAATTTCCTTAAGCTTTTCAACCGTCACAATACCAAAGCGTACTAACAATACGACTGCAACAGGTACTTCAAAGGTGATGCCGAAAGCAATAAACATACTCATTACAAAATCTAAATAGGCTTCAATATCTGGTGCGGGTGTGATCGATTGAGGCGCAAACGATGCAATAAAAGCAAATACGGTTTGAAACACCACAAAATAGCAAAATGCCATACCTGCTAAAAAAAGTAGTGAGCTTGAAACAATTAGGGGAAGTGCTAAGCGCTGTTCATGTCGGTAAAGGCCGGGTGCGACAAAAGCCCAAGCCTGATACAGAACAAATGGTAAGGCCACCATAAAAGCCGCCAACATCGTTACTTTGACTGGCACCATAAAGGGTGTGATAACCCCTGTGGCGATCATGCGTGTACCTTCTGGCAAAGAGGCCAACATAGGTTGAGCGAGGAAGTCATAAATAACAGAAGGGCCAGGGTATAAAAACATCACAATAAATACTACTGCTAAAACAATGACGGTGCGCAACAAGCGATCACGCAACTCGACCAAATGCGACATAAAGCTTTCTTTAACGACTTCGAGCACGTCCGTTTCAGGTGCTTCCTGGTCGGTCGTACTATTTGTATTTAATTTTTCAGTCACAGCAGTTTCCCTTGCATTGGGCTTGAAGGCTCGGCACTGCTGGCGGTAACCGGCTCTTTAGGGTGCACTGGGGTGGGTGCTTGCGGAGCGACCGCAATGGGCGATATCGCGGGCGGTGAAGCAAGAGGTTCAGTTAAAGGTTCAGTTAAAGGTTCAGTTAAAGGTGTCTTTGGGGTTGTTGTGGGAGCGGCATTAGACTGGTAAGTATTTTCAGCAAAATCATCATGGTCTTTCAGATCTAGATTGCCACGAATACTGTTTTCAGTGTCTTGCATAGATTTAGTGACATCGCGTGCCGCATTTTCCATCTCTTCTTTCATTTTTTTGAGCTCATCAAGCTCAACCTCGCGTTGAATATCGCCTTTGACATCACTCACATAGCGTTGTGCACGACCCAGCAAATGACCGACCGTTCGGGCGACTTTAGGCAACCGCTCGGGACCGATCACGACAAGCGCGATGACACCAATAACAAGTAACTCAGTAAAACTAATGTCGAACACGATAAACCTTGGCCTAAAAGAAAACTGCTAGACCCACATGACATGGGGCAGAGTGATTATTGTTGTGTTGTGTTTGTTTTTTCTTTGGCCTGCACGTCGATCGTGTCGTCAGATGCGACGCGCTGCGTGGTGCCTGTGCCGGCTTGATCGGCAGGTTTGTCTTGTGAGGCTTCTTTCATGCCGTCTTTAAAGCCTTTAACGGCTCCACCTAGGTCTGAACCCATATTGCGAATTTTTTTAGTACCAAAAACTAACGCAACAATCACCAAAACAACCAACCAATGCCAAATGCTAAAGCTACCCATGATGTCTTCTCCGTTAGACGTTGATGGCTGCGCGACCCGACCAGGGCCGTGCACCACCCATTATATGTACATGCAAATGGTCAACTTCTTGACCGCCTTCTTTACCTGAATTTACCAACACTCTAAACCCACCCTCTGCCCCAGGGTTGCACCCATTATCAAGCGCAATTTGAGGAATACGAACCATCATTCTACCCAACCAACCCGCATCTGCATCAGTAACCGTTTGCATTGACGTGAGATGTTTGCGCGGAATCATTAATAGATGCACGGGCGCTACCGGGTTGATGTCGTGAAACACTACGAAATCGTCATCTTGAAAAGCGATTTTTGCTGGTATTTCACCCGACGCGATCTTGCAAAATAAGCAGTTTGTCATAACTCGAGCCTAATCAACAGCGTTTATATAAACAATCATTAAATAGTTTAGAAAACCATATAAAAATACTTAGTAAAGGAAGAAAACAAGTTTAGGCAAGTCAAACCTTAATACATTAAAGCTTGCGACTGGCTTTTTCATCTAAACCAGATAAGCCTTCGCGACGCGCCAGTTCAACTAAAACCTGTTCGGGCCTTAAACCCTGCTCAGCCAAAACCACCAAGCAATGAAACCATAAATCAGCCGTTTCGGCCACAATGCGGTCAGCTTGCCCATCTTTAACTGCCATCACCAACTCTGTGGCTTCTTCACCAATCTTTTTAAGCGCGGCGTCTGGGCCTTTACTTGAAAGTTTGGCAACATAAGACATGCTGGGGTCACCACCCTGTTTAACCAAACGCGACTCAATGGTGTTGGCAACGCGGCTTAAAACCAACTCAGTCGGCTCACTGTTAGGCGTATTAATCATATTGGCAGATTCGTAAAATAGTAAAGTTAAGTCAATCTATCACATTGAAACCATGCGAACCCAACACATTATTTTTTATAAAAAGTACTGGGGTCTTTTAACACAGGCTCAACGGTTTGCCATGTGGGTGCATTGCCTTGTGTTTTGAGTACCTGAAAAAAACAGTTTGCACGACCCGTATGACATGCAATTCCCCCTAACTGCTCAACCTTAAGCAATATGACGTCAGCGTCACAATCAAGGCGAATTTCTTTAATTAATTGCGTGTGACCAGACTCTTCACCTTTATGCCAAAGTTTCTGGCGTGAACGTGACCAATAAACCGCATGACCTGTTGACACGGTTAAAGACAGCGCCTCGCGGTTCATCCAAGCAACCATCAGCACTGTACCCGTTTCAAAGTCTTGTGCGATGGCAGGTATGAGGCCTTGAGCATCGAATGTCACCGCATCAAGCCAACTAATGAGAGACGGCGCACTTGTAATAGTCGTGTTTGAGTTTGTTGACGGTGAAGGCGTTGCGGACTGACTCGCAGCATGGTCATGTGCCATACAAGAGGCCGGCATATTAGTTTTAGACATGACGCCGTACCGGAATGCCTTTAGACGCCATAAAATCTTTAGCCTCACCGATGGTATGTTGGCCAAAATGAAAAATGCTTGCGGCCAAAACCGCGCTAGCACCGCCCAAAGTAACCCCGTCAGCCAAATCGTTAAGTGAACCCACGCCACCCGAAGCAATCACTGGCACCGTCACGGCGTCTGCAACACGACGCGTTAAATTTAAATCAAAACCCGAGCGTGTGCCGTCACGGTCCATGCTGGTAAGCAAGAGCTCGCCCGCCCCGTATTCGACCATTTTTATTGCCCAAGTCAACACATCAATGCCCGTACCGCGCCGACCACCGTGGGTAAAGACTTCCCACTGTGGGTTGTCATCAGGCGTGCCTGCAACACGTCGGGCATCAATGGCCACCACGATACACTGCGAGCCGTGAAAGCTTGCAGCCTCACGTATTAACTCGGGGCGTGTCACGGCTGCACTATTAATTGATACCTTGTCTGCACCCGCATTGAGTAAACGTTGAATATCACTGACTTGTCGGACCCCGCCACCAACCGTTAGGGGAATAAATACTTCAGATGCGACGCGTTCGATCATGGGTAAAATTAAGTCACGATCATCACTGGTTGCGGTGATATCTAAAAAGGTAATTTCGTCAGCACCCTGCTCGTTGTAGCGTTCAGCAATTTCAACTGGGTCGCCTGCGTCGGTTAATTCCACAAAATTAACGCCTTTTACGACACGGCCCGCTGTGACATCGAGACACGGAATAATGCGCCGGGTAAGACCGTTGCATGACACCGACGTGAATGTTTGAGTTATCACGATTGCTCGCTGACGCGATCAAGGGCTGCTTTAAAGTCGAGCGTGCCTTCATAAATACTGCGACCTAAAATAGCCCCTTCAACACCTTGATCTTCAACCGCCAGTAAAGCGTCAATATCTGTCATATCTGTGATGCCGCCCGACGCAATCACAGGAATGCGCACATGCTGTGCCAATGCAACGGTGGCTTCAATGTTCACACCTGTCAGCATGCCATCGCGCCCAATGTCGGTATAAATAATGCCTTCGCAACCATAATCTTCAAACTTTTTGGCCAAATCAGCAACATGGTGTTTGGTGAGCTTGCTCCACCCATCGGTGGCAACTTTGCCATCGCGTGCATCGAGACCGACAATAATGCTACCGGGAAAAGCAACGCATGCGTCTTGTAAAAACCCTGGGCTTTTAACCGCAGCGGTACCAATGATGACATATGAAATACCCGCATCAAGATAACGTTCAATGGTGTCTAAATCGCGTATGCCACCACCGATTTGAACGGGTAAATCGTCACCCACTTCAGCCAAGATAGCCCTAATAACGCTTTCGTTAAGTGGCTTGCCTGCTACCGCACCATTTAAATCAACCAGATGCAGGCGTTGGGCGCCAAGAGAGGCCCAACGTACAGCCACCTCGACGGGGTCGTCAGAAAAAATGGTGGCGTCGTCAAGATCGCCTTGGCGCAAGCGCACACATTTACCATCTTTAAGATCAATTGCTGGAATTAGGAGCATGATAAAAACACCTGAAATAATTTCAAGAAGTCGATTAAAAAACGTTAAGGCTTCCAGTCTACAAAATTACGGTAAAGACGCAAGCCATGATCAGCACTTTTTTCTGGATGAAACTGAACCGCAAAGATATTGTCGCGCGCCACAACACAGGTAAAGGGTAAGCCGTAATCAGCCGTGCCAAATGTTAAATCTGGGTCAGTGGGTTCAACATAAAAACTATGAACGAAATAAAACGGTGACAAATCGGGAATGCCTGCCCAAAGTGGGTGCGTTTGGGTCTGACGCACGGCATTCCAACCCATATGGGGCACTTTTAAGGCACGGGCACCACTTTGTAGGGGGTCGAATGCAGGCCCACTGAAGCGCTTAACCGTGCCCTCAAAGATGCCTAGGCTAGGGGTGTCGCCTTCTTCGCTACGCTCAAAGAGCATTTGTTCGCCAACGCAAACGCCAAGCAAGGGCTTGGTGGCGGCGATATGCAAAACAGTGTCACGTAGGCCGGCGGCTTCGAGCGTGCGCATGCAGTCTGCCATGGCACCTTGGCCTGGTAATACAACGCGGTCAGCCGCCCGAATGAGAGCCGGTGACCCAGTCAAGTGAATGGTGGCCTCGGGTGCCGCGTGTCTCAAAGCACGCTCTACCGAGTGATAATTGCCCATGCCGTAGTCGACAATGGCGATGGTGCTCATTTTTAAACCTATTTGCCAGTGAGTTAAAGCACGCCTTTGGTAGAGGGCATAATGCCTGCCCCGCGCGGGTCGAGTTCAAGTGCCATACGCAATGCACGGCCAAAAGCTTTAAAGACTGTTTCACATTGGTGGTGTGCGTTGACACCCAGCAAATTGTCAATATGAGTGGTGACTAAAGCGTGGTTGACAAAGCCTTGAAAAAACTCACGGCTTAAGTCAACATCAAAATCACCCACGCGCGCGCGGGTAAAAGGCACATTAAATTCAAGGCCCGGACGCCCAGAAAAATCAATCACAACGCGCGACAGGGCCTCGTCGAGTGGCACATAAGCATGACCGTAACGACGAATGCCCGCTCGCGAACCCACGGCTTGTGATACCGCTTGACCCAGCGTGATGCCAACGTCTTCAACCGTGTGATGTGGATCGATGTGCAAATCACCTTCGGCTTTTATATCAAGATCGATCATGCCGTGACGTGCGATTTGATCAAGCATATGATCAAGAAACGGCACGCCAGTGTTTAGCGATTGTTTGCCCGTTCCGTCAAGGTTGAGGGCAACGCGAATACGCGTTTCGTTTGTGTTGCGGGTGACATCGGCGGTACGCATAGCTCTGACCATAAAAGAAAAGTTGAATCGCTATTGTAAAGCGACATTTGCGTAAATTTTAAATGAAGGGGCTAATTGGTTTCGATGCGTTGCTTGCCCTTGAATTTAGAACTCAGAATTAGTTAATCGATATCGCGCACTGGTGGCGTGGGCGTTTAGGCCTTCACCCTGCGCCAGGGTATCAGCAATACGACCTAATGTTTGAGCGCCCTCTTGCGAAACATAAATAATACTTGATCGTTTTTGAAAGTCATACACGCCTAAAGGGGATGAAAAGCGAGCCGTTCTTGAGGTTGGTAGGACATGGTTGGGGCCCGCACAATAGTCACCCAAGGCTTCTGAGCTATGTTGCCCCATAAAGATCGCTCCAGCGTGGCGCAACTTGGGTAGCCATGCCTCAGGGTTTGCTGTGGAAACCTCAAGGTGTTCAGGTGCAATCGAGTTTGAAATGTGACAGGCTTCGTCAAGGTCTTTAACTAAAATCAGTGCACCGCGGTTTTGTAAGCTGGTACGAATGATGTCAGCTCTGGGCATGGCTTCAATTAAGTGATCTATTGCAGCCTGAACCGCTTCAATATATGCCGCATCAGGGCATAACAAAATAGCTTGTGCGAGCTCGTCATGTTCGGCTTGAGAGAAAAGATCCATTGCGACCCAGTCAGCTGGGGTAAGGCCGTCGCAAATAATAAGTATTTCACTTGGGCCAGCAATCATGTCAATACCGACAGTGCCAAAGACTCGACGCTTGGCGGCCGCCACATAGGCGTTACCGGGCCCGACGATTTTATCGACCGCAGCAATCGTTTCAGTTCCAAAAGCAAGAGCCCCAATGGCCTGTGCGCCACCAATCGTAAATACTCGATCAACGCCCGCCACAGCCGCTGCAGCCAAAACCAATGGGTTGTGTTCTCCGCCAGGTGTGGGGGTTACCATAATGACTTCTTTCACCCCTGCGACTTTAGCGGGAATGGCGTTCATAAGCACTGAAGACGGATAGGCTGCCTTGCCACCCGGTACATAAATACCCACTCGGTCAAGAGGCGTAATTTGTTGACCTAATTGGGTGCCATTTGCTTCGGTGTAAGACCAGCTGGTTTGGACTTGTTTTAAGTGATAGGTTTTAATGCGTTCTGCGGCTGCTTCAAGCGCTTGGCGCTGCAAGGTGGGCAGGCTTTGCAGGGCTTGAATGCAGGTTTCAAGCGAAATTTCAAGATCGGCCATTGCGGTGGCAGACACCCGATCAAACTCAGATGTAAGCGCTAAAACAGCAGCATCGCCCTCATGTTTCACCCGTTTTAAAATACGGGCCGCTGTTTGGTCAATGACCTCGTCTTGCTCAGCATCGAACTTTAACAATGCTGACAAACG
>CAMCYB010000039.1 GCA_945883615.1 Bordetella parapertussis | reverse complement strand
CGCTTTGGCTATTAGGGGGCATCATTTTACGAACGATGTTGTCTTTAAATTCAGTGCTGTAGGTTGGCATAGCAACTTCACTCCAACCGCCCCAAAAGATTAAGAAAAGAAATTAAAAGACCGGACAACTATTGTGACAGAGGGGGGTAGCGCATTGCCTTAGGCAGAAGGCGCTCGTTAGGGTGATAAAATAACAGGTTAAGTACTTCATTACTTTTGTATTCAACTTTTAAAAGTGCTCGTATGATTGCAATAACTCTTCCAGATGGTTCAAAAAAGGCGTTTCAAGGGCCGGTAACAGTGGCTGAGGTCGCTCAATCAATAGGTCCAGGTTTGGCCAAGGCTGCACTGGCTGGGCGTATTGGTCAAGGTGAAACGACCCATCTAGTTGATACCACTTTTGTCTTAGATCAAGACGAGCATTTGGCTATTATTACGGCTAAAGATGCGACTGGGCTTGATATTTTGCGTCATTCAACGGCTCATTTGCTTGCTTATGCCGTTAAAAGCCTGTTTCCTAAAGCTCAAGTCACCATTGGTCCTGTCATTGAAAATGGCTTTTTTTATGATTTTTCTTTTGAGCGCCCCTTTACGCCTGAAGATTTGATCGCCATTGAAAAGAAAATGACAGATTTAGCGCGTCAAGATGAGCCTGTTGTTCGTGAAGAGTGGAAGCGCGACGAAGCAGTTGAATTTTTTAAAGGTATTGGTGAAGCTTACAAAGCTGAAATTATTGCGTCGATTCCAAGCAATGAAAATATCAGTCTTTACCGTGAGGGTAATTTTGTAGATTTGTGTCGGGGTCCCCATGTACCCAATACCGGCAAGCTTAAAGTCTTCAAATTGATGAAACTTGCGGGTGCTTACTGGCGCGGCGATAGTAAAAATGAAATGCTGCAGCGTATATATGGTACGGCTTGGGCAACTAAAGAAGACCAAGATGCCCATCTTCATATGTTGCAAGAGGCCGAGCGGCGCGATCACCGCAAACTGGGTCGCGATCTTGATTTATTTCATTTTCAGGAAGAGGGCCCAGGGTTAGTTTTTTGGCACCCTAAGGGTTGGGCCATTTGGCAACAAGTTGAACAATATATGCGCGCGGTTTATCGTGATAATGGCTACCAAGAGGTGAAAGCCCCGCAAATTCTTGATCTTTCGTTATGGAAAAAAACCGGCCACTGGGACAACTATCGTGAAAATATGTTCACGACCGAATCTGAAAATCGCATGTATGGCTTAAAACCCATGAATTGCCCGGGTCACGTACAAATTTATAACGCCAACTTGCATTCCTACCGTGAATTACCACTTCGCTTGGGTGAATTTGGTCAGTGCCATCGTAACGAGCCTTCGGGATCATTGCATGGCATGATGCGCGTCAGAGGTTTTACGCAAGACGATGGGCATATATTTTGTACGCCAGATCAAATGCAAGATGAATGTGCTGCTTTCACAGCTTTGCTTCAAAAGGTTTATGCTGACTTTGGCTTCACTGAGGTTCTTTACAAGGTCGCAACACGCCCTGAAAAGCGTATTGGTACCGATGAAAGCTGGAACAAGGCTGAAGCGGCACTGATGGAAAGTTTGACGCGTCCGGGCTGCAAATTTGAAGTCACGCCCGGCGAAGGGGCTTTTTATGGCCCCAAAATTGAATACACGCTTAAAGATGCAATTGGTCGTCATTGGCAATGTGGCACCATTCAGGTCGATTTTTCAATGCCAGAACGTTTGGGGGCTCAATACGTTGACGAAAAAGACACCCGTCAAACCCCCGTCATGTTGCACCGAGCTATTTTGGGTTCACTTGAGCGGTTTATTGGAATGCTTATTGAAAACTATGCGGGTGCCATGCCACCTTGGTTGGCGCCAGTTCAGGTCGTAGTGTGTTGTATTTCAGAGTCATCTGCGCATTATGCGGCCGATATTACAAAAAGCTTGCAAAAACAAGGCATTCGCGTCGAATCTGATTTGCGATCAGAGAAAATCACTTATAAAATCAGAGAGCATAGTCTACAAAAGATTCCGTATATTTTGGTTGTGGGTGAAAAAGAACGTGATTCGCAATCTGTTGCAGTGCGTGCGAGGGGTGGGGTTGACCGTGGGGTTATGCCATTTGAAGCATTCATTGAGTTATTAAGTGAAGATATCTCGCATCGTCGAGACGTTATGGCGCCGGCGTAAAAGGCGTTTTATATTTAAGGAGTTTTCAACATCGCAACTGATAAGCCAAACCGTGTAAACGGTGAAATTCGTATTCCTGAAGTACGCCTCATTGGTGTCGACGGTGAACAGCTAGGTATTATTAAAACGTTTGATGCAATCAAAATGGCTGAAGACGTTGGTGTAGACCTCGTAGAAATTGCCCCCAATGCTGAACCCCCAGTTTGCCGGTTAATGGATTTCGGTAAATTTAAGTATCAAGAGCAAAAGCGCCAAGCCGAGGCGCGTGCCAAACAAAAAATCATTCAAGTTAAAGAAGTCAAATTTCGCCCAGCAACTGACGAAGGCGATTATCAAGTCAAGCTACGCAACTTAAAACGTTTCCTTGAAGAGGGCGACAAAGCCAAGGTGACATTACGTTTCCGGGGCCGAGAAATGGCGCACCAAGAGTTGGGTATGCGTGTTTTAGAACGTGTGCGCGATGATTTGTTAGAGATGGCGGTTGTTGAGGCCATGCCCAAGCTTGAAGGTCGCCAAATGGTGATGGTTTTGTCACCTAAGAAAAAAGTACCTTTAACAAAAGCTGAAGCAGCCACATCATAATGCACGTACTTTTTATAATTGACCCGATTCATTCATTAAAAGCATACAAAGATAGCTCTGTAGCCATGATGTTTGCTTTGGTTGCTCAGAGTCACTCAGTGAGTGTGTGTAACCCAAATGACCTTTATATTGAACAAGGTCAAGTTCGTTGTCTCGGGCAGGCTATAAGCGTTCATCCCCATGCTGACTTACACAGTCAACATTGGTTTGAACGGGTTGATGCGCCAAGAGAATTACCCCTGTCAGCTTATGCTGCTGTCATCATGCGCAAAGATCCGCCCTTCGACATGGAATATGTATACACCACCCACTTGCTTGATGTGGCTGAGCAACAAGGGGCGAAAGTCTTTAATCGTGGTGTCGCCATTCGAAATCACCCTGAAAAGTTGGCGATTACAGAGTTTTCTGAATTCACCACCCCCACGCTTGTGACTTCTGACATTGCAAGATTAAAAGCTTTCCATGATAAACATGGTGATGTGATTGTCAAACCGCTTGATGGTATGGGTGGAACAGGTATTTTTAGAATGTTGCAAGGCGAGCCAAATCGTAGTGCCATTCTTGAAATGCTTACACACTACGGTAAACAAACGATCATGGCACAACGCTACATACCTGAAATTGTTAACGGTGATAAGCGCGTGCTAATTATTAATGGTGAGCCTGTACCCTTCGCTTTGGCCCGTATTCCATTAGCCGGTGAGACGCGTGGCAATCTTGCTGCAGGGGGCCGTGGTGTGGCACAACCGCTAACTGAACAAGATCTTTTTACTGCTCGCAGTATTGGTGCAAAATTAGCCCCGCGGGGTCTGTTTTTAATTGGGCTTGATATTATTGGTCAGTTTGTGACTGAAATTAACGTGACAAGCCCAACGTGTTTTGTTGAAATTTCTGAACAAACTGATTTTGATGTCGCCCATTATTTTGTTCAATCTTTAGAAAAAATTCTTTCTGCTTAAATTTAGTTAAAAAAGGTCGGTCAATCGATGGTTTCAATTTTATTGATTGCTCATACCCCTTTGGCTTCAGCTCTAAAGTTAGTGGTTGAGCACGTACTGGGTCCAGTTGAGTCATTCACTGCGATTGACATTATTCCTGATCAATGCGCTGTTGATGATGCGCAGTCAATTTCTACATTGATTGCCGCAGCGGACTTAGGTGAGGGCGTGTTGATATTGACTGACTTGCCAGGTGCTTCACCCTCAAATATTTGTATTTCTGCAGCAGCGTATTCCCGGGCACAAGGTGTGCCCTGTATTGTTTTATCTGGGGTAAACCCAGGCATGTTGTTAAGAGCCATCAATTATCGGCAGATTGCCCTAGATGCTGTGGCCAGTCAAGCTATGATTGGCGGTAATCAATCAATGATGCGTGTAGACTAAACCTAATCGATATTTACTTAAAAAAATCAAAATTATTATGCCAGCCGTTGAAATTATCATTTCTAACAAATTAGGTTTGCATGCACGCGCTGCAGCAAAATTAACACAGTTATCTGGCCAGTTCAGCTCAGATATTTTTATTGCTAAAGGCGCTCGACGAGTAAATGCTAAAAGTATTATGGGTGTGATGATGTTGGCCGCTGGCTTAGGGTCAACTGTTGTTATTGAGGCAAATGGCGCTGATAGTGACCAGGCCTTGACTGAACTTCAGGCGCTTTTTCATGACAAATTTGGCGAAACTGAGTAACGCTCACCCAACCTCATCTGAGCTCTCAACTGCTTTGCTTTGTGTCTATGGGCGCGGGGTAGCAAAAGGTTTTGCTATTGGGCGTGCAGTCGTCATGGGTGCCGCTGCGCTTGAGGTGGCACATTATCGACTTTCACCTGATCTTGTTGCTGCTGAAAAAAAACGTTTTATTGATGCGCTTACAACCACTCAACTTGAGCTTCAAGAGTTGGCTCAAACACTAACAAGTGATGCACCGCGTGAGCTTGATGCCATGCTTCAATTGCATTCGATGTTGCTCGCTGACCCGTTATTAGCAGAAGAAACTTTGTCGTTAATTGAAGAACGTCATTACAACGCTGAATGGGCGCTCACTACACAAGGCCAAATACTAACTGATCAATTTTCAACAATTGATGATGAATACTTGCGAGAACGAGGCGCTGATGTTCGGCAAGTGGTCGAACGTGTTTTACACACCTTAGCTGGCACTCGCTCAATGGCTGCGCTTGATGATTTTGATCATGTTAAAGAGCCTTTGATTGTGATTGCTCACGACATTTCACCTGCTGACATGATTCGTTTGCGTGGTGCACAATTTGCTGGTTTTGTTACCGATTTAGGTGGCCCGACTTCACACACAGCAATTGTTGCTCGCAGTATGGGGGTACCAGCAGTGGTGGCTGTCGGTTTGGCGCGGCACATTATTCGTGATGGCGATTTATTGATTATTGACGGTGAGCAAGGGGCTGTATGGGTTAATCCGTCATCGAAACAAATCGCTGATTATCAAGGTCATGCAAAACGTTACGACGCAGAGCGCGCAGCACTAAGTTCTATCAAAGATGTTGCCTCGCAAATACTTGATGGCATTAAAGTAGATTTGTTTGCCAATATTGAAATGCCTGATGAAGTCGAGTTGGCGCTTGCAAATGGTGCCCAAGGCGTTGGTTTGTTTCGCAGTGAGTTTTTATTTATGGGGCGTCAAGACTTGCCCTCAGAGCAAGAGCAGTTTGAGGCATATAAATTTGTTGTTCTTGCGATGGCAGGTAAGCCGGTCACGATTCGAACGCTTGATATTGGTGCAGATAAAACGCTTGATGGTGAGAAAACTGTTGCAGCGAACCCTGCGTTAGGTTTACGTGCGATTCGTTACTGCTTGGCTCGGCCAGATATGTTTATGATGCAAATTCGCGCACTACTTCGCGCCTCAGCCTTTGGTCGTGTTCGTATTTTGATTCCTATGATTACCAATATGCAAGAGGTCATAGCAACGAAACAGATGATTCGTGCTGCACAAAATGAGCTAAGTGCGCAGTCAATCGCTTATGCCGATGATATTGAAATTGGCGGTATGGTTGAAGTGCCTGCAATGGCGATTGCGATTGAGCCTTTTGCACAAGTGCTTGATTTTCTATCGATCGGTACAAATGATTTAATTCAATACACATTAGGTATTGACCGATCCGATTCCGATGTTTCAAATTTGTATGATCCGCTTCACCCGGCAGTTTTACGTTTAATTGCATCAACCATTAATGCGGGTGTTCGTTTTAATAAATCTGTTTCATTGTGCGGAGAAATGGCGGGCGATGCCAGCTTAACGAGGCTATTACTCGGTTTAGGGTTAACCGAGTTTTCAATGCAACCACGGCAAATTTTAGATGTTAAAGCGATGGTACTTCAATCGCACACTAACGCACTGAGAACGGCATTGGCGACGTCACTAAATCGCGGCAACCCTGTTGACTTAGCAACCTTAAAGTAACCTCACCATAGTATTGAAAGCTTGCTAGCGTATTCAATTTTAATTAAAATGAATACATCTTGAATCTTTTCATTAGGGATCGACTATGAGCACAACCACTTTAACGGTGCGTTTAAACGGCGCTCTAAGCGACTTCGTTGGTATGAATGTTGGGGACGAGGGTTCTTACGAAAACGTGAGTGAATACATTCGTGACCTGATTCGCCGTGATAAAGAGCGAACACAATCAATGGCCTTTGAGCGATTAAAGGCTGAGTTAGCCGTTGCGTTTGCCGCACCAGAGGATTCTTACGAATCTCTGTCTGCTTCAGAAGTGATTAATCGAAATACACGATAATCCAGTGCCGGTTCGTGTTCAAGCAGTTGCATCGCTGCGAATTGATGTTATTTATCAGTACACCCAAAAAAAGTGGGGAAAGCGGCAAGCAGACATGTACATCAAGGGCTTGTTCGCGGCGTTTGACCGAATCGCGTCACATGGTGTGTTGTCAATGTCAAAAAAAACAGCCTTAAAGTAATAAAAACTTACTTTAAGGCTGCCACTTTTACTACAAGACTTAAACAACTTTTTATCTTTCTAACTATGGCCGTTTAGCTGTGATATGCAGACTCACCATGTGAGCTCACATCAAGACCTTCACGTTCCATTTCCTCTGTCACACGCATACCTGTTACCACGTCAGCAATTTTGTAAGCAACCCACGCGACAATTGCAGACCACACAATGGTGATTAAGATGCCTTCAGCTTGAACCCAGAGTTGACCCATTATTTTTGATGTAGCGTCAAGACCTGGGCCACCAAAAGCTTGTGCATTAAATACGCCCACTAATAACGCACCGACAATGCCAGCCACGCCATGAATACCAAACACATCAAGTGAATCATCGGCTCGTAATAAACGTTTTAGGCCATTCACACCCCAAACACAAATGACACCTGAGGCAATACCAATGATTAACGCACCAACGGGACCGACTAAACCCGCAGCAGGTGTGACACCAACCAAACCTGCGATTGCACCCGATGCACCACCCAGTAAAGATGGCTTTCCTTTTATTACCCACTCAGTTGCAGTCCAGGCTAAAACAGCACCTGCAGCAGCAATTAGAGTATTAAAGAACGCGAGTGCAGCGGTTTCAGTTGCGCCAAGTGCTGAGCCAGCGTTAAAACCAAACCAGCCTACGAACAACAGTGCTGCCCCAATAAGTGTCATAGGCAGGTTATGGGGTTTCATTGACTCTTTACCATAACCAATACGTTTGCCAACCACGTAGGCACCGACTAAACCAGCAATACCCGCATTAATATGAACGACTGTACCGCCTGCAAAGTCAAGTGCACCTTTGTTGAAAAGATAACCCACTGACGTTTCGCCTGTGAACCAAACCATGTGAGCAATGGGTAAGTAACCAAAGGTAAACCATATAACAGTGAAAACCAGTACGCCTGAAAATTTTGCGCGTTCGGCAAATGAGCCCACAATCAGTGCGCACGTGATGCCTGCAAAAGTTGCTTGAAAGGCGGCAAATAAAATTTCAGGAATGGTACCTGACATGGCGTATACACCTTCTTCTGGTGTGAATAGACCAGAGAAAAATGCCTTTGAAAAGCCACCAAAGAACGCATTACCGTCTGAGAAGGCAATACTGTAGCCATAAGCAAACCATAAAACGATCGCTAATGAAAAGGTGGTGAGCACCTGCATCAATATCGACAACACGTTTTTTGAGCGAACTAAACCACCATAAAAGAGAGCTAGGCCCGGTAAAACCATTAAAACAACTAACAGCGTTGATACACCCACCCACGCTAAATCAGCTTTGTCCATGAGAAAATACTCCAGTTTAATAAGTTTGTTAAAGGGCAGCGTCGTTGGTTTCACCCGTGCGAATACGCACAGCTTGTTCAAGTGGGGCCACAAATATTTTGCCATCACCAATTTTGCCCGTTTTGGCAGATTGTTCGATGGCTTCAATGACTTGCTCAACCATGTCGTCACTGACGGCGGCCTCTACTCGTAATTTGGGTAGAAAGTCGACCGCATATTCAGCGCCTCGATATAGTTCAGTGTGACCTTTTTGTCGACCAAAGCCTTTTACTTCGGTTACTGTTAAGCCTTGAATTCCAATGTCAGAAAGTGCAACTCTGACTTCGTCAAGCTTAAATGGCTTGATAATTGCAATAATCAGTTTCATACTACGTTCCTTATAAGCAGGTGCGGGTATTTAATACTAAGCAATATTCGTGCCAAACTTTTTTTTGTATTTTTAGGTGCTTTTGAAGTGCTGATTTGGATGTTTTGCCTATAAAGGCAATTTGATATGCACTAAATTGAAGCATTTGACTGTTTTTCAATATTTTTGTCTTTTATACACCAAACAAATGCATTTTTGTTAGATTTTTAATTTTTACCTAAATTGAATGATTTGTTTTTATAATCGCCACGCTAAAGCTGAACACATTCTCGGAGATCAATCATGAATAACAACCCTTGGCTCGAATCGTTACAAAAGAACGTATCAGAATTAATTGCTAAAAGCCCAGCGGCTGATATTGAACATAACTTAAAGTCTTTTACATCACAAGCGTTTAACAAACTTGAGTTGGTGACGCGTGAAGATTTTGATATTCAAGCTGACTTGTTGCGTCAAGCGATTACTCAGATTGAACACCTTGAGAAGCAATTACAAGCCACTGAGCAACGTATTGCCGCACTTGAAAAGTAAGACTTATTTGCCCTGCTAGGCTTTTATTGCTGTCTTTTTTATGAATACTGCAAACCTTTGGTTTTAATCAAAGGTTGTTATGACGCTTGCATTGTTAAACGCGCGCACGCTTTGGGGCGCGCAAGCGGCTCACGTTAGGGTAGAGGTGCATTTAAGCCCTGGTTTACCAACATTTAGAGTAGTTGGCATGACCAGTCAAGCGGCACAAGCGACTAGTGAAAGGGTACGCGCCTCGCTTAGTTTTACGGGTTATCAATTCCCGCTAGGGCGGTTGACCGTCAATCTTGCACCGGCTGACACGCCTAAAAATACGGCTTGCACTGACTTGGCGATTGCCTTGGGTATTTTAATGGCGACACGCCAAACAAAATTTGCGCCCGATCTTTCTAACTTAATACAATCGCACAAACAGTCTGCACAAAAAGGCTTGCATCAAACGCCTCATGATTGGGTTTTTTTGGGGGAATTATCACTTTCTGGTATGTTAATTGAAGTTGATCACTTACTTCCCATTTTGCTGACAGTTGCAAAAGAAATGGCCGGAGCTAAAGTGATGCTGCCACAACAGCAGCTAAATTATTTGCCTTTTATACCTGGTTTAAACATCATGGGTATAACGAGTTTAAATCAAGCATGTCAGGTGATTTCTGGCGCCATACAGCCTAATTGGTTTAAGCCAAGCCAGTATAAAACTGCCGCGCTTAAGTTAGATCATTTATGTCTTTCAGATGTTAGGGGTCAAACTGAGGCATGTCGGGCGCTTGAAATAGCAGCAGTGGGAGGGCATCACTTGCTGTTAGCGGGTAGTGCGGGTGCTGGCAAAAGCCTTCTGGCAAAAAGGTTGATTTCATTACTCCCTCCGCTTGACGCAGAGGAATCTCTTGAGGTCGCCGCAATACAATGTTTTGTTTCACCTGGAAATCAAGACATTTGGGGTCGCCCTATGCGATCACCCCACTCACGCACAACAATGGTTGCGATGACGGGAGGGGGGGCAATGGCTATGCCAGGCGAACTGACCTTTGCTCACCGAGGGGTTCTCATTCTTGATGAGGCGGCTGAATTTGATCGTAAAGTTTTAGATGCATTGCGAGAGCCAATTGAATCTGGCGTTGTACACGTTTCGCGTTTACGAGCGCGTGTGACGCACCCAGCGGCTTTTCAGTTGGTTATGACTACGAATTTATGCCCTTGTGGTTGGTACGGTCACCCGACGCAATCATGCCAATGCACTTTAGCAATTCGTGAGGCTTATCAGCGTACTTTGTCAGGCCCACTGCTTGATCGAATAGATATGGCATTGACGCTTCACGCGCCATCAGGTGAATGGCAGCTTCAACCTAAAGCGACCCCTTCAAACGAATTGAGGCCACGTATTGAAGCCGCTCAAGCTCGTGCTCTCAAACGACAGGGTTGCTTAAACCATGCCTTGCAGTTGCCCCAAATTGATGGGCTTCAAATTATCAATAACTCTGTTTGGGCGGTTTTGAATCAAGCTACGCAACGTTTAGGCTTGTCGACTCGCGCGCAACTTAAAGCAATTCGGGTGGCTATGAGCTGTGCCGACCTCGATCAGGTTGACCAAGTTGGGGTTGATCATATTTCAGAGGCGCTTGGGTATCGATTGCACAACATGGTAAAAAAATACTATAATCAAAGGCTTAACTAAATTAGTTAAGTAAATGTGTCGTCTGTGGGTTCTAAAGTTTTGGCCAATTAGGGCAAACACCTTACTGATGCACTCGGTACAGGAATATCATCATGCCTAAGATGAAAACCAAAAAAAGTGCGTCAAAGCGCTTTAAGGTTCGTGGCAGCGGCTCTATTAAGCGCGGCCAAGCTTTCAAACGTCATATTTTGACCAAGAAAACCACTAAAACCAAACGCAAACTGCGTGGTTCGGCTGCCGTTCATAAGAGCGACGCACCCTCGATTCACGCCATGATGCCCTACGCTTAAGGAGAAAAACTATGCCTCGCGTCAAACGTGGTGTCACGGCTCGTGCCCGTCACAAAAAAGTTATTAAAGCAGCAAAAGGTTACCGTGGTCGCCGCGGTAATGTGTTCCGCGTTGCCAAGCAAGCGGTTATGCGTGCGGGTCAATATGCATACCGTGACCGCCGCAATAAAAAACGTACATTCCGCGCCCTCTGGATAGCCCGTATCAATGCGGCTGTGCGAGAGCACGGTGTGTCGTACAGTGTATTTATTGCAGGCCTTAAAAAGGCAGCCATTGAACTTGATCGTAAAGTTTTAGCTGATATGGCTGTACGTGATAAAGCGGGTTTTGCAGTGATTGTGAATCAGGTTAAATCAGTTTTGGCTGCTTAAGGCCTGTTTGTTGTTGCTTTAATAAACGGGGCCTCGTGGCTCCGTTTGTTTTTTAGTTGGAAAATCGATGTCTTCCTCATTAGATGATTTGGTTAATCAAGCACGTGAGCAGTTTTTGGCTGCTGATTCCCCGGTTGCACTTGAAAATATCAAGGCCAAGTTTCTGGGTAAGCAAGGCGCCATAACTGAGCAACTTAAATCGCTTGCTACGCTTGAACCTGAGCAAAAGCGCGAACAAGGTGCTCGCATTAACGTAGCCAAACAGCAGGTTGAAACTTTGCTTAGCTCACGTCGCGAGCAGCTTGCCCAAGATGCCTTAAACCTAAAACTTGCCGCACAAAAAATAGACATTACTTTACCTGGTCGAGGTAGGGGTATGGCGGGCTTACACCCGGTCATGCATACGTGGGAACGTGTTGAGAGCATTTTTCGTTCGATTGGTTTTGATGTGGCAGATGGCCCCGAAATTGAAAACGATTGGTCAAATTTCACGGCACTCAACAACCCAGAAAATCATCCTGCACGCTCAATGCAAGATACGTTTTACGTTGATATGCAAGATGAGCAGGGCACACCTTTATTACTTCGCACACATACCAGCCCCATGCAAGTTCGTTACGCACGTGTGCACAAACCACCTATTAAAGTGATTGCGCCAGGTCGCACTTACCGTGTTGATAGTGACGCCACCCATTCACCGATGTTTCATCAAGTTGAAGGCTTATGGATAGCTGAAAACATTTCGTTTGCAGATTTAAAAGGCGTGTACACCGACTTTCTACGCTGCTTTTTTGAAACAGACGATCTTGAAATTCGCTTCAGACCTTCATTTTTTCCTTTTACCGAACCTTCTGCAGATATAGATATGATGTTTACGTCTGGCCCGAATCAAGGCCGTTGGCTAGAAATATCGGGTTCTGGTCAGGTACACCCTCAAGTTGTCCGAAACTTTGGCCTTGACCCAGAAATTTACATGGGTTTTGCGTTCGGTTCAGGTCTTGAGCGCCTCACCATGTTGCGTTACGGTGTGCATGATTTGCGTCAGTTTTTTGAAGGTGATCTGCGCTTTTTACGTCAATTCAACCGTTGAGTTTATCGATGTCTATTACACACGCTGACTTTAAAGAATAAGAGCACTTTATGCAATTTCCTGAATCTTGGTTAAAAACTTTTGTTGATACCGACTGGTCAACTGAACAACTCGTGCATGAGTTAACAATGGCTGGGCTTGAAGTTGAAGAGGTCAATGCCTTTGCACCGCCTTTTACGGGCATTGTCGCGGCTCGTATTGAATCGGTAGAACCCCACCCAGATGCTGACAAACTGCGTGTATGTCGTGTAAATAATGGTCATACTATTCTTCAAATTGTGTGTGGTGCACCGAATGCAGCGGTCGGGCTAGTGGTGCCCCTCGCTCAGGTGGGCGCAGTCATGCCTCATGACATAAAAATCGGCGCCGCTAAAATGCGTGGTGTTGAATCATTTGGTATGTTGTGTTCAGCTCGTGAACTAGGGTTGTCGCAAGACCATGCAGGGTTGATGGTGCTTGATGAAGCCACAGAGCTCGGTAAAAATATACGTGAAGTGTTAAATCTTGATGATCAAATATTTACACTTAAACTGACTCCCAACCGTGCTGATTGTTTGTCAATTTTAGGCGTAGCACGCGAGCTTGCTGCGCTTGCACAATCACCTCTAAAACCCCTGATTTCAGCGCAAGTCAAACCAACGATAAGTGATGTTGTGAAGGTGAATATACAGGCGCCTGAATTGTGTGGGCGATTCATGGGGCAAGTGATAAAGGGTGTTAATGCGTATGCTAAAACACCCGCTTGGGTTGTTGAACGGCTTGAACGGGCGGGTCAACGCAGCATCTCTGCTTTAGTCGACCTTTCAAACTATTTAATGCTTGAACGCGGTCGCCCAACCCACGTATTTGATTTAAATAAACTGGCTCAGCCTGAACTTAATGTTCGTTGGGGTAAAGCAGGCGAAACACTGAAGCTCTTAAACGGCGATTTAATTTCTCTTGATGAGAAATTGGGCGTCATTGATTGTGCTGGCGTACCTGAAAGTTTGGCTGGCATTATGGGTGGCGATCACACTGCGGTTTCGCTTGACACAACAAATATTTATATTGAGTCCGCCTTTTGGTGGCCTGATTCTATTGCGGGTCGAACACGACGATTAAAGCTCAATTCAGAAGCGGCTCATCGTTACGAACGAGGAGTAGATTTTGAGTCTATTCCCCAAGATATCGATGCTTTAGTTTCGCTTATCGTTGAGGTTTGCGGTGGGCAAGTAGGACCAGTGCAAGATTTGGTCGTTAATTTACCGAAACGACCTGCTGTCGATATGCGGTTGTCACGGTGCCAACGTGTACTAGGTATTCCAGTTGATATGAATGCAGTTGAAGGTGTATTTAATCGTTTAGGTTTGCCGTTCGTTGTGAATGAAGATGTATTTAGCGTGACACCCCCTGCATATCGATTTGATATTGAAATCGAAGAAGATCTCATTGAAGAAGTTGCTCGTATTGTTGGTTTTGAAAACATTCCGGCTAAGCCACCCGTTTCATCTGCCAAAATGCGGGCGCAACCAGAGGCTATGCGCACATTTCATCAAGTGCGTCATACGGTTGCTGCATTAGATTACCAAGAAATTGTTAACTTTTCCTTCGTGCAAAACGAATGGGAGCGTGACATGATCGGTGAAAAAAATGCGATTAAGCTTCTTAACCCCATTGCCAGTCAAATGGCGTTCATGCGATCGATGTTGATTCCAGGTTTACTACAAACCGTGGCCTATAACGCAAATCGACAGCAGTCGCGTGTTCGTGTGTTTGAAGCGGGCCGAGTATTTAAACGTGATCAAAGTACCGTGGCTTCAGAATTAAATGTACAAGGTGTGCATCAACCTATGCATTTTGCTGGCGTTGCATGGGGTAGCATTGCCCCAGAGCAATGGGGGCTAAAGCAGCAAAATGTTGATTATTTTGATGTTAAAAACGATTTAGAGGTATTAATGGGGGCTAAGCGTCATTTGTTGCTCTTTGAACCGACCGACATGCCACTTTTTCACCCCGGTCGTTCAGCTTGCGTTTTACTGGAGCAAGAGTTAATCGGTTGGGTTGGCGAAATTCATCCTAATTGGGTGCGAGAGCTCGGTTTGTCGTCAGCCCCTGTTGCTTTTGAAATTAAGCTTGATGCTGTGGTGCAACAAAGTTTGCCACAACCTATAGACATATCTCGTCAACCGATTGTGCAACGCGATCTAGCGCTATGGGTTGTACAAGATTTACCTGTTCAAAAATTACTTGATTCAATTCATGCTTTAATTAAAAAAGAGCCTATGCTGTCTGTCTTACGTCGAGTAGAATTATTTGATATTTGGCGTCCAACAGATCATACTGAATCAAAAGATATCAGTTTAGCTTTTAGGTTTTGGTTGCAAGACGATCACGTCACCCTGTCAGATGAACAGGTTGACGCATGTATGGCTCGTATTCTTAATATGCTTCAAACAGAACACCAAGTTCGTCAACGATAAAAAACATTTCATATCTTTGGAAATAAAAAAATGACTGATGTTCGTACTTTGACTAAAGCTGAATTAGCTGAAATGTTGTTTGAACGGGTAGGGCTTAACAAGCGAGAAGCGAAAGATTTGGTTGAAATGTTTTTTCTTGAAATTCGAAGTGCCTTATCGAAAGGTGACTCGGTTAAGCTTTCTGGTTTTGGCAATTTTCAAGTTAGAAAAAAACCGGCTCGCCCTGGTCGTAACCCAAAAACATGTGAAATGATTCCGATTGCGGCACGTCGCGTGGTAACTTTTCACGCCAGTCAAAAACTAAAAGATGTGGTCGAGCTCACCCATCAAGAACAGGTTGTTTTAACCTAACAAATGATTATTAATTTTATTTATTTCAAAATATAGCTTTATTGAGGTTGATGTAAATAATGCAAAGTTCGACTATTGCGCTTGAAGCACTGCCACCTATTCCCGCTAAACGCTACTTCACCATTGGTGAAGTGAGTGATCTATGTGGCGTAAAGCCGCATGTTTTGCGTTACTGGGAACAAGAATTTACTCAACTAAAACCTGTAAAAAGACGGGGTAACCGTAGGTATTATCAACACCACGAGGTTTTGTTGATTCGTCGTATACGTGAGTTACTTTACGAGCAGGGCTTCACTATAAGCGGCGCAAGAAATCGATTAACTGATGCACGTGACAGCCATAACGACCCTGATGCAGCCGTTCGTTTAACCGGCGCAGAGTTGCAAGCTTTACGTACTGAACTTAAATCTATTTCAGACCTGTTAACAAGCGTTTAAGCCAAACTAATCAGGCTTAACGGTCTTTGTAACTGTTCTAATTCTGCTACAATTTCACTCTTGTCGGGGCGTAGCGCAGCCTGGTAGCGCACTTGCATGGGGTGCAAGGGGTCGAAGGTTCGAATCCTTCCGTTCCGACCAATAATATCAAGGGGTTACCGTTTTTAAGGTTTCAGGCTTTTTATCTCTGGTGACACTTATGGTGACACTTGTGCCAGTTTTAACTTTCTGAAAGTCGCCTGTTTATCGTAGTGACACTGAACTGACCCACGATGTAGATCAAACACTTAGCTCAACCAAAAAGGTTGGGCTTTGTTGTTTTTGCAGTGCTGATGCTGCTTGATGGGTTTGCAGGGCTGATTGCGGCATTGGTTTGTGGGTACTTCGGTACGTAATGTAGCTGGGCTAAATAGTGACCCCACTGCTTAGGGCCACCCCATGGGGGGGCTGGACCAAAACCCACCCACTACCCACCGAGTGATCACCTCTGCCTTATTCTGTCGGGGTAAAAATACACATATACACACATCTCTAATAATGTATGCCACAGCGCCTAATTACCTGAAAACTTTTACTTGCGCATGTTACCCATCAAAATCGCATCACATACTGAATTGCCCCGGGTTTTGAGGAGGTTGATTGGTTAAAGTGATTGGCACTCAACAGCCTTAATGCTTTGTTGCTTATGGTAATTTTCTTCTGCCTCAGCAGGAGTAATATACCCGATACGACTCAGTAGCCTTTGGTTATTAAACC
>CAMCYB010000038.1 GCA_945883615.1 Bordetella parapertussis | reverse complement strand
TTGCGTAACCTTTCGCTTCACCACCAAACTTGCGTGCCATCACCGTGGTAATGGCCGCCGTTAATGTTGTCTTACCATGATCAACGTGACCAATCGTGCCCACGTTCACGTGGGGCTTGGTTCGCTCAAACTTGCCTTTTGCCATGATTAACTCCTAACCTATTTGGAAGCTGGTGTAAGGGTAAAAAAATTAAACTGCTTTTGGTGCCCATGACGCGGATCGAACGCGTGACCTCTCCCTTACCAAGGGAGTGCTCTACCACTGAGCCACATGGGCAAACCACTGGGTTAGCCCTGTGGATAAATAATTTTTCAACGTTCTATAAAAATAATTTAATTCAATGCTTACTGGTTTTTTAATGCATAAAAATTTTTACTGCTTTTCAATTTGGTTTCGTATCTTTAAAACAAATAACAATATCTTGATTCATTACTGGAGCGTGTGAAGGGAATCGAACCCTCGTCGTAAGCTTGGAAGGCTTCTGCTCTACCATTGAGCTACACCCGCAAAACCCGACGGTTCCCGTCAGTTTCTGGTGGAGAGGGTTGGATTCGAACCAACGTAGACGCAAGGTCAACAGATTTACAGTCTGCCCCCTTTAACCACTCGGGCACCCCTCCGCAGATAACCGCTAATTATGGGCGTGTTTTCCCTTCTTGTCAAATCACAAACAACGTGATTTAGTATAAATTTTATTATTCTTTCAGTATTTCTTCTAACTTTAAACTTTCTAGCAAAGCATTGAAGCCTTCCCATGTATTGAACGTCATTTGAAGCGACCCTTTACCGCGTGTATTTGCTTTAACTGTTACAGACACACCTAATGCATCTGATAGTGCGTCTTCTATTCTTGTAACATCTCGTAATTTAGATTGTTGTGCGGTTTTAGGCGCTAATTTTGACTTGGGTTCTTTTAATTCATTAACCCTTTTTTCAGTTTCTCTAACGGACCATCCGTTCGCAACAGCTTGATTTGCAAGCTGAATTTGCATTGCACCTTCTAATGACAACAATGATCTCGCGTGCCCCATGTCAATATCACCTGCCAAAAGCATTGTCTGCACAGGTTCTACTAAGTTTAATAATCGCAACATATTTGTCGTGGCTGATCTTGATCGACCAATTGCATCAGCGGCTGTTTCGTGTGTCATACCAAATTCATCTATCAACCGTCTAACCCCATTTGCCTCTTCAAGTGGATTAAGGTCTTCGCGCTGAATATTTTCAATTAATGCCATGGCTGCAGCATTTTCGTCTGCAACGTTCTTTATGAGCACAGGGACTTCTGTTAAACCCGCTATGTGTGCTGCGCGAAATCGTCGTTCACCTGCAATAATTTCATACCTTCCAGCACCACCAGATGTCAAAGGCCGCACCAAAATAGGTTGCATAATGCCTTGATTCCTAATTGATTCAGCTAATTCATTTAACGCGCCTTCGTCCATTCGTGAACGGGGTTGATATTTGCCAGCTTGCAAACAACTAATCGGTAAATGTTGGCTAGTACTTTCTTGTGCGGACTGCCCTAAATGATTGATTGCTCCTGCATCAGCACCAAGTAACGCATCTAAGCCGCGTCCTAACCCTTTTGGTTTCTTTGTAGCCATTTTTTTTCTCTTTATCTTTTGTTTCTTATGGTTGGTTTACACGATGAATGAGTTCGTTACCAAAGTCTATATAAGCCTTTGCACCGCGAGACGCCGGGTCATACACAACCCCTGGCAAACCGTGGCTTGGTGCTTCAGCCAATCGAACATTTCGAGGGACGATCGTTTTAAATACTCTGTCACCAAAATGTGACACGAGCTGCTCTGACACCTGTTGCTGGAGGGTTACGCGTGTATCAAACATCACGCGCAATATACCAATTAGGTTCAAGGCGGGATTAATATTTCGATGAACTCGTTTAATTGTATTCACTAAGTCAGATAGCCCCTCTAATGCAAAATATTCACACTGCATGGGTATGATTACCCCGTGCGCTGCAGCTAAGCCGTTAAGCGTTAATAATGACAGCGTAGGTGGGCAATCAATCAAAACATAGTCATAATCTTTTGAAACGAGATCGAGTGCTTTTTGTAATTGTTGTTCGCGATCAGTCATATTAACAAGCTCAATTTCTGCGCCAGACAGCTCTCGATTGGCTGGCAATACGTCAAAGCCGCCTCGCTCTGATCGTACGCGCACCTCAGAAATAGGTACTGCATCAATAAGAACTTCGTACAAATGGTGATTAACTGTATTTTTGTCTATACCACTACCCATTGTCGCGTTGCCTTGCGGGTCAAGATCAATTAACAAAACACGCTGGTTCAATTTTGATAATGCTGCGGCAAGGTTAATGGCTGTTGTGGTTTTTCCAACGCCACCTTTTTGGTTTGCAATGCAAAAAACTTGTGTGTTTTTCTTATTATTGTTTGCCATCATGATGTTCCTTTGTTTTATTGATCCATACCAAGCAACGCGCGGCCGTCATATTGGGTACGGCAAGGTTTTCAACATGATTGATTTGCCATAATTTCTGTTGTTCGAACTCATCTAATTCATCTTTTAAAAGGTGTGCTTTCATAGCAATTAATTGGCCATTATCTTCTACATGCCCTCCGGCTAACTTAGTAAAGTTAAGCAGTGATGAGAACGCTCTTGAAATAACTATTTGAGCTGGCTCGGTTTTCCAGCTTTCAATGCGTTGATGTTGTGCATTTAAGTTTTTTAATTGCAGTGAACTTGCAACATGCTTAATAAACGCAATCTTTTTTCCAACCGAATCAATACAAACAACATTTATTTGGGGACACATAATAGAAACAATTACACCTGGCAAGCCTGCGCCAGACCCTACGTCAAATAAAACGGGTCTATTAATTACTTGTTTTTTTAAATAGACTTCAATGGGTTCAATAACGGCTAAAGAATCATAAATATGTTGAACATAAATGTCGTTTAGGTTTTTAAGCGCGGTTAAGTTATAAGTTTTGTTCCACTTTAAAATAAGCTGAGCATATTGAGCTAGTTTTTCTTTATTTTCGGCATTTTGTTTTAATTTAAGCAAATCAAAAGCTTGGGCCATGTCGCAGAAAAGACCGTTTTTAACACTCTCTTCGAAACCACATTTAGTCATGTCGAAAATGGTTAAGATTAATCTGATGCTGAAAACGTTTCACGTGAATCATTATGAGCGATATAGCGGCAGGTGTAATGCCTGAAATCCTGGATGCTTGACCGATGGTTTGAGGTTTGTACGTTTTAAGTTTTTGGCGCACTTCTACTGAAAGGCTATTAATAGCATCAAAGTCGAGGTTGTCTGGAATAAATTGAGACTCTTGGCCCAATTGCCGTAAGACTTCTTCCTTTTGCCGACTAATGTAACCCTCATACTTAATTTCAACTTGAACTTGAGATTTAACAACTTCATCAAGAAAAACGTTAGAAACATATGAACCGTCAATTTTCTTTAGTGAAGACATACTTAAATAGGTGACGTCAGGGCGCCGGAGCAAATCTGACAAAAGATATTCTTTTTCCAGAGGTTTACCAAAAACAGTTGTTACTTGTTCAGAATCAAGCAGTGCAGGATGTACAAATGTTTTTTTCAATCTAGAAATTTCAGTATCAACAGCCAAACGCTTAGACGTAAATGCCAACCATCTTGCATCGTTTACTAAACCTAAAGGACGACCTATTTCAGTTAAACGCAAATCTGCATTGTCTTCTCTTAAGCTTAAACGATACTCAGCTCGGGATGTAAACATGCGATAGGGTTCAGTGACACCGTGACTAACCAAGTCATCTATCATTACACCAATGTAGGCTTGGTCTCGTCTGAGTACTAATGGATCTTTTTGTTGAGTTTGTAATGCCGCATTTGTACCAGCAATAAGACCTTGTGCAGCAGCTTCCTCATAACCCGTTGTGCCATTAATTTGGCCTGCAAAGTAAAGACCCTTAATAGACTGTGTTTCTAAACTTGTTCTTAAGAGCCTTGGGTCAAAATAATCATACTCTATGGCGTACCCAGGTCTAACAATATGGGCATGCTCTAAACCCTGTAAAGAATGAACGATATCAAGCTGAACATCATAAGGCAAACTTGTAGAAATACCATTTGGGTATATTTCATGTGTAGTTAAGCCCTCTGGCTCAAGAAATATCTGGTGGCTGCTTCTATCAGCGAAACGATTTACTTTATCTTCAATAGAAGGACAATATCTGGGGCCGACCCCTTCTATGATGCCGGCATACAAGGGTGAGCGATCAAGTCCAGCACGAATGATATCGTGGGTTTTTTCATTAGTATGAGTGATCCAACAAGGCAATTGACGAGGGTGCATTGAAGCAACACCCAAATAAGAGAAAACAGGTATTGGGTTTATATCGCCGTCTTGAACTTGAAGTTTAGAAAAGTCTATTGTTTTACCATCTATACGTGGTGGTGTACCTGTTTTCAAGCGTCCCTGTGGTAACGACAACTCCTTTAACCGGTGAGCCAACGATATAGAAGCTGGGTCACCTGCTCTTCCAGCGGTATAACTTTGCATGCCAATATGAATCAAACCATTAAGGAAGGTTCCTGCAGTAAGAACAACACAAGGAGCATAAAAACGAATGCCTAGTTGCGTTACAACACCGGTAACTTGATCACCATTAACTAACATATCTTCTACAGACTGTTGAAAAACCGTTAAGTTAGTTTGATTTTCCAACAACTGCCTGATAGCTGCTTTATAAAGTAAACGATCTGCTTGCGCACGCGTTGCTTGAACTGCTGCACCTTTTGAGCTGTTTAAAGTTCTAAACTGAATTCCGGCATGATCTGTTGAAATTGCCATAGCGCCACCAAGGGCATCAATTTCCTTTACAAGATGACCTTTACCAATTCCACCAATTGACGGGTTACATGACATTTGTCCCAATGTATCAATATTGTGGGTTAATAAAAGAGTGCGAGCGCCAACTCGAGCAGAAGCTAATGCTGCTTCAGTACCCGCATGGCCGCCACCCACAACAATCACATCAAAATTTGTCCCATTGCTCATATAACTAAAACCTAAAATTGGGTGAGGATAGAATTATAGACCTAGTAAAACAAATCGTTTCACGTGAAACGATCATTTAAAAAACGAAAAATACCTACAGGAAGTCAACTGTGGATAACTATGTGTATAACTATGTTGATAAGCTGTGAATATAATGTTGATAACGTATGTACAACTTTGATGTCAGTACTCTTAACAACAAAATAAAGTGATTGTTTAAAAAACTATTCTTTTAGTTAAATCTACATTGATTTAGTTAAAAACTAACAACTGACAGGTTCATGATGAACATTAAATCAAAACTACCAAATATTGGTACAACGATCTTTACAACAATGAGCAAAATGGCTTCAGATTACAAAGCCATAAATTTAGGGCAAGGTTTTCCAGATTTCAACCCAAGCAACACAATTGACCTAGTCACTCATGCAATGAAAAAAGGTTATAACCAATACCCCTTTATGCCAGGCGTTACACCACTAAGAGAAGTCATACAACAGAAAGTTAAAACACTTTACAACGCAGATTACGACTTAGACAAAGAAATAACTGTAACAAGCGGCGCAACAGAGCAATTATGGCCGCTGTCTTGGCATGTATAAGTGAAAGTGACGAAGCAATTATTATTGAACCCAGTTACGACGCATATGAACCCGCAGTGCGATTAGCTGGTGGAATTCCAATATTTGTCAGAATGATGCTACCTGATGATCAACATGATACGTTCTGGGTTGATTGGAACCATGTTGCGTCAGCCGTAACATGTAAGACAAAATTAATTATTGTTAATTTTCCAAACAACCCAACTGGTGCAGTGATGACGGTTGAAGATTTAGATGCAATTGAATCAATTGTTTTAAATACAGATATTTTGTTGTTATCTGATGAAGTTTATGAACATATTGTTTTTGCGCCGCACCGACATATAAGCGTGGCCTCAAGGCCAAGTTTAAAAGATAGAAGTTTTGTTATTTCTTCATTTGGAAAAACAACTCACACCACAGGTTGGAAAGTGGGTTATTGCTGTGCTTCTGAATATCTAACAACTGAGTTAAGAAAAATACACCAGTTTCTAGTGTTTACCGTACCTTCACCCTTTCAAAAATGCACTCGCTGAATACACACAAGATGCATCAACTTATTTAGAACTACCTCACTTTTATCAACAAAAACGCGACCTGTTACAACATGGTTTAAATCAAACAAAGTTTAGAAGTTTGAGCTGCCCCTCAACCTTTTTTTTACTTGCTGATTTTCGCGCTTTATCAAATAAAAGTGATTTAGATTTTGCAATTTGGTTAACGCAAGAGGTAGGTGTAACGGTCATACCCGTTTCTGCCTTTTACAACAAATCACAGCCATTGCCTAATTTAGGACTCGTACGTTTTTGTTTTGCAAAACAAGATGACACCTTAACACAAGCAATCGAAAAGTTAAAAAAGTTATAAATCACTTTTTTTGAGTTGTTATCTATTCTTTTATATATATAAAAACTAATGGATAATAAGCCCTGTGGACAAGTTGATAACTACAACAATGTCTATATATATTAATAAGTTAAAGGTGAAAAAGGCTGTTAATTAAGTCTGTTTAGACATGTGGACAAATGTGCATAACTTTTTAAATTATTGAAAAAAGTTGAGTTATGCAGAATCTGTACACAGGTTATACACATGGTTATCCACCAAAAAAAGTTATTTTCCAATGCAAAAATTAGAAAATATTTCACCTAACAAGTCGTCGGCAAACACTTTACCTGTGATTTTGCCTAATGAATGATGAGCAAGTCGTAATTCTTCTGCAACAATGTCGAGTGCTATACCTTCAAAATGCAGATGTTCACGTGCTTGTTTGAGATGTGTTTGTACAATATTTAAGGAACGTATATGCCTCGTTCTTCCTTGCCACGATGAAGATTCACCAAGAGTTCGACCGGCTGCAGCGAGAAGCTTAGCTTTTAAAACATCGAGCCCTAAACCCGTTTTAGCTGAAACATTAATAAAATGCTCATTAAACTCTGGTGTGTCTGCACTTATGATCTGACTGTTACATAAATCACTTTTATTTAACAAAGTCAGATTTAGTGTTTTTTGATGTTTTGTGATTATTTCGAGCCGACTTTGGTACGCTTTATTTACTAAATAGTCTTGGCATGACGCATCAATTACATGAAGCAAAACATCTGCTTGATCAATTTCTTGCCATGTTCGTTCAATACCTAATATTTCTATTTTATCGGCTGTGTCTCGCAGCCCTGCTGTATCGATTAACGTGATGGGTATACCCTCAATGTTGAGGTCTTGAGAAATACGATCACGAGTCGTACCTGCAATATCGGTCACAATAGCTATAGATTCGCCACAGAGGGCGTTAAGTAAGCTAGACTTACCTACATTAGGCTCACCCATCAAAACAACGCGTAAGCCGTCTTTTAAAGCCAAACTACTCATAGAACTTGAGACAAGCAACTGTACAGAACTTTCGATCAATCGTAACTTGTCTTTAACCTCATATTGCTCGATAAATTCAATTTCTTCTTCAGGAAAATCAAGCGTTGCTTCTACAAGTGTTCGTAATTGAACAATAGCTTGACTGATGTTATTAATTTGTTCAGAAAAACGGCCTGTCAAAGAACCCGCCGCTGCTTTTGCTGCTGCTGTAGACGTCGCATCAATTAAGTCAGCAATTGCTTCTGCTTGAATGAGATCTATTTTGTTGTTTAAAAATGCCCTGAGCGAAAACTCGCCAGGCTGTGCCAACCGAATACCTTCAGCCTGACCAACCTCAAGAACGCGCGTTAACAGTCTATTTAAAACTGCACTGCCACCATGGCCGTGAAGCTCAAGAACATCTTCACCAGTAAAGGATTGAGGGGCTGAAAAAAATAAAGCTAAACCCACATCGATGGCTACACCATTTGCATCATTAAACGGTAAATAATGAGCAAATCGAGCAGTAAGCGGTTGATTAAACAGTCGTAGAACCAATGAGCCTAGATTCTTTCCAGAAACACGTATTACACCGATGCCACCGCGCCCGGGTGCAGTGGCAACAGCTGCAATGGGTGCGGTATCAAAATCATTCATTTAACGGTGTACGACAGCCTGTGCATCAGCTATTTTCTTAGTGACATACCATTGCTGTGCAATAGACAAAATATTGTTTACACACCAGTAAAGCACAAGACCTGCTGGGAAGAAGAACATCATGCCACCAAAAATTAACGGCATAAACATCATCACCTTTGCTTGCATAGGATCAGGTGGTGTAGGGTTAAGTCGCATTTGTAAAAACATGGTTGCGGTCATAATGGCTGGCAAAATAAATAACGGATCACGAATTGACAGGTCGTCAACCCAAAGAACCCACGGTGCACCACGCATTTCAACACTGGCAAGCAGAACCCAGTAAAGAGAAATGAAGACGGGTATTTGAACCACAACGGGCAAACAACCACCTAAGGGATTAATTTTTTCAGTTTTATACATGTCCATCATGGCCATGTTGAGTTTTTGCTTATCGTCGCCAAATTTTTCACGTAGTGCTTTAAGACGCGGTGCAACTAACTTCATTTTTGCCATTGATTTATAGCTGGCTGCAGACAACGGGTAGAAAATGGCTTTAACAACAACGGTTAAGGCGACAATTGTCCAACCCCAATTACCTAAAATACTATGTAACCATGTCATCAATGTAAAAAGTGGTTTAGCAATGATCGTAAACCAACCATAATCAACCACCAAGTCAAGGTTAGGCGCCAAAGTTTCTAAAGACGACTGATCTTGAGGACCGATCCAGAGTGCTGACTTCATGGTTACTGGGGTTGCATTGTCAACCGAACCAACAGGTTCAATTGCTCGAACGGCAAATATACCTTTTTGCACTTCAGCCATATCGTAATAACGTTCTTTACCTTGTACGGGAACCCACGCTGTAACAAAGTAGTGTTGAATCATAGCGATCCAGCCGTTATTGGCCTGTTTTACAAAATCAGCTTTATTTTTTTCAATATCGGAAAAAGATATTTTTTGAAACTTTCCCTGTTCAGTGTAGATGGCGGGACCCGTAAAGGTATGATAAAAACTTGACGTATTTTCAGGATCACCACCGTCACGGCTTATTTGCAAATAAACAGAAGGGTTAATATTTGACGAGGTCAAATTCTCAACTTTATGTTCAACATCAATAGCATACGTTCCACGATGTAGGGTAAACGTTTTCGTTAAGCGAACACCATCAGACTCTGCAACAAACGACACGGGTAAGGTATCGCCTGTCATAACGGTGTCAGTGGTAATAGGTGTAAAAACACTTAAATGCGTAGGGTAACTTTGGCCAGCAGGCGAACCGGTTAAGCCCGTTTGTACAACATAAGTATGGGCAGGAGTTTGCTCTAATAAAAGTGTTGGTTTTGTTTTGTCATTCATTGAGCGAAACTTCAACAACTCAGCTTGAACAATTTGTGCGCCAACTAAATCAAAAGTGAGTTGCAATACATCGGTTGTAACAACGAAGGGCTTTGATTGTGTTGCGCTAGGTGGCACGGCGAGTTGTGGCGGAGTTTGCGCACCTTGACTGACAGGTGCTTGCGGAACCCCAACAGAATTACTAGAAGGTTGTGGTGCTTGTGTGTTTGTCGTGTTTGCTGGCGTAACGGCTGATGGGCTAAACAGTGAACCACCACCCGTTTGAACTTGCCAGTTGTTCCACAACATAAGAAGCGAAAAAGCAAAAATCATCAATAAGATGGTGCGACGGATATCCATACAAGCCCAATTCAGAAATTCATTAACGCCGATGCACTAGCATCGAACGACAGCCACACAGTTTAACGTCAAAACCTCGTTACGCTTAGGCAACTTTGTATAAACAACATTCAATAAACCCTTACTTTTTTAATGGCGGTACAGGATCATGCCCACCATTACACCAAGGGTTGCAGCGCCCAATTCTTTTCATGCCTAACCAAACACCACGAAAAGGGCCCCAAACTTCAATGGCTTCAATCGTGTAGTGAGAACAAGAAGGCGTAAAACGACACGACTGCCCAACCCAAGGGCTCAAGAAGAACTGATACCCGCGAACAAGTTTAATCATCAAATATGACAACATATTCAATAAAATTGCCCCAGCAAGGTATCAATTTCTAAGCGAACCATTTTTTTTAATTCAACAAGAGAAAAATTACGTGCACTGGTTTGTAGGCGTACAACATAATCACCCAGCTTTAACTGCGATCGCTCTAGACGAAAAGCCTCTCTTACAACGCGTTTTACAGCATTACGTGTAACCGCTAAAGGCGCTTGTCGTTTACCCACGACCAAACCCAACCGAGCAGGGTTGGTTTGAGAGGGTAACCAAGAGATTGTTAAAAGCTTGCCCTTGGCAGAGGGCCGCCTCTTTAAAACCGCAGCAAATTCCTCTGGGCGATGTAGACGTGTTTCGGACGGCAGTGTGGCGCAATTTCGCATCATGTAACGCCTAACCCTAGTATGCAGGGTACAAAACCCCAATACGTATTAAACGGCTAAACGCTTGCGACCCTTGGCACGGCGGGCGTTAATAACCGCACGGCCACCACGAGTTTTCATACGGACACGGAAGCCGTGTGTACGTTTGCGGCGGGTAACGGAAGGTTGATAGGTACGTTTCATAATAGCAAGCTCACAAGGACAAATATAAAAAAAACGAACTAAACGGCGCTGAGCCAACCGTTAAAAGACGATTACCCACGCAATAGATATTCGGGAAAGCCCTCTATTTCATCAAAAAATACGAGAAACGTCAAATGGTTAGCACAAAAAAACTAGATTCTAGACGAATAACCCTGTGGATAACTTTCTATCTTACAAGGTAGAATTGAGGTTTAGTCGATAAAACGCAATGAATGAATTTTGGCAATCATGCCTGCTTAAGCTAGAGCAGGAACTTCCTTCCCAGCAAATGAGTGCCTGGATCAAACCTTTGACGCCTGTCGCTTTTGACTCGTCAACGGGCCAGATGCGCCTACTTGTTCCAAATCGCCACAAATTAGATTGGGTAAAGAAAAGCTTTTCTAATCGCATTGAGCAATTGGCTACAGAATGGTATGGTCAAACGGTTTCGATTTTGTTCGAACTTGTACCGACTCCAAGTGAACCAATTAACGTCTCAAATGCAGTTGTGCAGTCAGATGTACAGGCGAATTCAAATATAAATACCAGTAGTTCAATGGTTAACTTAGCCACCACAAACGAGGCCCAACTTTGGCGCGCCTCGACTGAAACGACCAGTACAGCAAATCACGCTGTTCAAGCCGTATCAATGGCTTCAAATCATAATCCTTCTCGCCTACATACAGATTTAACATTTGAAAACTTTGTAACCGGTAAAGCGAATCAGCTCGCGCGTGCAGCAGCTATTCAAGTCGCTGAAAACCCAGGTATATCTTATAACCCGTTATTTTTGTATGGCGGTGTTGGCTTAGGTAAAACGCATTTGATTCATGCCATAGGCAACGCCTTAATGGCAAAACACAATGGCGCTGTGCAGGTAAGATACGTGCATGCAGATCAGTATGTATCAGACGTCGTAAAGGCCTATCAACGAAAAGCTTTTGACGAATTTAAACGTTACTACCATTCGCTAGATTTATTGCTGATTGATGATATTCAGTTTTTCTCGGGTAAAAGCCGAACGCAAGAAGAATTTTTCTATGTGTTTGAAGCGATGGTGGCACAACGCAAACAAATCATCATCACCAGCGATACATACCCAAAAGAATTAGACGGTATTGACGAAAGGCTCATTTCGAGATTTGATTCTGGGTTGACTGTAGCGATTGAGCCGCCAGAGCTTGAAATGCGGGTAGCGATTTTATTGCGTAAGGCTGAGGCTGAGTTCGTTCAAATGCCTGAAGAAGTGGCATTCTTTATTGCAAAACATTTACGTAGCAATGTGAGAGAATTGGAAGGCGCACTTCACAAGGTATTGGCTTATGCCCGCTTTCATGGTCGCCAAGAGCTGACACTTGAGTTCTGTCGAGATGCACTGAAAGACTTGTTATCTATATCAAGTGGTCAAATCAGTGTTGAAAATATACAAAAAACCGTGGCCGACTTCTACAAAATGAAGGTCGCTGATATGTATTCAAAACGTCGACCTGCCAACATTGCCATGCCACGCCAAGTTGCGATGTACTTGGCAAAAGAGCTAACCCAAAAAAGTTTGCCAGAAATCGGTGACTTATTTGGTGGTCGAGACCATACAACCGTGTTACATGCTGTTCGTAAAATCGCAGACCTAAGGTCAAAACAAACTGAATTAAATCATACGCTACATTTTTTAGAGCAAACACTTAAAGGGTAATTAAGGGGCATTCTATGCAACTCATTCAAGCACAACGCGATGCATTATTAAGACCATTATCAACGGTTGTTGGTATTGTTGAGAGACGACATACTTTACCGATATTGGCAAACATTCTCATTCGTAAAGAAGGAAATCGGGTATCTTTTATAGCCACCGATTTAGAAGTTCAAATCACAACCCATGCTGAGTTTGGTGTAGGTGAAACGATTGAGTCTTTAACGGTCGGGGCACGTAAATTATTAGATATTTTGAAAGCCTTGCCTGACACAGGGGATGTGCGCTTATCGCAAACGGCCAATAAATTAACAGTACAAGCAGGGAAAAGTCGTTTTGCGCTGCAAACGTTAGCGGCAACAGAATACCCAATCGTGGCTCAGCCAGATCATTACGATGCTAGTTTTGCTGTGCCACAAAAAGAACTTAAGCAGTTAATGAGCGCTGTACATTTCGCAATGGCACAACAAGATATTCGTTATTATTTAAACGGTATATTGTTAGTTTTAGAGCCAGGAAAGTTACATGCGGTGTCCACTGACGGCCACCGGTTGGCCCACATTACTTGCTCAGTTGATGGCGTTCAAACCAAGCAAGAAGTGATTGTGCCTCGTAAAACAGTACTTGAAATGTTGCGATTACTAGAAGATTCAGATCAGATCGTCACAATTGATGTCACACAAGGTCAAATTAGATTCAAGTTTGGTGATGTTGAATTAGTGTCTAAATTGGTTGAAGGAAAATTTCCTGATTACAAACGAGTCATACCCTCAAACTATACTAATTATTTTGATGTTCCACGCGAGCAACTTCTGTCTAGCCTTCAACGCGCAGCCATCTTGACATCAGACAAAATTAGAAGTGTGCGTGTGCAATTAGGTGCCAACCTAATGAAAATTTCGGCAACCAATGCTGAACAAGAAGAAGCGCAAGAAGAAATAGATATTGATTATGTTCACTCGCCACTTGATGTGGGTTTTAACGTAAGTTACTTGCTTGATTTTTTAGCCAATACCAAAATCGAAACAATTCGGTGGTCGGTAAGCGCCGATACCAATGCCTCTGCTCTTTTAACCATTCCTGAAAATGACAACTTTCAATATGTTGTTATGCCAATGAGAATCTAGTACTTATGACTGATAAAAACACGACCCCCGACCAAGGTAGCTACGGCGCCGATTCCATCAAGATGCTAAAGGGGCTTGAGGCGGTTCGTAAGCGTCCGGGTATGTATATTGGTGACACCTCTGATGGCACCGGTTTGCACCATATGGTTTTTGAGGTTGTCGATAACGCGATTGACGAAGCTTTAGCAGGCCATTGTGACGATATCGTTGTGACGATTCATTCTGACAACTCAATATCGGTTACTGATAATGGGCGCGGCATTCCAACCGATATTCATAAAGAAGATGAGTTTGAGCGAAGCGCTGCCGAGATTGTGATGACTGAGCTGCATGCCGGTGGCAAGTTTGACCAAAACTCATACAAAGTATCGGGTGGTTTGCACGGTGTGGGCGTGTCTTGTGTCAATGCGCTGTCAGAATGGTTGCGTTTAACGGTTCGTCGCAATGGGCAAGTGCATCAAATGGAATTCAGTCGGGGTGCACGTTTGGCGCCATTGGCTGTAACCGGTACAACTGAAAAGCGCGGTACAGAGGTTCGTTATTTAGCAGACTCCGAAATATTTAACAATATTGAATACCATTATGAAATTTTGGCTAAACGTTTACGCGAACTGTCGTTTTTAAATAATGGCGTCAAAATACGTTTGGTTGATCAGCTTCAAGGCAAAGAAGAAAACTTTGCGTTTTCAGGGGGAGTAAAAGGTTTTGTTGAATACATAAATAAAAGTAAAACAGTTCTACACCCCAATGTGTTTGCGGTTGAAACAGAATCAGATGTCGGCGGTACGTTGGTTGGCGTTGAAATTGCTATGCAATGGAATGATGGTTACAGCGAGCAAGTACTTTGCTTTACAAATAATATTCCACAACGTGATGGCGGAACCCACTTAACAGGGTTGCGTGCCGCACTAACCCGAGTGTTAAATAAATACATTACTGATAATGATCTAGCCAAAAAAGCCAAAGTAGAAACCTCTGGCGATGACATGCGCGAAGGTCTGTCATGTGTTTTGTCAGTTAAAGTGCCTGAGCCGAAGTTTAGTAGCCAAACCAAAGACAAATTAGTCTCAAGTGAGGTGCGTCCAGCGGTAGAAGATGCCGTAGCGCGTACGCTTGAGTCATGGTTGCTTGAAAACCCTACCGACGCGAAAGCGTTATGTGCCAAAGTGATTGAGGCGGCACGTGCTCGTGAAGCGGCGCGTAAAGCGCGTGAGATGACGCGCAGAAAAAGTGTTTTAGAGGGGGCGGGCTTGCCGGGTAAGCTGGCTGACTGTCAAGAAAAAGACCCCGCTCTATGTGAAATCTATATTGTTGAGGGTGACTCTGCGGGCGGTTCTGCTAAGCAAGGACGTGACCGAAAATTTCAAGCTATTTTGCCATTGCGCGGCAAAGTGCTAAATGTTGAAAAAGCTCGTTTTGATAAATTAATTGCCAGTGAGCAGATCACAACTTTAATTACCGCTTTAGGTACCAGTATCGGCCCAGATTTTAATATTGATAAATTACGCTATCACCGAATTATTATCATGACTGACGCCGACGTTGATGGCGCACATATTCGTACACTTTTACTGACTTTACTCTATCGTCAAATGCCATTATTGGTTGAACGAGGCCATATTTATATTGCACAGCCTCCGCTATATAAAGTCAAAGCGGGCAAAGAAGAACGTTACTTAAAAGATGAGCATGAAGAAACGCAGTTTATGATGCAATTGGCATTGAAAGATGCTCAATTAATTCCCACAGCGGGTGCAGAGGCTGTTAAGGGCGAAGCACTCGGTGAGATGGCCAGGCAATATGGTTTGGCTGAAGCAGTGATTGCTCGTCTATCACGCTTTATGGACCAAAAGGCCCTACTAGCCATTATTGGTGGCGTTGATATCAAGCTGGGTAACGCTGAAGAAGCAGAGCAAAGTGCCCAAGCACTGCAAGCCGTCTTGCAAGACCCAATTATGCCTGAGCTGGTTACCGTGTTTTCTCAATACGACGATACCGCTGAAAGCTACCGACTAAGAGTGCATCGTCAACACCACGGTAATGTGCGCATTACACCGCTTGATGCTGACTTTGTTAAGGGTGCCGATTACGGTGTTCTTCATCAAACTAGCACGACCTTTAAATCGTTTATTGGTGAAGGTGCGATTGTTTTGCGTGGTGAAGGAGAAAAGCGTCGTGAACAAGCCATTAGTGACTTTGGTCAGGGCATCACATGGTTACGTTCAGAGGCCGAACGCGGCGTCAGTAAACAACGTTACAAAGGCCTTGGCGAAATGAACCCCGCCCAGCTTTGGGAAACCACGATGGACCCTACTGTTCGCCGATTGATGCGCGTACAAATTGAAGACGCATTGTCAGCTGATTTAATGTTTACAACGCTCATGGGTGATCAAGTTGAGCCGCGACGCGAGTTTATTGAAACCCATGCATTGCAGGCAGCCAATATAGATATTTAATTGTGTCTGTGGGTTTGCACGGTAGCAAGTGATCACAGACCCATGGGCAGTTGATCTTGATGAGTGGACGTGTAAACCAGGTTGGCGCGCTGAGGTGAATGTTGTTGCAAGGCGTCAAATTTGGGATGCCAGTTGCTTGGCCGCACTTATTAGGTTTTCGCAGATGGCGTTGAGTACGTCGCGTGGAAATTTGCTGGGCAACCCGTGATTGACTGTTTGGATCACGTCTGGGGTCTTTGTAATGATGTCTTGGATGATTGATTCCATGGCTTCGCCCAAGCCAGCTCGCTTGCCCATTGCAACAAAGTGTTCGCGTCGTATGTCGACAAGTTTATAGTGTCGGTTTTTTCCTTTGACAGACATTGCCAACTTCACTTTTTGCCAAGCGATTTTGCTGGCGGTCGTGCCGATAACCGGCCAGGCTGATAAGACGTCATAAAAAGGTGTTGCTTGATAGCGACCGCCTTGCAGTAGCTGAATGCTGAAATTTTTGGCGTGTCCGTCGGTCGCTGCCAGCATCCAGAAAATCGTAAGCGTCTAGGGAACACATATTGTCCCTGAGCGGTTTTTAAGTGAACATATCTCCACTTAAAAAATAGGTGGAGATATGTTCACTAATGACCCTTCAAGTTCACCCCCCGTGCTGACAAGGCAACAGCACAGCCGAGAATTCAAAT
>CAMCYB010000037.1 GCA_945883615.1 Bordetella parapertussis | reverse complement strand
GGCGCAGTACCCTGATTCGGGGTGCTAAACGGGCTAAAATGCCCAAATATCTGTCCATATTGGGCAAAAAAGTAAATATTATTGAATCAGTAAATTTCTACCGCGGAAATTTCCGCTTTAAACCGACTTATTCAGACCTTCCCTAGTTCCAATAGGTGTTTTTTTTATCGGATCAAGAGGCCAAATATTAAAATGCATACCCCGTTTACAACCTTGGCGATTGGCTTATCACCCACAGGCTGTGGCAGTGGTGGAAACAAAAGATTTTGATAAGAAAGATACTGGGCAGTTTTGTGATGCGATTGAACTCGCCTATTGGCTGCTAAAAAAGTAGTGACTACGTTTTTGTTACTTGCTTGATTTAAAAAACCTAGTTAGCAATCACTTCTGTATTGGGATGCTGACTCAACACGCTGATATAACTTGGGTAAAAGCTACAGTACATCACGCTACCTAATGTAATGTTGATAGGCACTTGAAGTGTTGCAGCCATATCAAGCGAAATACCAAGCGAAACGAGTACACCGCTAAACAGGTCAACTGCAAAAAATAAGCCTACCCAAATAAAGCCGTAAACTAAAAATGCCCATTTGTTGCGCCAGCAGGCAATGGCACTGAAAAATAAAGCTTGAATGGTTGAGGTGCCGTGCCACCCTACTAAGGCAGGGGCATACCAAAAAAGAGCCGCCAAAATAACATAAAGACCTGCAAAAATCATCATGGGCAACTGCACGGCAGCAATTAATGGTGCGAGGTCTTTTGCATCTGTCATGGTTTGCATGGCAGTGCTTAGTTCGTCTATAAATGGCAAAAAAGCCAAGAAACCAACAATTAAACACATCACGACATAAATCGAACCAATGGCGAGTAGTTTGCGAAATAGCCCCTTGGTTTTGAGAGGTTGAATCCACATAGAGGGGAAAATCTTTTGCCCTTCAGTAATATGCCGACATATTGTTAGTGTGACGAAGGTTACGGCAGGCATCAAGCAAATAAAAATAAGCGGGCCTATAGGGGCGACCAATGTCGCAATCATTAGTAAAAAACTGATCAACATGGCCCAGGTCAACATGGCCAAAGGTTGTTGCTTAAAAATGTGCCAACCTTGAAACACCCATTGCCAACCTGCAATGGCGGGAAGTACGGCAGCTTGCATGCGATCGCTCAGTTTAAAAAAGTGGGTTCAAAATCAAAACGACAAGTCAAAATTCGCTCAAAATGAGTTGGGTCATGTGGTTTGAGTGTTTCGGCAGCTCTTGGCATATGAAAATCATATAAACGAGAAACCCAAAACCTCAAGGCTGCTATACGAAGTGTAGCAGGCCATAGATTTTTTTCTTCAGGGGTGAAAGAGCGAATTTCTGAATAAGCACTTAACCAAGCGTCGACCAGATCTTGATTTAAGGCCCCAGTATTGCGGTCAATACACCAGTCGTTTATGGCAACAGCGATATCAAATATAAACGCTTCAACCCCTGCAAAGTAAAAATCTATAAAGCCACCCATTTTTAAATTTGAGCCAGATGACTCAAACAACACATTGTCGCGAAATAAATCGCAATGCGATGGGCCGCTTGGTAAAGCGTGCCATTGACTGCTTTGGCAAATAAGCCGATCTTCTTTAAGTGCATCGAGCATGAGTGTTTGCTGAGAAGAATCTAAGAAAGGTAGAACGTCAGGCGCTGTGGCTTGTCGCCATGCTGAATCGCGTAAGTTTGCTTGTTTGATGGGTGTACCAACACCCGCGAGGTGGCATTGAGCCAATGTTTTCGCAGCGAGTTTGCAGTGATCTAAGGTGGGTGCCTGTACCCAACTGCCTGGAAGCTTGCTGACAATTGCAGTAGGCTTATTATGTAGGCTCGCCAGACGTTGACCAGAGTGTTGGCTTTGGGGCTGAGGAACGGGCATGCCTTTAGACGCTAAATGATGCATTAACTCGATATAAAAAGGTAACTCATGCGCTTTGAGCACCTCAAAAATAGTTAAAACGAAACTTCCTTTGCTGGTTTCAAGAAAGTAATTGGTATTTTCAATACCTGCTGCGATACCCGTCAACGATTTGAACGCCCCCAAATCATAATTTTTGAGAAATTCTTGCGCATCAGCTTCGCTGATTAGTGTAAAAACAGCCATAAAATTTGAATTTATAAAAAACTATATTGTTCATGGTTAATGGCGTTCAATTTATCTTCAACGACATCGTTCGAGTTGAATTTTAGACTAATGCTGAAAAACGTTTAGAGACTACTTTGCAGACCAAAAAGCTTTAAGCATTAAAAAGGCAAGTGCGCGCTGATAAAATGCTCAAATGACTGAAAAATCAATACATATTTCGCCATGGCAGCTTTGCGTCGCGCCTATGATCGACGTTACTGACCGGCATTGCCGATTTTTTCATCGATTATTAGCGCCTAAAGCGCGTTTATATACCGAAATGATCACGACGAGTGCGCTAAAGCATGGTGATATAACGCGTCATCTTGATTTTGATTCGGCTGAACACCCTGTTGCCTTACAGCTTGGGGGTAGTGACCCCGCTGCGCTCGCATATTGCGCAAAAATAGGCGAAAGGTGGGGTTTTGATGAAATTAACTTAAATTGTGGTTGCCCGTCTGAACGCGTTCAAAAAGGTGATTTTGGGGCACGTTTAATGTTGCAACCCCGTTTGGTTGCAGACGCGATTAAAGCCATGCAAGACGCCGTCAGTTTGCCGGTTACGGTTAAGCATAGGCTTGGGCTTGACTATGACGAAAGTATTGATTTGATGACCGAATTTGTCAGTGTTTTGTATGACGTGGGTTGTCGAGTTTTTATTGCCCATGCCCGCAATGCAGTTCTGGCAGGTCTCTCGCCACGTGACAATCGTGAAGTGCCTCCGCTGCGTTATGAAGACGCGGCTCGCATCAAAACTCAGTTTCCAGATGCGACTGTGGTGCTAAATGGGGGTTTGATAGATGTACAAGGTTGTCAACAGGCTTTGAAAACGTTTGATGGGGTCATGTTAGGTAGAGCAGCATGGCACAATCCCGGCTGTTTATCTGAGCTTTCGGTAGCTCTGCACCATTTAGCTTCTATGCCTGATGCAGATCAGGTTGTTCAAGACTACGCGCGTTATTGTGAGGAGCAAGTTAAACAGGGCGTACCCTTAAGAGTATTAGTGCGCCCCTTACTTGGCTGGATGCAAGGCATTTCCGGATCAAGATTTTGGCGGCGGGCTTTGTCAAATCAAAAAATGTTGTCGAGTGATGATGTAAGCGTCTTAATAGATGCTTGGCAGAATTTGAAAAATTACCAAAACTTAGCCATTGTTTAAGTCAAAAGCTTTGTACTCGATCAAGTACTTATCTGTTTACATGTAATTGACACAAGACAAATCAGTCTATATCTGCCAGTTAAACCCACCCAGTTAAACTAGGTCAGCAAACACCAGCTAGCAGGTTCCGCTCAGCTATACCCACTCAGCTATACCCACTCAGCTAACCCCACTCAGTCTTACCCATTAAGCTAAACCCAGTCAACTAATTCCAGTCAGCTAACCTCTCGTTAATAACCCGTTCTAATTGGTATTGCTATCCATGGGCCAGTCACGTATGTATGCTTTGAGCATTGAATTTTCAAATTGCTGCGCAGCGACAATTGCTTGGGCCATATCGTAAAAAGAAACAACACCGAGCAAAACAGGACCGTCCATGACAGGAACATAACGTTCGTGGTGGGTCAGCATAAGTCGTTGCACTTCGTCTGCGTCGCTTGCAGGTGACACACTAATAGGCGCATCGTTCATGATGGAACGAACAGTCGTGTCACCCAATATGCCAAGATTTTTATGTATGTGTCGAATGACTTCTCTAAAAGTGACCATGCCAACCAAGGTACCGTGCTCCATCACGACGAGAGAGCCAATATCATGTTCGCTCATGGTTTGAACCGCCTGCTCAACATTAGCGTCTGGTGTGCAGGTATATAAGGTGTTGCCTTTAACGCGCAAAACTTCATTAACTTTAAGCACAATTTGTCTCCGTTTGGTTTGATTTAATTGTATGTTTGAGTTTATACCTTGTTACGATCAACACAATAAGATTGCAACAAATTTGAACGTTTCGATCTTTAAATAGAACCTTTTTTTAATAAAAGGCCTTTTTTTACACGCCCAAGCGTTGCAGCGATGGCAGCCCCAGATAAAAATGACACCCAAGATAGGTAAACCCAAATTAAAAAAGCGGGTAAAACCGAAAAGGCGCCATATATAACGGTATAAGTTGGAAATTGTTTAAGGTAGTAAGCAAGCCCTAGTCGAACGGCTTCAAGGCAAAGTGCTGTGAACAGACCGCCTATGAGCGCATGACGCCAAAGAACTTTACAGTTCGGTGCCACAACAAATAACCAAGAACATGCAATCGTAGATAAAGCGACGTTAATTGTGATGCTTAGGTAATGCGTTTGCAATATCAGTTTAGGCACTAAACCCAATGACTCACGAACTAAATATGCAGATGTCCAAAGACTTGCACCGGCAACAAGTGGCCCCAGTAAAATAAAAACAATAAAAATAAAGATTCTTTGCGCTAAACCTCGATTTTCTTTGACATGCCACAATTGGTTTAGAGCTGACTCAACGCTAAATATGATCAATAGCGCTGTCACAACTAAAAAAAATCCGCCTACAGCGGATAATTTTGACGACTGTAAGGCAAAAGTATTCAAATAGCCCATAACAGTTGTAGAAAAGCTTTCAGGCATCAGCTGCTCAACAAGAAAATTGCGCAATGCTATTTCAAAATCGTTAAATATTGGAAATGCTGTAAATAATGCCAGGGCCAAGGCAAACAGGGGAACGATGGCTAACAAAGAAGAAAAAGCTAAACTGCCTGCAGTTTCAATGATACGGTCGTCACGCAGCGCAATTAAAATTAATCGAGTTGTTCCAAATACCCCTTTTTCGTGAGCCTGCGTCATGTTTAACCTTTTTAACTCAGTCATAATATTATTATGAATGGCGAACCTAACAACATAACGACAACAACTAATCAGCTGGTATTAGCCCCAAAAGGCTATCATTACACGGCATTATTTTCTTTGATTTGCCTATTTTTGCTTTGCATTCTTTGGGAATTATGGCTTGCCCCTATTAAACCGGGCGGCTCATTGCTTTTCTTAAAAGCCGTGCCACTGGCTTTTGCCATACGCCCCCTCTGTCACTATACGTTGCAATGGTCATCCATGTTAGTGTTGCTTTACTTAATGGAAGGCGTTGTGCGCGTGATGTCTGACCCACCTGGGCCGTCAATACTGCTGGCATGGTTTGAGATTTTATTTTCCACTGTTTTCTTTTTCTCAGCCATTCTTTATGTCAGACCAGCTAAAAGAGCGGCCAAAAGCGCCGCTAAACTTGAAAAAGAGCAGGGCGTGCATCGTAATTAATCAGGTTACATCAAACAACTATGACGCTAGCTCAAACCCCCGTTCTATTAACACATCGCATAACCGATCAGTCTTTCGCAGATTTACCAACCCATTTCTTCACCCATACACCAACGAGCCCGCTTAAAACGGCACGGTTGTTTCATGCGAACGCTAATTTTGCAGGTGATTTGGGTTTGACGCGTCAGCAAATTGATTCTTCTGATTTTTTAGACTTGGTGAGTGGTGCTCGACCCCTACCGGGGTGCGACCCCTTAGCAGCTGTTTACAGTGGCCACCAGTTTGGTGTCTGGGCTGGGCAATTAGGCGATGGTCGTGCGCATTATTTGGGTGAAATAAGTAGTCCAATAGGGCCGCTTGAGTTGCAACTTAAGGGCGCAGGCCCAACCCCATATTCGCGCATGGCTGATGGCAGAGCAGTATTAAGATCATCAGTTAGAGAGTATTTGGCAAGTGAAGCGATGCATGGTTTGGGTATTCCCACAACGCGTGCTTTAGCGTTGGTTGCTTCAGACGACCCTGTAAGGCGTGAAACAGTTGAAACGGCTGCTATTGTGACGCGCGTTTCCCCTAGTTTTATTCGTTTTGGTTCTTTTGAGCATTGGGCTTCTAAACGTCATGTTGAGGCCTTAAAGCAATTGGCTGATTTTGTTATAAAGCAATACTTTCCTGAATGTTTAGGTGACCAGCAGGCGTCTATATCTGCACAGCATGATGCTCAATTAACGGAAAGTGGTGAGAAATACGTTCGTTTTTTTGAGGCAGTTGTTTCGCGCACGGCAAATTTAATGGCTCAATGGCAAACTGTTGGGTTTTGTCATGGCGTGATGAATACTGACAATATGTCTATTTTGGGTCTAACGCTTGATTATGGGCCTTTTGGCTTTTTAGATGATTTTGATGCCCATCATATTTGCAATCACTCAGACCATAATGGGCGTTACGCTTGGTACGCACAACCTTCAGTCGCGAAATGGAATTTACATTGCTTAGCGAATAGCCTTAGTCTTTTAGTGCAATCAACTGACGGTTTAAGCGAAGCGCTCAAAACCTTTGACTCTATTTTTTCTAATTCTATGCACCACCGCATGATGGCCAAGCTTGGGCTGGTCGGTTCCATGCCTGAAGACGAGGCGCTTATTGATGACTTGCTTAAACTGATGCATGAAAGCGGGGCAGACTTTACACTCTGTTTTAGAGAGTTAGCTTTTGTTCAAGCGGCCAACGCTACACAACTGGTTCGACCAGAAGATGCTTTGCAGATGGGGTGGTTACCCCATGAGCCTCTAAGTAAGAAACCTTTTAATCACTTGTTTGCAGGCTCTAATAGCCCCAACACATGGGTAAATCGCTATTTGACTCGTTCAGGTTGTTTGGTGAATAGTGAGTGCCTTGCAGTCGAACGAACTAAACGTATGTTGTCGGTTAACCCACTTTATATTCTTCGTAATCATTTGGCTCAAAAAGCAATCGAGGCCGCGCAACTTAATTATGCAACTGAATTATCGATTCAGATTAATTTGTTGGCAAACCCTTTTGTTGCACAACCTGGTTTTGAGTCCTATGCCCAACCGCCGGCTCCGCTTGATCAGCCTGTTGCTGTCAGCTGTTCCTCATAAATTATCTTGAAACATTTTTAGACTGTTTTTCAAGTCAGCGTAAGGCAAAACAATTTAACAGCAAGGTAGCTGTTCGGTAACTTTGCGTTTCCTGTGTAATAACGGCAAGGTAACTACACGGTAACTCTGTGGTGGCTCTGCGTTTACTGTGTAATAACGGCAAGGTTTTACTTAACAACTGAAAATGTCATAATGCTGTTTTAGTTGCTTGTTCGGCAGTGAACAACAGCGCAATCTTTTGGCGAACGTTATGTCTGGCAATACACTTGGCAAGCTTTTTACCGTTACAAACTTTGGCGAATCTCATGGCCCAGCTATTGGTTGTGTCGTTGACGGTTGCCCGCCCGGTATGCCTCTAGTTGCTGAAGACATTCAACTTGAACTTGATCGTAGACGCCCTGGCACGTCAAGACATGTGACGCAACGTCAAGAGGCCGATCAGATTGAAATTTTGTCTGGTGTTTACGAGGGTGTCACCACGGGTGCACCGATCGGTTTACTCATACGCAATACTGACGCCCGTAGCAAAGATTATTCAAATATAGAAGATACTTTTCGTCCAGGTCATGCTGATTTCACCTATTGGAAAAAATTTGGTATTCGAGATCCGCGTGGGGGTGGGCGCTCTTCAGCTCGCTTAACAGCCCCCACCGTTGCGGCAGGCGCGATTGCAAAAAAATGGCTCAAACTCAATCATCAAGTCACCATTCGTGGCTACATGAGTCAATTGGGGCCCGTTCATATTCCATTTGAAGACTGGTCATTTGTGCATAACAACCCTTTTTTTGCTGCCAATGAATCGACTATCGACGAGCTTGAAGCTTTTATGGACAATTTAAGAAAGGCGGGTGATTCGATTGGTGCTCGTATCAATGTCGTTGCTCAAGGTATTCCAGTTGGCCTAGGCGAACCCATTTACGATCGTTTAGATGCTGATATTGCTCACGCCATGATGGGTTTGAATGCTGTCAAAGGGGTTGAAATAGGTGCGGGTTTTGCGTCCGTTGAGCATCGCGGTTCAATGCATGGTGATGAAATAACGCCCAATGGCTTTTTGACCAACCATGCAGGCGGGGTTTTAGGCGGTATTTCAACGGGTCAAGACTTAACGGTTAGCATCGCCATTAAACCGACCTCAAGCATACGTTTGCCCCGCCAATCAGTTAACCGTGCGGGTGAACCCGTTACGGTTGAAACATTAGGGCGCCACGACCCCTGTGTAGGTATTCGTGCAACCCCCATTGCAGAGGCCCTTTTGGCTATCGTTGTGTGTGATCACGCGCTGCGCCATCGCGGTCAATGCGGTTAGGTTGTTAAAAGTTGTTGTTTCCATTTGTCTGGCTATACCCATATGGCATAATTAGTGATTCTCCCTATACGCTTAAAGGGTTGCACACAGGGGTGTGCATTCGAGTGGGTCTCGTATAGGGTCTACACGCGAAGAAGCCATGAAACAAACTTTATATGACAAATTATGGGAAGCCCACGTCGTTCATAGTGAAGACGATGGTACAGCCATTCTTTATATTGATCGTCATCTTTTACATGAAGTGACCAGCCCCCAAGCGTTTGAGGGTTTAGAGCTAGCAAAGCTTAAGCCTTGGCGTATCAGTGCAAACCTTGCTGTCGCTGACCACAACGTACCCACCCAAAATCGTGCTTTAGGCATTACAGACCCCATTTCAAAGCTTCAAATTGACACGCTTGACGCCAACTGCGAAAAGTATGGTGTCACTGAGTTTCGCATGAATGATTTGCGTCAAGGTATTGTGCACGTGATTGGTCCAGAACAGGGTGCAACATTGCCCGGTATGACTGTGGTGTGCGGTGATTCGCATACAAGCACTCATGGTGCTTTTGGTGCCTTGGCTCATGGTATTGGCACTTCTGAAGTCGAACACGTGTTGGCAACTCAAACCTTAGTTGCGAAAAAAAGTAAAAATATGCTGGTTCGCATTGAAGGCGCTTTACCCAAAGGTTCAACAGCCAAAGATTTGATTTTGCATGTCATTGGCGTGATTGGCACAGCCGGCGGTACAGGTTCGGCTATCGAGTTTGCGGGCAGTGCAATTCGCGACCTTTCCATTGAAGGCCGTATGACGGTTTGCAATATGGCCATTGAGGCCGGTGCACGTTCGGGCATGGTGGCTGTTGATCAAAAAACCATTGATTATTTCAAGGGTCGGCCTTTTGCACCCACGGGCGCCTTATGGGAATCAGCGGTTACGTATTGGCGTACTTTGCGTTCAGACGAAGGAGCTGTATTTGACCGTGTCGTTGAGATTCAAGCCAGCGATATTGTGCCGCAAATCAGTTGGGGCACGTCACCTGAGATGGTGTTACCTGTTGATGGCCGTGTCCCTGACCCTGAAAAGGAAAAAAACCCCGCTCGTCGAGTCGGTATTGAGCGTGCGCTTGAATACATGGGCCTAGTGCCCAACACCCCCTTAACCGATATCAAAATAGACAAAGTGTTTATTGGTTCCTGTACCAATTCTCGTATTGAAGATTTGCGTGCGGCAGCGGCAGTGGTCCGTGGTAAACGTGTTGCTTCGAACGTCAAACTGGCAATGGTGGTCGCTGGTTCTGGTCTGGTTAAAAAACAAGCTGAGCAAGAAGGGCTTGACAAGATATTTCTTGACTCAGGTTTTGAGTGGCGTGAGCCAGGTTGTTCAATGTGCTTAGCTATGAATGCTGATCGTCTAGAGCCCCAAGAGCGTTGCGCATCAACGTCTAATCGCAACTTTGAAGGTCGACAAGGGCAGGGCGGTCGCACTCATTTAGTCAGCCCCGCGATGGCTGCTGCGGCAGCGGTTGCAGGTCATTTTGTTGACGTTCGTCATTTACGGTAAAAATTAACATGCAAGCTTTTACAGTACATAAAGGGTTGGTCGCCCCTCTTGATCGTGAAAACGTTGATACCGACCTTATTATTCCTAAACAATTTCTGAAATCAATCAAACGTACGGGTTTTGGTCCCAACTTGTTTGACGAATTACGCTACCTTGATCACGGTGAGCCGGGCATGAATAATGCCAATCGCCCCTTAAACCCTGACTTTATATTGAATCATTCTCGCTATAAAAATGCTTCAATTTTGCTTGCACGTAAAAACTTTGGTTGTGGTTCAAGTCGTGAACATGCCCCTTGGGCTTTAGGTCAGTATGGTTTTAGAGCCATCATTGCCCCGTCTTTTGCTGACATTTTTTATAACAGCAGTTTTAAAAATGGTCTGTTACCGATTGTATTAAGTGACCTTGAAGTGTCTCGTTTGTTTGATGACGTCAAAGGTTTTGTGGGTTACGAATTGACCATTGATCTTGAGGCACAAAAAGTGCTGACGGGTGATGGTCGGGTCATGTCTTTTGATTTAGACCCCTTTCGCAAAAACTGTTTGTTTAATGGTTTAGATGACATTGGTTTGACGCTTTTACATGCTGATCGAATTCGTGCTTTTGAGGCTGAGCGTTTGGCGCGCCACCCTTGGCTAAATGTTGAACCAATTGGGGTCAAAGCATGACACACCACATTGCTGTGTTGCCTGGCGATGGTATTGGCCCAGAAATAACTGAGCAAGCGGTTCGCGTTCTCAATCACTTGGGCCTATTGCTTGAAATAGAGCAAGCCCCAGTAGGGGGCGCAGCTTACGATTTGACAGGTCACCCCTTACCGCCCGCCACTTTAGCCCTGGCACAGAAATCGTCGGCTATTTTGTTTGGCGCAGTGGGTGACTGGAAATACGACAACCTACCGCGAGAGCATCGTCCTGAACAGGCTATTTTGGGGTTGCGCAAGGCTTTGGGTTTGTTTGCTAATTTACGCCCTGCAATTTTGTACCCTGAGCTTGCAAATGCGTCATCGTTAAAACCTGAAATTGTTTCCGGTTTAGATATCTTGATTTTGCGTGAGCTCACAGGTGACATTTATTTTGGTCAACCGCGCGGCATACGTATTGCAACAGATGGCCCCTTTAAAGGTGAACAAGAAGGTTTTGACACCATGCGTTATGCCGTGCCTGAAATTAAACGTATTGCACATTTAGGTTTTCAATCAGCGATGAAACGCAACCGCAAGTTGTGTAGCGTTGATAAAGCCAATGTGCTTGAAACGTCGCAACTTTGGCGTGACACCGTTATTCAGGTTTCAAAGGAATACCCAGACGTTGCTTTATCACACATGTATGTTGATAACGCTGCCATGCAACTTGTGCGGGCACCTCGCGAATTTGATGTGATTGTTACCGGCAATTTGTTTGGCGATATTTTGTCAGACGAGGCCGCAATGCTTACGGGCTCAATTGGTATGTTGCCTTCAGCATCTTTAAACGCCTCTGGTCAAGGCCTGTATGAGCCCAGCCATGGTTCGGCGCCAGACATTGCTGGCAAAGGCGTTGCCAACCCATTAGCCACTATTTTGTCAACCTCAATGATGTTAAGGTATTCGTTAAACGAAGCAGCTGCTGCAGACCGTATCGAGCAAGCTGTGCGCTCAGTTTTGTCGCAAGGTTTTCGTACGGCAGATATTAATGAGGCTGGCATGATATTGGTGGGTACTGTTGCTATGGGTGATGCCGTGATTGCGGCACTAAAAAAATAAGTTGTAGAGGAAAGTGATGAAACAGTCGGTCGGTATAGTAGGTTGGCGCGGTATGGTGGGTTCAGTGCTCATGCAGAGAATGCGTGACGAGGGTGACTTTAATCATTTTGAGCCGGTTTTGTTTTCAACCAGTCATGCAGGCTCTCGTGCCCCTATTTGGGTTGGTGAAGGCATTTTGGGTGACGCATTTGATATTGAAGCACTTAAAAAGCTACCGATTATTTTGACGGCTCAAGGCGGAGACTATACGTCAGAGGTTTACCCCAAACTGAGAGCTGCGGGTTGGAATGGCTACTGGATCGACGCCGCAAGCACTTTGCGCATGAAAGATGATTCAATTATTGTGCTTGATCCCGTCAACCGTAGCGTTATTGACGCAGGCATTCAAAAGGGTGTGCGAGATTTTATTGGCGGTAATTGCACCGTCAGTTGCATGTTGATGGGGCTTTCAGGTTTATTTCATGCGGGCGTCATTTCGTGGATGACGAGCATGACATATCAAGCCGCGTCAGGCGGTGGCGCCAAGCACATGCGAGAGCTTTTGACACAATTTGGTTTGATTAATCAAGCGGTTTCTGCCGAATTATTAGACCCTGCATCGGCTATTCTTGATATTGATCGAGGTGTGCTGGGTTTGCAAAAAAGTGGTGCTTTGCCAACAGAGCATTTTGGGGTGCCTCTCGCCGGCAACCTTATACCTTGGATCGATAAAGATTTAGGTAACGGCATGTCGCGAGAAGAGTTTAAAGCTGGCGCTGAAACAAACAAGATACTTGGGCGTGGGGTGGGTTTTACACAAGAGGCTATTCCTATTGATGGCTTGTGCGTTCGCGTCGGTGCTATGCGCTGTCACAGCCAAGCTCTAACCATTAAGTTGACTCGTGACGTGCCCTTGGATGAAATCGAAAGCATGATTGCTGAGGGTAACCAATGGGCAAAGCTTATACCTAACACCCGTGAGGCCAGTATGACTCAGTTGTCACCTGTTGCGGTTACGGGTACGCTTGATATACCTGTGGGACGGTTAAGAAAGCTCGCTATGGGTAATGACTATTTGTCAGCGTTTACAGTGGGTGATCAGTTGCTATGGGGTGCTGCAGAACCTTTACGACGCATGTTGCGTATTTTGTTATCTCAAAAATAAGGTAGTTTTTAATGACCCATCAAGCTTGTCTTCGTCTGACAACTCATAACAATAATAAGTTTACGAAGTGCATCATGCGTTGGCGCATCATGGCTTTGGCGCTGGTTTGCTTAACGAGCCCTTTGTTAACTCACGCCTACACAGTGGGTCATGCACAGGTGATGTCTGCCAGTGGCCAACCATTAGTGGTGAATATTCCCCTTAAAAATTTATCGCCAAGCGATGTGACGCAAATATCAGCGAAAGTATCGGCTTCTTCTCAGTGGCAGTTGGCAGGCTTGAAACCACCGGTAACCATTGAATCGTTCACCGTTGAAATTTTGCCTTCACCCATTAACGACCCATCACAGCGTTTAATTAAAGTATCGTCAACAGAACGCACACAAGAAACCGTGGTCGATTTGTTAATTGAGGTTGTGACAGCCTCAGGTGTTAAACTGATTCAAGCAAGCGTGATTGTTTTGCCTGCAACAACCGTTTCAACACCGGGCGGTCAGTCGTTAAAGGTTCAACGTGGCGACACACTTTGGTCTATTGCTGAAAAATATCCGACAGCAGGGGCTAATATTTACCAATCTTTGCTCGCGTTATTCCAAGCAAACCCTAACGCCTTCATCGATAAAAATATGAATTTGTTGCGAACAGGTGTGACCCTTAAATTGCCGACTGCTGCAGAGGTTTTAGCTATTAATGCAAGCACAGCACAAAGAATCTTTAATCAACAACTACAGGCTTTTAATGCGATGCGTGGGGGCCGAGCGACACAGTCTGTGCAAACTTTATCATCTGTACCCACTGAGTCGACTAGTAAAGGAAAGATTGAGGCCCCTGTTGAAAAAGAAGTTAGTTCAGTGAACGAAGTACGCTTGGCATCACCTGATGTGGCGACACAACAAGCAGACCAAAATACTTCAGCAGCACGTCAGGCCGTTGATGAAAAAGCGCGTATTCAAGCGTTACAAGATACTTTAAATGCGAAAGGCTCTGCCTCTAGTGGCTCAGGCAGTAATGGTATAGGCAGTAATGGTTCAGCCAGTAGCGGTTCAGCCAATAATGGTTCAGCCAGTAGCGGTTCAGCCAATAATGGTTCGATTACTAACGGAACCACTTCAGGCTCAGGTTCAAGTTTGACGGGTCAAAATGCGACGTCTCAAAGTGCACAAGGTATAAACAATCAAACACCATCTGTGACAGCCACAAAACCGGGTGCAGCCGCAAATCAGGCAACTTCAAGTGTTGATGCTCAGTCTGATGTCGTAACGACTATTAAAAATACGTTTGATTCAGTGCGCTTATGGTTAATAAACAATTCGTTTATTGCCGCCATTATATTGTTAGCTATTATTACGTGGCTTATTACAATTTTTATGAAAAATGCATCTAATCGTCGCGCAGAAGACCAACTTGAACATGCAAATACCCCTTCTGACTTGCAACAACAAGTTTTCAGTGAAAAGCTCGGGGCAATCGATTTGAATCTAAACAATGATTCAAATGCTACTGAAAGAAAGATCTAAATCGTCATGCCACGTATGGCTTTGGGGCTTAGTTATGATGGTCGGCCGTGGCAAGGCTGGCAAACCCAACCCCATAAAAAGACGGTACAAGATCAACTTGAACAGGCACTAAACATATTTTTAGGTCACGCCACGCCAACGATTTGTGCCGGTCGAACTGATACAGGCGTTCATGCACTTGACCAAGTGGTTCATATTGACAGCTTGGTTGAGCGCACTTCAATTGCATGGGTAAGAGGTTTAAACCGTTACTTGCATGAATCAATTAGGGTGATATGGGCCGTACCGGTAGCCGACACATTTCATGCACGTTTTTCTGCCGTGAGTCGGACGTATCGATACATTGTCTTAAATGATGCGGTTTATCAGCCGTTGTGGGTAGGGCGGGCAGGGTGGTTCTTTCGACCACTTGATATTGATCTTATGCTTGAGGCGCGTCATGCATTAATAGGTCAGCACGATTTTTCAAGTTTTCGGTCTTCACAATGCCAAGCGCCGAACCCTGTGCGCACGGTCTACAGCATCGACATTGAGCGGCAAGGTGCCTTGGTCGTCATCACACTCACAGCAAATGCTTTTTTACATCATATGGTGCGCAATATTGTGGGATCTTTATTGCAAATAGGCTGCGCCAAGCAACCTGTTGCCTTTTTGGCTGAAACTTTGGCAGCACGCAATCGTATTTATGCAGCCCCCACTTTTGCTGCAGATGGTTTATATTTTGAACGGGTAAATTACCCAGTGGAATTATTAGAGCGGCCAACACGATCGATTGATCATTCTTTTGATTTGTTCAGTGTGAAGCCAAGAAGTTTAAAACTACAAAACTTAAAAACTTAAAAAATTTAAATGTTTTGCACTTTGAAGCTTTGACGTTTTTTAAAATTGCTTTTAACTTATTTACCATTCATGTTTAAAAGACTCACGAAAATGTTGCATCGAACACGTTTAAAAGTTTGTGGTTTAACGCGTCAAGAAGATGTTGAGGCGTGTATAGCTAGTGGTGTAGATGCGTTAGGCTTTGTATTCTATAAACCCAGTAAGCGCTGCCTTACCCCAGAGCAAGCGGCTCGCTTGGTGCATCGTTTGCCAGCATTTGTCAGTTCAGTTGCGCTTTTTGTTGAGCCTGACGTTCAAGCAGTTGAGCAGGTTATACGTGTTATGAGGCCAACACTTTTACAGTTTCATGGTGCCGAAACACCTGATTTTTGCCGCCAATTTAATATGCCTTATTTAAAAGTGGTTAGAGTGGGTGCGCCTGGGCTAAACACCAGTCAGGAACTGATTGATTACTGTATGCAGTTTGATGATGCGGCGGGTTTGCTGTTTGATAGTTATACGCCAGCTTATGGTGGCAGTGGCCATGGCTTTGATCGTCAACTCATTGTTCCTTTAAGCCAGCTTGTTAATGCGCGACCTATTTTGATATCTGGTGGCATGACCGTTGATAATGTGACGCAATCAATTGATTTGTTAACCCCTTGGGGGGTTGATGTCAGCAGTGGTGTAGAGACAATGCCCGGCGTTAAATCGTTTGACAAAATACAAGCGTTTGTTCAAGCCATCAGCAAGGCTGATAATCGTATTCAATTGTCAGCTGTGTAATACGGGTTTTTTGACAGATACGACCTCATCGGGTTATGATCTCGCTTCTCTAGGCGGTTAGCTCAGTTGGTTAGAGCGCCACGTTGACATCGTGGAGGTCGTTGGTTCGAACCCAATACCGCCTACCAGTTCTAGAAGAACCCAGCCCCTGTTGCTGGGTTTTTTTACGTCTAACGTTATGGGCTCTATTTTAGGGCTCTACCTCATTAACGGCTCGGCTCTACCTACAAACGGGGAATGAGTAGTATTCATCCAATAATCAATGAGTAGTATTTGATTTGGGTGGTTAAGCCCTTGATCTTAAACATTTGATTTAGAATGTTCTGATGAAAAACGTGTTTTCTACTTTTGTTGCAATTTTCTTATGCTGCCAATTCACATTTGCCTCAGCTTATGAAGTTTTCAACCTCGCAATTAAAGATGTTCATCAAGTTTTTTTCATAATCAAGTTATAAATCACCACCATCACAACGAATTTGAAACGCATCTTGATCAAATTGCCGCAGAAACGTCTCATCAACACGTCTCTGATAGTTTTCAATCAACAGCTCTAACATCAGACTTGACATTGTTTTCAACTGAAACGCTGGCAATGCATTTATTTGCATACCGACCAAAAAAGCTTACAAATGTCTTTTTAGACGGTTTATTGCGGCCTCCACAAGTATAAGTCTAGGTTATCTAGCATTACTTCGTTAATTCCTGTTTGACGGAATTAGGCTTTTTGAGGAATACCCATGAGATACCTCCCTGCCCAACGTGTTGGGTTGCTGTTGCTCGCTTTTGTCCCGCTCATCGCGATTGCTCACGGCATCAGCGATGAAGACAAACAACGAATGTTAGACGGTGGTTACTTACAGTACATTTTGCTGGGTGCCAGTCATATGTTGACGGGCTATGACCATCTGTTATTTTTAGTTGGAGTTGTTTTCTTTTTAAGTAACTCCAATGACATTGTGAAGTTTGTCACGGTCGGTAGTTGTCAACAAAGATGGCCGTTCTTTCATGCTGCCTGTTTTAAATTAATAGATTCATTGATGTGCTCTTTTGGTGGGTTAAGCCAGACTTCATTAATGGGTTGCCAATTGCGAGTTGACCGATTGTTCCAACGTTTAGGCA
>CAMCYB010000036.1 GCA_945883615.1 Bordetella parapertussis | reverse complement strand
GGGCGCAGTACCCTGATTCGGGGTGCTAAACGGGCTAAAATGCCCAAATATCTGTCCATATTGGGCAAAAAAGTAAATATTATTGAATCAGTAAATTTCTACCGCGGAAATTTCCGCTTTAAACCGACTTATTCAGACCTTCCCTAGGGAAAACCTATTGAAAACGTTCAAAATGAATGGAACTTCCTACGTTTTTTGTGGTCTTTGTTATATCTTTTACAAAAATCTATAACATGTACCTATAAGCATATTGATTTAATTACTGTTTTTAGCTAACTTGTCATTTATTAACAATTTGATTTCCTTTTTAAGGTGATAAAAAATGTCTTACTTCTTGTCTCGACTATTAGCCGTGACGATTTTAGCGGGTAGCGCTTTTGCCATGACTGCCGTGAGTTTTGATGCTGAAGCTAAGCGCTTTGGTGGGGGTTCAAGTGCTGGGCGTCAATCATCTAACGTCATGCAGCAGCGTCAGGCCGTTACACCGCCGGCAGCAGCAGCTACGGCAGGTGCAACAGCGGCCGCCACAGGGGCAAAAGCAGCGGGTTCGCGTTGGCTTGGCCCCATCGCAGGTATCGCTGCTGGCTTAGGTATTGCCGCATTACTTTCACATTTTGGTTTGGGCGGTGCCTTAGCTGACATATTAACGATCGCTCTCATTGCGGGTCTAGCCTTTTTTGCGATTCGGTTCATCATGAGCCGTCTTTCGGGCCAAAGCAGAATGGCGACCCAAGCGGCAGGTGGCGCACCCAACAACTTTAATCGTGAATCGTATCAGCAACAGGCCATGGCACGGCAGTCAAATGAGCAAATCGGTGGGGGTGAACAACCTTCTACGCTCGATACTGCAGTTGGCAGTTGGTTCATACCCGCAAATTTTGATCAAACAACTTTTTTGAACGAATCAAAAAAACAGTTTGTAGCCATTCAAAAAATTTGGGATCAAGGCGATACCGCTGCACTAAGTAATGTTTTGACTGAAGACATGTTGGCAGAATTTTCAGAACAGCTTTCACATCGCCAGAGCACCAACACCACTGAGGTCGTTATTTTGAATGCTGATTTATTAGGCATTGAAAAAATGTCAGATGGTTATTTAGCGAGCGTTCAGTTTTCAGGCATGATTCGCGAAGATACCAATGCTGAAGCGAAAGGTTTTGAAGAGGTTTGGAACTTATACAAGGGTCAATCAGGTGGCTGGTTGTTAGCGGGTATTCAACAATCTGGTGCAGCTCAAGCCTAAAACAGTATGTTGCCTAATCAGTTCTTGTTTGGTGATGTGCTGACAAATAGGTGACATCTGATTGGGTAAACGCTAAGACTCACTTATAGCCTTTACGGCAACGCCTCAAAACGCCCAATTTTCGGGCGTTTTGTTTTGTATGGGTGCCAATTCGTTACACTAAGCGTGTTTCCTTATTTAGACTATTTTGACTTTTAAAGCGACAAACTAGACGTGCCAATCATTTTAAAACCAAGGCCAAATTTACCTGACATGTCGCCTCGAGCCCTCATTCAGTTGGCCTTAACACGATTGTTGCAACGCTACCCCAGTGCATTAGCCCAGCTTGCACAACATGCCGGTAAGACCTTTGCACTGGTGGCTGACCCTTTTAAAGGTCTCTTTACGATCGAGCATGATGGCCAATTGGCCTATGCAGACCCTGCAGTGGTGCCCGATGTCACCATTGAAGTTGATCTAAAGCGCATCGACTGGGTGCAATGGGCGACAGCAAATACCCGTTTTGATATTGTTTCGGTCACGCGCGTCATGGGTGATGCCAGTTTGGCGCAAACCTTGTCGAGTTTGCTACAAACATTGCGACCTGATATTGAAGATCTTCTTGCTGAAAGAGTCGGTGACATACCCGCACATCGTTTAATGCAAGCGGCTCAAGGCTTGCGTCAGGGCGTTATGCGCTCAGGGCAGCGCGTCGCAGAAAATATTGCTGAATATTTGTCTTACGAAACTCAAGTACTCACCCCGCAGGTGGTACTCAACGAATTCTCTTCTTCTTTGCAGACGCTTTCAATGCGTTTGCAGCAATTGCAATCTCGTCAGCAACAACTTGATCAAAGAATTAAGCAACTTGTTGCGCAAAAAAATTCTAACAAAGGGCGACCATTATGATGACCTTTTTTCGTCTCATACGCATCATCTGGGTCAGCTTAAAGTACAGGCTTGACGAATTAGTGCTGTCAAGTTTTGATCACCCTGTCGCTGTTTTTGTTGTGCGTGTCATCACTTTTGGCAAGGCACCCAAAATCCCTCGTGGAATGCGCTTACGTTTGGCGCTTGAGTCGTTGGGGCCTGTTTTTGTTAAGTTTGGCCAAGCGCTTTCAACTCGCCGCGATTTAATTCCGCCTGATTTAGCCAATGAATTGGCATTGTTACAAGACAGTGTGGCGCCTTTTCCATCAATAGAAGCGAGTCGTGCAATTGAATTGGCATTGGGTGCCCCGCCCAACGAGTTATTTGCACACTTTGAGTTCGATCCCGTTGCGTCAGCTTCTATTGCGCAGGTGCATTTTGCAACGCTACACGATGGGCGTGAAGTTGCCGTAAAAGTATTGCGCCCCGGCATGCTTGAAGTCATTGAAAATGATTTATCTTTGATGCGTGTGGTGGCCGGGTTGGTACAGAAATTGTTACCCGATGGGCCACGATTAAAGCCCTATGAGGTGGTAGCAGAGTTCGATAAACACTTACATGATGAACTTGATCTGTTGCGCGAAGCCTCAAACTGTAGTCAATTGAGGCGTAACTTTGCGCCTGGCACCGCGCGTGGCGATTTGCTTATGGTGCCCGAAGTTGTGTGGGATTTCTGCGCTGTCAATGTCTTCACAATGGAACGTATGTACGGCTTTCCTGTGAGCCAAATGGAACGCATGCAAGAGGCAGGTATAGATATAAAAGACTTGGCTAAAAAAGGGGTTGAAATCTTTTTCTCCCAAGTCTTCACCGATGGCTTTTTTCATGCAGACATGCACCCGGGTAATATTTATGTATCGAACCAGCCTGAAACGTTGGGCCGATATATTGCATTAGATTTTGGTATTGTGGGTTCTCTATCTGAGTTTGATAAAAACTACTTAGCTCAAAATTTCTTGGCGTTTTTTTTACGCGACTATCGGCGCGTGGCGCGATTACATATCGAATCGGGCTGGGTACCAGCTGACACCCGCGAAGAAGAGCTTGAAGGCGCTATTCGGGCGGTATGTGAGCCTTACTTTGATCGCCCCTTGGCTGAAATTTCTTTAGGGCAGGTTTTATTGCGGTTATTTCAGACATCACGTCGTTTTCATGTTGAAATTCAGCCGCAACTTGTTTTGTTACAAAAAACCCTATTAAATGTAGAAGGGCTAGGACGAGAGCTTGATCCGCAGTTAGACTTATGGGATACCGCAAAACCTTACCTTGAAAAATGGATGCACGAGCGGGTTGGTTTGACGGCATTACGCAACAAAATCAAAAGTGAAGCGTCGCAGTGGGCACAGTGGTTGCCTGAGTTTCCGAGGTTAATGCACGAGTCGTTAAGTCGGCCAGATTTAACCCCGGTTGTTTGGCAAGAGATACGGGCGTTAAGAAAAGAGCGCCAGCAATCAAACCGATTGCTAACTGTCTTGATTATTTTGATTGCATTAGGTTTAGCGGTTGGTTTGTCTCGGTTTTGGTAGTGGTGAGTTGGCTCAATTGATAAAGTGGTTATTTAATTGACTTAGACAGACAATTTATTGATACCAATTGTTATTTGTCATCATGTTGAAAGATTTTATAGGTTACACCTGTAAATAAGATCAAAAAAAAGGTAATTTACATGCTTTATCCTGAATTATTTAAATCTCTTGAAGCCGTTCGTTGGAACATGGATGCAGACATTCCGTGGGCAGATTTTGATGCGAGCAAGCTCACTGATGAGCAAGCACAAACCATAAAAATGAATGCCATTACTGAATGGGCTGCTCTTCCAGCAACTGAAATGTTTTTGCGCGATAACCGCGATGACAGCGATTTTTCAGCGTTTATGTCAATTTGGTTTTTTGAAGAACAAAAACATTCGCTTGTATTAATTGAATATTTACGCCGTTTTCGCCCTGATTTAATGCCAACGGAAGAAGAGCTCCACAACGTACGTTTTGAGTTTGATGCCGCACCACCTCTCGAAACATTGATGCTGCATTTTTGTGGTGAAGTGCGTTTAAACCACTGGTACCGTTGCGCCGAAGAATGGCACACTGAACCCGTTATCAAAGCAATTTATAAAGTTGTTGCGCAAGACGAAGCACGTCATGCGGGCGCATATTTGCGCTATATGAAGCGTGCTTTGACGGTGCACAGTAAAGACTTGGCATTACAAGCACAACGGGCGTTTTCAAAGATAGGTGTCTTAATGGCTTCAGCCCATCGCACAGCGCAAGCGTTGCACCCCACTAATTTGCATGTCAATAAAGACATGTTTCCTAACGATACGGTGCAATCAAAGCTACCTGAGCCAGGTTGGTTAGAGCGTTGGCTTGATCACCAAATATGTTTTGACAATGCTTGGGAAAAAAAAGTAAGCCTTCGCATTTTGCATAACTTATCTCTTCTGATGGGTACCACTTTTGATTCTGTGCAAGATTTGAATCGTTACCGCAAATCACTAGGCGTACTCGAACCAACCCCTGCATGACAGCCCGTTTTGAACAAAAGATACTGACACGACAAGCTGTCTTAAACGCTATTCTGACGGGTCAGCTTCCAAGGCCTATCGTTTTTACAAATGGTGTGTTTGATATTTTGCATCGTGGGCACGTCACCTACCTTGACGCAGCGGCCCAGTTGGGCGGCACGTTAATTGTTGGTGTCAATACTGACGCGTCAGTTAAGCGTTTAGGTAAAGCCCCTGACCGACCCATGAATAACGAACAAGATCGCATAGCATTGTTAGCCGCCCTAGCGTGTGTTGACAGGGTAACCCTGTTCAATGAAGATACCCCTTGCGAAGTAATAGAGGTTTTAAGGCCTGACATCATTGTTAAAGGCGGCGATTACGATATGTCTACGTTACCTGAAACCGCAATGGTTGAATCATGGGGTGGTAAAGCTGTGGCTATACCGTTTGAGTTTGAGCGTTCAACCACCGCTTTAGTTAAAAAAATACGTCAGCCGTAAACACTATTGTTTGTTTTGGGTGCTTTTGGCGCTAGAGGGTTGGCGATTTAAGTTCAACCCTTTCGGTAAATCATACATAATGCCCGAACCAGCAGAGCCGGGTGGCCGTAACATTTGTGCCACGGCTAGTAAGTCTTCTTCAGACAAAGACCCACTGTTAGCGCGCAAACGTAGCCCTGCCATCAAGGTCTCGTATCGTGCTCGAGCCAAATCTCGTTTGGTAATAAAAAGTTGCTGTTGGGCATTTAAAACGTCAAGATTAATGCGCACACCCACGTCATAACCCGTTAAGTTAGCTTGCACTGAGGCTAGGCTTGACTTCTCGCTCGCTTGTAAACCTTTAACACGCGCTAAACCAGCTGTGACACCGTTGAAATATTGTTTTGAAAGCTGAACTGATCGACGGCGAACCGCTTCAAGATCAAACACAGACTTTTGCTGTAATTCAGTTTTTTCAAGAACCGTGGCATTCACACCACCACCAGTATAAATTGGAACGCTAAGGGTTAAACCGACAGAATTATCAATCGTACGACCACTATAAAAAGAAAGAATTTGGCTGTTACCTAGGGTGTTGCTGGTAGAGGACGCTGTAAGGTTCACCGTCGGATAATGCCCTGACTTTGCAATCTCAACATCGTATTCACTAATACGAGTCTGAATGCGAGCACGAACGACATCTAGGTTTGCTGTTGACGCTTGGTTGGACCAAGCTGACAAATTATTTGGCGCTGGCGCGGGCAGATTAACCGTGTAGGGCAAAGACGCTAATGCAGTGGGTTGAATGCCAATTATGCGAATTAACGCATCTTCGGTGTTGGTGACATCGTTTTCAGCGCTGATAATGTTGGCTGAAATAAGGTCGAACCGAGCTTGCGCTTCAAGCGAGTCAGTGATGGTGGCATTACCCAATTCAAAACGTCGTTTAGCTGAGGCGAGTTGTTCATTAATTGATTGTTGCTCTGCTTGTAACGCAACTAATGTGTCTTGCGCTGTCAGCACATCAAAATAAGACTGAGATAAGCGAAGCATGAGGTCTTGGTAGGCCAGCTGTATCGAGATTTCGGCGCCCGCTACCACCATCTTTGATTGCTGAAAGGTATTAAGGGCTGACCAATTAAACACGGGCTGGTTCAAGGCAAGTGTCCAGGCAGATCGTGCACCGCTGTAGACCTGACTTAGTGCCCCAGTTGCACGACTATCAAGATAAGCACCAGTCAAAGAGCCTGACATATTAGGTAAAAGACCGGCTTGCGCTTGAGGCAACTTTTGTAACTGAGCACGGTAGTTCGCACGGGCTGCAGCATACGTCGGGTCGTTTGTTAGCGCTAGTTGCCATGCTTGAGTTAAGTCAAGCGCCCACACGTTTGGAGTTAACGCACATATCGCTAACAAGAAACAAAGTAGTCGGATATGGCGCAAAAGTGCAGTCATGAGCACATTACGCTTTAGAACTTAAATTGGGAAACATGGGGGCCTACAAGCGGTTTGATGACTGTTTCAAAAAGTGCTTGCGTTTCAAAGCTTGCTGCGGTGGTGCGGGTAATTTTAATGGCGGTCATAACAGGGGCTTGACCGACAACAACCACTAAACGACCACCAATACGAAGTTGATACTTTAAAGAGTCGGGTACGCTGGGTAACGAGCCTGTTAATAAAATGGCATCATATTCATTGCTGCCCCAACCTTTACAGCCGTCACCTGTTTCGACGGTGACTTGATTAATGTTGTTAAGGCGTAAATTTTCTTGTGCAAAAGCCACCAGCTTGGTGTCAATTTCTACCGTGGTAATTTGACGTGCAATTTGAGCCAAAAGGGCTGCTTGAAAACCAGAGCCCGTACCAATTTCGAGCACACAATCATCTTGTGATAAGTCAAGCGCCTGCGCAAAACGGGCTTCGATTTTGGGGCTCAGCATGGTTTGATTTGTATCGCCGCTTGGTAAAACGAGCGGAATTTCGAGATCAGAAAAGGCTAACGCCCGCATTGAGGGGGGCGTAAATCGCTCGCGATGAAGGGTAAACAGGGCGTCAATGACGTGGGTGTCAGAGACGTCCCACGGTTTGATTTGTTGCTCAATCATATTGAATCGGGCAATTTCTAAATCAGATAAAGTCAAAGTATTCATTGTTTAGCATCTCAAAAAATGGGGACAAATTTCACGAAACTTATTGTAATGGGGTTTTCCCCCATAGTTGGTGAAAATGATGCACGGGGCCGTGACCCTGACCGACTGTGAGTTGATGTGCTTGTGATATAGCATTCACTAAATACTGTTTAGCGTTGCGCGCTGCGTCTTGAGCGGTCTGACCGTGACCCAACAATGTCGCTATGGCAGCAGACAATGTACACCCGGTGCCGTGGGTATTTTGTGTAGTGATGCGGTGGCCGGGTAACTCAATCATGACATCGCCATCATGTAAGAAATCAGTGGTGTCATCGCCTGGTAAATGGCCACCTTTTAAGAAAACCCAGCGATGACCTTTATGATTCATCATTTCACGTAATTGTTCTGCAACACGACGCATATCGCGTTTTGATTCAATGGCGCTGCGTTCAAGTAACACTGAGGCTTCGGGCAAGTTAGGGGTCATGAAGGTGGCTAAGGGCAATAAAGCCTCGCGCAAAGCGTGCATCGCTCGGGCTTCAAGTAGCATTGCCCCACTTTTAGAAACCATCACCGGGTCAAGCACGAGGTGTGACGGCGCTCTAAGAGCCAAGCGCTGGGCAACGGTTTCGATCACGGGGGCTTGCCCCAGCATGCCAATTTTTAAAGCGTTGATCACCACATCATCAAAGAGTGTGTCAATTTGATGCCCAACAAAACGCGGCGAAACGGGTTCAATTTCAGTCACAGTCTGGGTGTTTTGAGCCGTTAAAGCAGCCACAACCGCGCAGGCATAGCCACCTAACGCGCTAATTGTTTTAACGTCGGCGAGCACGCCAGCTCCGCCAGATGGATCAATGCCGGCAATCGTTAAAATATTGGGAATAGTTTGAGTCATAAATAACGATGCAAAATTTAGGGGGGCTGGTTTTAAGCGCTGGTTTTAGGAACTGGTTTTAGGGCTAATGGAAGGCATTAAACCCGCGCTGGGTGAAGTAGGCATGCCTGAGTAGGTTTTGCGGGGAACACGGCCGGCTAAGAATGCCTCACGCCCTGCTTCAACCGCCTTACGCATCGCGCTGGCCATCAAAATGGGGTCAGTTGCACCGGCAATCGCTGTGTTCATCAAAATACCATCGCAACCTAATTCCATCGCAATAGCAGCGTCTGAAGCCGTACCAACACCGGCGTCAACTAAAACGGGTACACGCGACTGCTCAATGATAAGCTTTAAATTCCAAGGGTTCAAAATGCCCATGCCTGAACCAATCAGTGATGCCAGCGGCATCACGGCAACACAACCGATATCTTCAAGCATACGGCACTGAATAGGGTCATCTGTGCAATAAACCATGACCTCAAAACCCTCATCTACCAGCGTTTTAGCGGCAATAAGGGTTTGCGGCATATTAGGGAATAAAGTATGGGCATCACCTAATACTTCAAGCTTGACTAAGCGATGGTCGTCTAACAGTTCGCGCGCTAAACGAAGGGTGCGCACGGCATCATCGGCGGTATAGCAACCGGCAGTATTAGGCAGCAGCGTAAATTGGTTTGGGGGAACAAAATCGAGCAAACTTTGTTCACCCTTGTTTTGCCCAATATTGGTACGTCTAATGGCAACGGTAACAATTTCAGCCCCGCTCATATCGATGGCGCGACGGGTTTCTTCAAAGTCGCGGTACTTGCCGGTACCAATTAATAAACGAGAGGTGTAGGATTTGTTGGCAATAACGAAAGGTTTGGGGTCAGACATCAAGCACTCTATTATTTAGGTGACGTAAGCGTCTATTGTGTGGCCTGTTGTAACTGATTGCAAATGAGTTCGGCCGCATCAATGAAACGTGGGCCTGGCCGAAATAACGCATCAGCATTCACAGGAAATACTTTAGCCTTTAAATTAGCTAGTTTAGGGGGTAGTTGAACGGGTTTTTGATCAGTTTGGCCCACAATAATGAAGTCAGGTTGAGTGGCCCAAAGTGATTCGGCACTAATTAACGGCGCCGCCGCAACGTGTCGGGCAAAAACGTTTACGGCACCGCAACGCAACAAGACATCATTCAAAATATGTTGTCCGCCAATCGCATACCCAGCATCAAGGTCAGCCAAAATAACAACTTTAAAAGGTGTTTTGGGTTTCAAAACGGGCAACGCCTGAATACGACTTCGTAAGGTTGCACTTTGCGTGTTGGCAAATGCCTCGGTGTGTAAAACTTTACCTAGGGCATCAATTTCATTTGGAATATCGTTTAAATATTGTGGCTGACTGGCAAAGGTTTGAAAGCCGAGCGTTTTAAGCCGGTCTAATAGCGGTGAAGGCCAGCTCACAACAAGCGTTGGGTTTTGTGAAACGATGGGTTCAACTTCAACCCCCAAACCCGAACCGACCTTTGGCAGTTGATGCACACTAGCGGGGTAATCACTGGCTTGCACTGTTGCGACAATGGCCTGCCCGCCACCCGCTGCAAAGACTAATTCAGTTGCATGCGGGGTTAACGTCACAATACGAGGCCGTGTCGGTGTTGTTTGAGCCGTTGCTTGGGCAGACAAGAAAATTGCACAACACCAAACCGTTGCAATGATGAGTAAACGATTTGGCTTCATTACAGGCCTCAATATCGTAGTGCAAGGTTAACAAACACGTTTGAGCCGGGTGTGTTGTAGTTTTCTACAAGGTTGTATTCTTTACCCAACATATTATTCCAACGTACTTGAACAGTGGCGTTGTTAGATATCTTATAAGCTAATGAGGCATTAAGTAAGCCGTAGCCCCCCATATTGTTTTTGCTAAAGACCTCTCTTCTGGCGCTTGATAAATACCATTCCAACCCAAACAAGGCTTCACCCCAAGTATGCTCAGCAGCCAACCGTAAAACGCGTTGTGCACGCAAGGGCAACAATTCATTGGTGTCATCATTGATCGGGCTTAACCAATCGAAGCTACCCACGATTTGTGTGCGCTGGGTGATGGACTGATTACCATTCAGTGTGAGCCCTTTAAGGGTTGCTTTTCCAATATTGAAAGGCTGATAAGTGAAGCTACCCGGCTGACTCGGTTCATTAATAATCAAATTGCTAATCTCATTTTGATAGGCCGTTAAACCAAGCTGACCGCTTTGGTGGGTGTACTGCAAACCCACTTCAATATTTTTTGATTTTTCAGGTTGCAAATTGGGGTTACCGACAAAACTTGCTGTTGAAGGCCAATACAGTTCATTAAAGTTTGGGGCTCTGAACCCGGTATTAAAACCCACGTTAGCGCGCCATTCTGAGGTGAACTCATAAGCGTAGCCAATACTACCTGTTGCAAAGTTACCGAACTGCGAGTTGGCGTCGTTACGCGCACTCAACTGAACGGCGTGTGGCCCCCATTCACCCTGATAGACGCCCACAAACGCATTGTTAAAGACAGCATTGTTTTGATAGCCGACTGTTGACGGCGAGACATAATCATTATTAGAAAACTGCCCTGTTATTTTTTGATCTAATCGTTCATATGCAAGGCTAAATTGCTGTGTTTCAGATAGCTTGAAATTATTTTGCCAAACGTATTGGGTTTGATCGGTTTTGTACGTTTCTGTGCCATTAAAATTACCTGCAGGAGTCGTTTTGCTTTCGTATTGGTCAGTCAAAATAGATGCCGTCAACGTACTCAACCACACTTTATTAATTTGGTTCGAACTGGTCAATGTTGTGTTGCTTAGCGTTTGAATGCTACGGTCGTTATAGAGGTTTGGACCAAAATCAATTCCTGCGTTGTTGCGCGACTGGTATGTACTTAAGGTTAAGGTCTGGCCGGGTTGCCAAGCTACGCCGATTTGGCCACCAATATTGCTTCGATAATAAGAGTCTGTATCGGGGTTGGTATAGTAATTTTTATTGGTGGTGGCGTTAAACCCTGCACTTTGCCCATACCCGCCGTACAAGCTATAACTTAAACCATTGTGTGACCCAGAAAACCCCGCGTCATATTCACTACTTGAGTAGGTGCCTACACCCAAATTGGCAAACGATTCAAAGGGTTGTTTATCACCTGGTTTGCGCGTGACGATGTTTACGACCCCACCTATTGCATCTGCACCATACAAGCTGCTGCTCGCGCCACGAACAATCTCAATACGCTCAATGCTATTAATAGGCATTGCGTTTAAGGCGGGTAAACCGTTGCTACCGTTGTTGGTGCGCACCCCATCAATCAATACAAGGCTTTGGTTGCTATTGGTGCCACGAATATTAATGGTTGATAAGGTTTGTGGACCCCCATAATTAACAAAGGTAATGGCGTGCTGACGGCCAAGCACTTCTGCCAAGGTTGCGTCAGGTGTTTGATCCAGCGCTTCACGACTCACAATCGTGTTGTCACCGATGGTACTTTTAAGTGTTTGTGCCGAACGCGTGGCTGTCACGATGATGGCTTCGAGTTTTGTTGCTTCAGTTTGCTGAGGGGAAATATTTTGTGCAGCAGATAATGCAGGTAGCAAACAGGCGAAGATGCCCGTTGCCTTTAAATAAGGCTTTAAAGTCATGATAAAACTCATGTAAAACGTGCGTCCCCGCACGTTATCAGGGGAACATTTTTAACTGTTGTTCAGCAAAAATGGCTATTTGGCCGGTATCGGGCTGTCGTTAAGTAAAAAAACCTAACGATGACCGTTGCGGGGGCAGCACAGGCTGGCTTTCAAAATTGAAGGCTTCCTGTTTCCCGTTTAACTTTCCCAATGCCATGCAGGTCAAACTGACCTGCCATATAGCGGCACCGAAAGCACCAAAGCAAACGGACTTTAGCACGACGAACATCTATGGTCTGCACGCCACTTAAAAAGCAAAGGGTATGAAAGCCCCTGTTTTTGTGTAAACAGCGCTAAAAAATGGGGCTTTATAGTGGTCTTTAGCCCTTATTTTGTTACGATGTAACACTTGCCTTTAACACTTCGGCGTACTGGTCTCTTATGACATACCCCAAACAGCCCTACCCCATTGAGTCTTACACTCGAGGCGCTGAGTTTGCACGCGCATTGGGGCAACGTATTTTGGTGCTTGATGGTGCAATGGGCACGATGATTCAGCAACTAAAATTTAACGAAGCTGACTTTCGGGGTGAGCGGTTTAAAGACCACTTTAAAGACGTCAAAGGCAATAACGAGTTGTTGTCATTAGTGCGCCCTGATGTGATTCAAACGATTCACGAGCAGTATCTGCAAGCGGGTGCTGACTTAGTTGAAACCAATACTTTTGGTGCCACATCTATTGCCCAAGGTGACTACGATTTACCTGAGCTCGCGTATGAAATGAATTTAATTTCAGCTCGCTTAGCACGTCAGGCATGCGATAAGTTTTCAACCCCTGAACGCCCACGCTTTGTGGCAGGCGCCTTGGGGCCACAACCCAAGACAGCCTCTATTTCTCCTGACGTCAATGACCCCGGCGCGCGTAACGTGACGTTTGATGAGTTGCGTATTGCCTACACTGATCAAGTCAACGCTTTGTTAGAGGGCGGGGTCGATGTGCTATTGGTTGAAACTATTTTTGATACGTTGAATGCCAAAGCTGCCATTTTTGCCATTGAGCAAGTGTTTGCTGAAACAGGCGAGCGCTTGCCTGTCATGATTTCAGGTACTGTTACTGATGCGTCTGGTCGTATTTTGTCAGGCCAAACAGTAGAAGCTTTTTGGAATTCAGTTCGTCATGCACGACCCATAACAATTGGTTTAAATTGTGCATTGGGTGCGGCACTCATGCGCCCCTACATTGCCGAGCTCGCCAAAATAAGTGATACCTACGTTTGTGTCTACCCTAACGCTGGGTTACCCAACCCCATGAGTGATACGGGCTTTGATGAAAGCCCTGCAGACACCTCATCTTTACTAGAAGAGTTTGCCAAAGCAGGTTTGGTGAACGTTGCAGGCGGTTGTTGCGGCACGACACCAGAACACATTGAAGCCATTGCACAAAAAGTTTCTGCCATGACACCTCGGGTCGTGCCTGAAATTGAAATACGCACGCGTTTATCTGGCTTAGAAGCATTAAATTTTGATGGTGATTCTCTTTTTATCAACGTGGGTGAGCGCACCAACGTGACCGGTAGCAAAATGTTTGCTCGCCTGATCAAAGAAGGCAACTACGACCAAGCGGTAACGGTTGCGCGTCAGCAGGTTGAAAATGGTGCTCAAATCATCGACATCAACATGGACGAAGCCATGCTTGATTCTTTGGCTTGCATGCAGCGTTTTTTAAATATGATTGCGTCAGAGCCAGATATTGCGCGTGTACCGATCATGATCGATAGCTCAAAATGGTCTGTGATTGAAGCGGGCCTTAAGTGCGTTCAAGGCAAACCGATTGTTAACTCGATCTCAATGAAAGAGGGCGTCGCACCCTTTTTAGAGCAAGCCCGTTTGTGTCGCGCCTATGGCGCAGCCGTTGTGGTGATGGCATTTGACGAAGAAGGGCAAGCCGATTCACTTGAACGTCGCCAAGCGATTTGTCAGCGTGCATACGATTTACTGGTTAATGAAGTTGGGTTTCCGCCTGAAGATATTATTTTTGACCCAAATGTGTTTGCGATTGCAACGGGTATTGAAGAGCACGACCACTATGCCGTTGATTTCATTGAAGCCACCCGCTGGATCCGTGCCAATTTGCCCCATGCCCGCATTTCAGGTGGTGTGTCAAACGTGAGCTTTTCGTTTCGCGGCAATGAGTTAATGCGCGAAGCGATTCACACCGTGTTCTTGTATTACGCCATCAAAGAAGGCATGTCGATGGGTATTGTCAATGCCGGTCAGTTGGGCGTTTACGCTGAGCTTAAAGCGGTGTTGAAAGACCAAGTTGAAGATGTGGTGCTCGACCGTGAAACCCCGGTTGGGCGTACCGATGTGCTTGACAGTCGCACCTCAACAGAACGCTTGGTAGCCCTGTCAGAAGACTTTAAAGGCGATGGCAGCAAAAAAGTTGAAGACTTAGCTTGGCGTAACCAATCAGTTGAAAAGCGTTTGGCGCAAGCTATGGTGACCGGCAACACGACCTTTATTGTTGAAGACACCGAAGAAATACGTCAGCAAATTGCTGCACGAGGTGGTCGCCCGATTGAGGTCATTGAAGGCCCATTAATGGACGGCATGAACATTGTGGGCGACTTGTTTGGCGAAGGTAAAATGTTTTTGCCACAAGTCGTTAAATCAGCACGTGTGATGAAGCAAGCTGTGGCACACCTTGTGCCTTATATCGAAGAAGAAAAGAAACTTATCGCGGCTGGCGGTGGCGATGTGCGCGCCAAAGGCAAAATTGTGATTGCTACCGTTAAGGGTGACGTGCACGATATTGGTAAAAATATTGTGACGGTTGTCTTGCAATGTAATAACTTTGAAGTCGTGAACATGGGTGTGATGGTGTCTGCCGCCAAAATTCTCGCGTGTGCAAAAGAAGAAAAGGCTGACATTATCGGTTTGTCAGGCTTAATTACACCAAGCCTTGAAGAGATGACTTATGTTGCGAGCGAAATGCAACGCGACGACTATTTTAGAGAACGCAAAATACCATTGATGATCGGTGGCGCCACCACGAGTCGCGTTCACACGGCCGTTAAAATTGCACCCCATTATGATGGCCCCGTGATTTATGTGCCCGATGCCAGCCGTGCGGTTGGTGTGGCACAAAACCTCGTGTCAGAAAACGCCAATACGTATCTTGAAGACCTCGCCGAAGAGTATGAAGAGGTTCGTCGTCGTCACGCCTCACGTCAAGCCAGCCCTATTATTCCTCTTACCCAAGCGCGAGCGAACAAACCGGTAATCGACTGGGATAATGAAACGCCGCTACGCCCTAAGTTTTTAGGTCGTCGTTTATTTAAAAACTATGATCTGCACGAGCTGTCTAAGCACATCGACTGGACGCCGTTTTTTCAAACCTGGAGCTTATTTGGTTCTTACCCCGCGATCTTAGAAGACCACGTGGTGGGTGAGCAGGCAAAGAAAGTGTTTGCAGACGGCCAAGCGATGCTAAAACGCATGATTGATGGTCGTTGGCTGACGGCAAACGGCGTTGTCGCCTTTTACCCAGCCAACCAAGTCAACGATGACGATATCGAAGTGTACCGAGACGAAAGCCGCGAAGAGGTCTTGTTTACTTGGCGTGGTTTACGACAACAAGGCGTCAAACGCGAGGGCGTCGATAACAAGTGCTTAGCTGACTTCATTGCGCCCCGCGAAAGCGGCGTGATCGATTACATCGGTATGTTTGCCGTGACGGCTGGCTTAGGTATTGATAAGCAAGAGCAGCGCTTTATTGACGAGCAAGATGATTATTCAGCCATTATGTTTAAGTCTTTGGCTGATCGCTTGGCTGAGGCCTTTGCAGAAGCCCTGCATGTTCGCGTGCGAACGGATCTTTGGGGTTATGCACCCGATGAGGCACTGTCAATTGAAGCGTTAATCAAAGAGCAATATCAGGGCATTCGCCCGGCACCGGGTTACCCAGCTTGCCCAGAGCATGTGGTCAAGCGTGAAATGTTTGATGTTTTACAAGCACAAGATATTGGTATGATTTTGACTGAAAGTTATGCCATGCACCCGGCCGCAAGCGTTTCAGGCTTTTACTTCAGTCACCCTCAGTCACAGTATTTTAACGTGGGCATGATTGGTGAAGACCAAGTGCGAGACTATGCTCAGCGAAGCCAACGTACTGAAAAAGATCTGAACAGTACGTTAGCACCCGTTATTGCTTAAGTCTTATGGTAAATCTCGGCGCCTTGCTTAACAAACTCGATTGATTTTTCTTGCATGCCTTTTGCAAGGGCTTCTTTTTCAGCGACACCCAGTTTTTTGGCATAATCTCGCACATCTTGCGTGATTTTCATGCTGCAAAAATGGGGGCCACACATCGAGCAAAAATGTGCCACTTTCATTGAGTCTTTAGGTAGTGTCTCGTCATGAAAGTCTTTGGCAGTGTCTGGGTCAAGACCAAGATTAAACTGATCTTCCCAGCGGAACTCAAAACGCGCTTTTGACAAAGCATTATCTCGAATGGCTGCTCCGGGGTGGCCTTTGCCTAAGTCAGCTGCATGCGCTGCAATTTTGTAAGTGATGATGCCGTCTTTCACATCTTTTTTGTTCGGTAACCCCAAGTGCTCTTTGGGTGTGACATAACACAGCATAGCGGTGCCATACCAACCGATGATGGCAGCCCCAATGCCTGACGTGATGTGGTCGTAACCGGGGGCGATGTCGGTCGTGAGTGGGCCTAGTGTGTAGAACGGCGCTTCATGACAATGCTCAAGTTGAAGGTCCATATTTTCTTTAATCATATGCATCGGCACATGACCAGGCCCTTCAATCATGACTTGTACATCATGTTCCCACGCTACTTTGGTGAGTTCGCCTAAGGTTTTGAGTTCAGCAAATTGGGCTTCGTCATTCGCGTCATAGGTTGAGCCAGGACGCAAACCATCGCCTAATGAAAAGCTGACATCGTAAGCCTTCATGATTTCACAAATGTCTTCAAAATGTTCGTACAAAAAGCTTTCTTTGTGATGCGCCAAGCACCATTTAGCCATAATTGAACCACCGCGTGACACAATGCCTGTCATGCGATCGGCGGTCATCGGTATGAAAGGCAAACGAACACCCGCGTGAATTGTAAAATAATCAACGCCTTGCTCAGCTTGTTCAATCAAGGTGTCACGGAAAATTTCCCACGTTAAGTTTTCAGCTTTACCATTAACTTTTTCGAGTGCTTGGTAAATGGGTACAGTACCGATTGGCACAGGTGAGTTACGAAGAATCCATTCGCGGGTTTCGTGAATATTTTTGCCGGTTGAAAGATCCATCACGGTATCGCCACCCCAACGAATGGACCAAGTCATTTTCTCAACTTCTTCAGCAATGCTTGAGCTAACTGCTGAGTTACCAATGTTGGCGTTAATTTTGACCAAGAAGTTGCGGCCAATAATCATGGGTTCAACTTCGGGGTGGTTAATGTTCATTGGAATAATTGCGCGACCACGGGCAATTTCGTCACGCACAAATTCTGCAGTGATTTTGCTTGGAATCGACGCGCCAAATGATTGCCCTGGGTGTTGACGTAACAAACGCTTAACCATCTTGTCGCCGTCAGGGCAGCTATTGCGAAGGGCCTCAACGTAGTGTTCGAGACGCAAGTTTTCACGGATAGCAACGAATTCCATTTCAGGCGTAATGATGCCTTGACGCGCGTAATGCATTTGCGTGACATTTTTGCCCGCTTTGGCGCGACGGGGCGGGCGCTGTAAATCAAAGCGCATGGCTGTTAATTCGGGGTCAGTTAAACGCTCACGACCATAAGCGCTGCTCGGGCCTGCGAGAGACTCGGTATCGTTTCGTTCATCAAGCCAAGCCTTGCGTAACTCTGGCAAGCCTTTACGAATATCAATGTGCGCCTCGGGGTCGGTGTAAGGGCCGCTGGTGTCGTAAACAGTGATGTCAGGGTTTTTTTCACCCCCAAATGAAGTCGAGGTGTCGCTTTGTTCAATCGCGCGAAAGGGTACGCGAATATCGGGGCGTGAACCCACTTCATATACTTTGCGCGATTTGGGCAAGGGTTTAACCGCGGCTGAATCGACTTCAGCTGTGGCAGCTAAAAACTTAGGAATGGCATTCATAAAAAAAGCTCCAAAAAAAACATATGGAGCCGATATCGGAAGTATCTTTTTGATGACGAGTATTAACATCAAATAGAAATCGCTCCCAGCATCGGCATTATCCGTACTGGTACGAAGGGTGTTTCTCAACCAGACAAGTTTGTCTAGTACCCCCGCTGAGCCATCAGTATAGGCTGACTTTATAAAGCAGGTTATTTTTTAAGACTTGTTTTTTAAATCGGTGTACTTCTCAATAGGTACCGTAGGTGTGTCGCGTGAGTTCTCAATTGAATTATGCTTATGTCATGCATACATTTATAAACTGGGTATTTTGCTTAGACAGCACTTCTTACCCCCTCTGTCACAATAGTTGTCCGGTCTTTTAATTTCTTTTCTTAATCTTTTGGGGCGGTTGGAGTGAAGTTGCTATGCCAACCTACAGCACTGAATTTAAAGACAACATCGTTCGTAAAATGATGCCCCCTAATAGCCAAAGCGT
>CAMCYB010000035.1 GCA_945883615.1 Bordetella parapertussis | reverse complement strand
TATTGAGTCGCAGGTTGCCCAAAGCGATGGGTATTCGTCCCGATGTTCTTGCACCATTCGCACAGCACGCTCACGGACTTCGGGGGAAAAGGTATTTGATTTTTTCATGACAATATTCTCTCAGAAAATAATGCCTCCTCAAAACCCGGGGCGATTCAGTTCACTTAAAAACCGCTCAGGGACAATATGTGTTCCCTAGACGCTTACGGTGTGAGTGTCCGTTCTCGTTCTCGTTCACTTCACCGTCACCGAATACCTAAGCTTTCCCATGAGCGAAAACCCTACACCACTGGGCACCCTGCGCATTCAGTGCTGTAACCCAAGTGTTTTGTCGATGAACGGCACGCCGCCGTATCGTCCCATCAGGTAACCGCGCTCAAGCGCCTCATTTTTGCGAGGGCTGAATTCAGACAAACTGACCAATGTTGAGGTTTGATCTAGGTCTTTTTCAACGAACCACACTTGATCACGTCTGAACAGATCTGGTGCATCTAGCAGCGACGTGTCGTGAGTCGTAAAAATTAATTGCGCACCGCCGGTGTTGATGTCGGGGCAATGGAACAGTCGTACCAGTTCGCGTACCAGCAAAGTATGCAAACTGGTGTCGAGTTCATCAATCACTAACGTCAGCCCTTTGCGGAGGATATCTAGCACTGGCCCTGCAAGAAATAGTAGATTGCGGGTGCCGTTAGACTCATCCGTCAAATCGAAAATGGCACGCCCTTTTTCGGTGACATGATGGAAACGCACCTTGTGCTCTTCTATTTCCTCCGATCGCACTTCAGTTTTGCCGGCAACCAAGTCAAAGTGAACAGCTTGCCCAGGTACTTTGCGGGTTTCCACATCGATGTCAGTGATGCTGATGTCGGCGGCGGCGAGAAAATGGCAGATTTTTTTGCGGCAGTCAGCTTGTTTGAGCATCTGGATCGATATTTGCGGACTCAGTTGGGTTTGCTCATTGAAGATGACCATCTGACTCAAAAACCAGTCGAACAGTGGTCGTAAAGCTTCGCTATTCAGTTGAACAGCCATTGATAGGAACAGTGCATTAGGGCGGGTGGCACCTTCCCACAGGTTTTTTGGGCCTTTTAGACTGGGACCGAATTCGTAGACATCTTTGTCAGTGTCGGCGTCAAAGCGGCGCGTGAACCAACGCTGGGGCTTGAAGGCCTTGTAAACCAATAAGTGCTCACTGACGATACGTTGTGCAGTCATGGCAAAGCCATACTGGTAGCGAACGCCATCAAGCAGAAACGTGACCTCGAATTCGCTGGGTTGGTTGACTGAACCAGCATCTAGTCGAAATGGCTGCACTGCAAAAGTTTGACCAGGCTGTATAACCCTAGCCGACTCAGTCACTACGCCGCGCATATATTGCAGTGCCTTGATGAGATTGGATTTGCCACTCGCGTTTGCTCCATAGACCACTGCACTGCGCAACAGGGTGGGGGCGGCACTTATGCCAGTCGCTTGTGTGTTGGTATCGAGCAAGGTTTTGTCTTTGGATGCCACGAGACTAAGTACCTGCTCGTCGCGCAGGCTACGGAAGTTTTTCACGCGGAACTCAATAAGCATGTTATTCAACCTAAAACAAATTAATATATTTTTATTATGAATTAAAAATGCAAAAAATCAAGTTATTATTATCAACCAGGCTTTTATATCTCTAGCCGCCGTAGCAACCGATAGTCAACCAGTGGTTTTTTATGGTCAGCTGGGCTGCGGAAAGTCATATAAACCGAACGACCCAACGCGTTTGACTTTATCGCTCTATGTGCATAAACATGATATGGCTTTAAAAACATAGTTTAATTTTGGCTGTTAACTGAACGGTGACACTTACTATTAATTCCTGGCGCCCTAAAAACTACCAAACACTGAGGCTAATAAAATAATAAAAGCTAACGTAATAAGTGGAAAGACGATCGTTACCACTGCAATGTAACGATAAGCCTCGCGGTGGGTGAGATTGCAAATGCCAAGCAAGGTAATGACCGCGCCATTGTGTGGCAGTGTGTCCATACAGCCAGACGCCATCACGGCAATGCGATGTAAAAGTTCTGGGCTAATGCCTAGAGCCACTGCTTTAGCCAGATAATCAGCACCGAGTGTTTGTAAGGCAATCGACATACCGCCAGAAGCCGATCCGGTAATGCCAGCCAGCACATTGACTGCAACCGCTTCACTAATCAGTGGGTTGCCTGGTGCAATGCTTAAAACAAATTCTCGAATAATTAAAAACCCCGTTAAGCTGGCAATGACAGAGCCATAACCGACTTCAGATGCCGTATTGAGTATGGGTAGCATTGCACCGACAGAGCCATGGTTCACGGCCTCATTGGCTTTTTTAAATTGCCGCATTTTTATCACTTGCACGCCATAGAGAAAAAGAATGCCCACCGAGAGGGCAATGATGATGGCCCAGATGCCGGTTACGGAGGAAAGAGAGGTCATGCCAAATTCATTTGATTTAAGAAAATCGGGCTGCCATTCTAAAAGCCACCATTTCGCCATCATTAAGTTAGTGAGCCCCATCAGCACAATTGGAAACACAGCCACACCAAATGAAATGGTGGGTTTTGAGATGTCGTCAGAATGTTTCGCTGCTTGGGTATTTAAAAGATTTTGATTTGCTGGGCTTGAGTCTGTCACGCTGAGTAAGCGACGTTGACGGTTAAGCCATAAGATGCCTAAGCCTAACATCATGCAGCTCGCAATGAGGCCTAGACCCGGCGCTGCAAAAGAATCGGTTCCAAAAAAAGGGCTGGGAATTGAGTTCTGAACGGAAGGGGTGCCGGGCAGTGCGGTCATCGTAAACGTAAACGCACCCAATGCAATTGCACCGGGTAGTAAGTTGATGGAAATCTGCGCCCGTTCAAATAAAGATTTTCCGATGGGGAACATCATAAAGGCGACCACAAACAGTGAAACACCACCATAGGTCAAAATAGCGCAAGCCAACACAACAGCCAATAAACCACGCGCTGAGCCGAGCTTTTCTGTGATGCCATTTGCAATAGCAAGCGCATAACCAGATGATTCCATGAGCTTACCGAAAATAGACCCTAATAAAAAAAGCGGAAAGTATTGAATGAGATACCCACCCATCGCCTTCATAAAAACTTGCGTGTAGATAGGTAACAGATCTGCAAAATTACCGCTCAGTAAAACGGCAAGCAGTGCCATGGTCGGCGCCAATATCAATACGCTCATGCCGCGATAGACCAAGAACATCAGTAGACCTAGCGAGACGAGAATAGAAGTTAATTCCATGTGTGAGTAACCTATTGCTTTTGTTCTTGCGTTGTCGTTGGAGTTAAAGTTAAAATTAACCTAATTGAGCCGTTGCCGTCAGACTTGAAAATGAAATTAAACACAATAAGAAAATGCGGGTGAATAATTTTTTCACTCAATACCCCGTAACTAAAAGTAAATTTAAAAAAATTTAAAATCAATTAAAAAAACATGATAAATTAAATATTAATTAACCATTAAAACTTAATGCAAAAGCCCCAACTTCAATTGCCGCCCTTGCCGGTTGGTAGGCACTATCGCTTTCATGCGATGAATAAGCCTTCTGGGGCCGAGTGCAACATCGACTGCGATTATTGCTTTTATCTGCATAAGACAGATTTACTTGATCACAAGCCACATGCTCGCATGAACGAGCCAATGCTTGAGCAGCACATTCGTCAATATATAGAGAGCCAGACCGGTGATCAAGTTGTCTTTTCATGGCAAGGTGGGGAACCTACCCTGATGGGTCTGCCTTTTTACCAAAAGGTCATCGCGCTTCAAAAAAAGTACAGCAAATCTGGTCAGCGCATTGAGAATGATTTGCAAACCAATGGCATCGCACTCGATGATGAATGGGTTCACTTTTTGAAAGAAAATAATTTTCATGTGGGCTTGTCAATTGACGGCCCACAAGCACTGCACGACCGTTATCGCAAAACGCGTAACGGTAAACCGACTTTTGATTTTGTCATGCGTGCAGCACGTAAGTTGGTCGAGGCTGACGTTTCATTTGCTGCATTGTGTGTCGTGAATCGGGCGAATGCCAAGCACCCAAAAGAGGTGTATCGGTTTCTGGTTGATGAGGTCGGTGCATGGCGGGTTCAATTTAACCCTGCCGTTGAGCCGCGTACGTTCAAAGAAATTGCCCCAGGAAAATTAGATTTTTCAACGGCACCGCTTCAAGACAGCGCTCGTGCGAAGCCAGGTCATCCGCTTTCAATTGTGACTGACTGGTCTGTCGACCCTGACGATTACGGTCATTTTTTGGCAGGCGTCTGGGACGAATGGCTGGCGACAGACTTTGGCCGAGTGCATGTCAACCTATTCGAAACAGCAATTGCACAAGCGGCAGGCATGCCTGCACAAACCTGTACGCAAGCAGAGTTTTGTGGCAAAGGGCTTGCGGTCGAGCATGATGGCGAAGTGTATTCCTGTGATCATTTTGTTTATCCAGCGTATCGGCTAGGTAACATTGCAGAAACACATTTGGGTGACATGGCATTTTCTGCCGTACAAGAAAAATTTGGTATGGACAAGCGCGATACGTTGCCATCGCAATGTCGACGCTGCGATTATTTGCAGCTGTGTTGGGGTGAATGCCCAAAGAACAGATTAATTAAAAGTCGTGATGGCGAGCCAGGTATGAACTACCTGTGTTTAGGGCTCTATCATTTCTACGAGCATATCGGGCCCGATGTGGTTCGTATTCTTCGGCATCTGGGTAAGCTGCCCGCTTAATATTTTAGGGGTGTGCGAAGGTTGAAGACAGTAAGCTTACCTTGATGGCATATCGGCTGGAAAAATGTTGCGCCACTCGTGCTTCATATCGACAACTGTCCATCCCTTGAGGGGAGCTTGATCAAGGGCTTTGTTCAAGCGACCAATTGAAGAGTTTCGGTCATAAGACACCTCACGAATATCGTCTGTATGGTGTATGAGTATGCCTAAACGAGGCCCTTTGTCAGCCGTTGTCCATAACAACATGGCTAAATCACCATCTGAATTGCAAACTAAAAGCGTCAGTACTCAAGCCAGCATTTGTGGCTGCGATGAGCTGGAACAAGTTTTTCTCTTGCCCACTGGCCAACAGAGTATTGATGTCGCCTTCGAGCACAGCCTGAAAGGGCTGTGTTGTTTGCCACTCGGGGTGCTGACTTGCCAGCGCCTTAATTTGATTAATGATGAAAGCAATTTGTACATAAATAGGTTGCTCGCTCCATAACGTACCATCGTTATCAAAGACTGCAATACGCTCTGAGTTGGGTACGAAGTCGACAGACCCTTCAGTCGTCGTTTTTTCAACGAAACTAAGCACGGCTTGTTTGCTTGGCCCTTCATGCCATGAGGGTAAAGGCCCACTTGCAAAGACGCTGAACGAAACAACAAAAAGTAGGCTGACGATCAATTTCTTCATTTGAATCTCGACTGAGTGTGGGCAACACTATAAAACATAAAAAAAGCTCCGCCTAAAGTTAGCGGAGCTTGTCTAAAGTCAAACTCTAATCAAGTCAATGCACACATGCCTGATGATTAGTTTTGTTGTGCACGCGTGACGGCTTCCATAACCCGATCAAGGTTGAAACTACCGGGTTTCTGGCGGGGTGGAAACTCGCGGAAACTTTGCAACCAATTTCCAATGTAAGTTCCTGCCGGTGCAATGGCAAACATACGGTCTAGATACCACCGCTGATAACCCATTGCGTTTTCTTGCTGCGCACGCTCGAATGGATCCATACGCAGGTTGGTTAGCGCGGGTGCACGCAATACCGTAAAGGGCTTTTGCCACACTTCCATACCTTCAGCATCTTGTTGCAAGAACGTGACCTTGAAATTGTCATAACGCAACGCGGCCACACTGCCGTCATCTGTCCAGTAAATGAACTCACGACGAGGCCATTTTTCTTTGTTATTTTTCAGTGCTGGACCAAGATCATAGCCATCAAGGTGAACTTTATAGGTCATGTCGCCAATTTTTCGACCCTTAAGTAAATCTTGCTTGACGGTCGTGTCACCTGCTGCAGCCAACAGCGTGGGTGTCATGTCTTCATGTGCAGCGATATTGTTATTGATGGTGCCAGGTTCGATCACACCGGGCCATTTGATCATGGCGGGCACACGGTAACCGCCTTCCCAGTTTGTATTTTTTTCGCCATGGAACATCGTGGTGCCACCATCTGGCCATGTGAAAGTCTCGGCACCGTTATCAGTGGAATACATGATGATGGTATTTTCATCGAGGCCCAGCTCTTTAAGTTTGGTCAGAATTTCACCGACGTGACCGTCGTGCTCAACCATGCCATCGGCGTAAACGCCCAAACCTGTTTTGCCACGCGAGGCTTCTTTCAAGTGCGTAAAGATGTGCATGCGGGTCGAGTTCCACCAGATAAAGAATGGCTTGTCTTCTTTTTTTGAGCGTTCCATGAAGTCGAGGGTCTTAACCATGACTTCATCATCAATGGTTTCCATGCGTTTGCGCGTTAACGGACCTGTGTCAGTAATGGCGCCACCGGCAAAGCTGTGAATCACGCCACGGGGGCCAAATTTCTTTTTAAATTCGGGGTCTTTTGGGTAGTCTGGGTTCTCTGGCTCTTCTTCTGCATTAAGATGATATAAGTTTCCAAAAAACTCATCAAAACCGTGCGCGGTTGGCAACATGTCATCGCGATCACCTAGGTGATTCTTACCAAACTGCCCTGTTTTATACCCTCTGGCTTTGAGCAATGTGGCTAATGTTGGGTCTTCTTTGCGCATGCCCTCGGGCGTACCTGGTAAGCCAACTTTAGTCAGGCCAGTGCGAATGGGTGACTGGCCGGTTATGAATGCTGCACGACCTGCTGTGCTGCTTTGTTGACCGTACCAGTCTGTAAAAAGCGCACCTTGCCTTGCAATACTGTCAATATTGGGTGTTCGGTAACCCATCATGCCTTGGTTGTAAGCGCTGACATTAAACTGCCCAATGTCATCACCCCAAAGAATTAAGATGTTTGGTGGCTTTTGTGCAAAAGCCTGCATTGACATCAGCGTGCCGGTTGTCAGTGCAAGCGCGAGGGCTGTTTTTTTGAGTGTTAATTTCATGAATATCACTTAAGATTTTTTTGATACTTGATTATTAATTGGCGTTTTTTTTATTATTGATTTTAAACAAATGTCACATTAAATATGACACATTAAACATGACACACTACACACGACACACTACACACGACACATCACATACGACGCATGTCACATTTCAAACGACGCATGTCACATCTCAAATGTCACAAGTCATGACTCAACCAAAATACAAAAAAAATATATCATGGTTTTTATTTTTTTATATTAAAGTTGCGCCCTGTTGGGTGTTTACCCTTAGTTCACCTGACGCTGAAAGTGTTCGTAAATCAGCATTAAATTGTCAAACATCTCATCAAGTAAGTCTTCCCGGCCTTCAGAGCTCAAAGATGTTGGGCGCAATGTCGGGTCGGGGTGGTGTTCGTGGGCGAGCAACATAACAGGCTCAAGTAAATCACCCAGTTCAGTATTTTGGCTGAACGCATGCCAGTCGGTCTGAGTAAGCGTGATACCCAATACAAAACCCTCTGCCCATTCGTTGCCGGTTGGGTTGCCATCATCGTCAACGAGTAGCGCAGGAACATACACATCACCCACTTTAGAAACCTGCTGCAAGGTTTTAGTCACAGTGTTCCAGTGCCGCGTCATCAAAAAAGTGATCTCTTTTGCTTGATCGTCATCGGCGAAAGCGCTGTCGCCTAAGATTACTGTTTTGTATTCGTTGGGCATGATCGCAGTCGGTGCGCAGATCAGCGCACAAAACAACCCATCAAGCCCTTCAAAGCTATTAACAGGCCCATCAAGTTCAGCGAGAAAGGTGTCTAAGCGATCGATTTCTGGTTCAAGCAGGGCAGCATTTAGGTCAGCAGGCATATTTGGTCTTTAATCTTTGAGGAAAGTGCACACACTGTAACGCATAGCCCATGTTTGATTAAAACAGCGAGCCTCTTTTGAAAGTTAAATGCCTACACTTCAATACGATGACGCACACGTTAAAGAATACGACCTTGTCGCGTAAATCGTATGATCATGCCGATCAAAATCAAAAGCAAGCCACCCGCCAAAAACAGCGCGCTAAATTCGATGGGCTGTCGGCGATCAAATTGAATGCGGGTATCAATAGATTGGTAAATTTTTTGCCAATCTTTTTCAGAGGTACCTTGGTAGAAGTGACCCACTGTGGTGGCTGAAATATCGGCTAATAGAGCCGGTTGTAAGCGCACGCGTTGCGAGATACCTTCAGCTTTAACCACAGCACCTTGTTCTGTACCCAGACCAATCGTATGCACGCGCACACCAAATTGAGACGCTAACTCAGCCATCATGAGTGCATTAGGGCCCATGTTTGATTCACCATCAGAAATCAACACAAGTGCCACGGAACGATTCGAACCCGGCGGCATGATTTTTTCTGGGTCTGGCTGCCAGGGTTTTGCGGGCCGACTGTCTGGCCGCAGGGCTGATTCATTCATGATGGCTTGGGCGTCAATGCCAGCAGCAGGCAATAACTCAGACAAACCAATTAATAAACCGCTGCCCAGTGCTGAGCCTGTTTGTAATGAAGTCGCATCAAGAGCTTCACGCAAAGCGTTGCGATCTGTCGTAAGTGGCTGCACCAAACTTGCTGTGGCAGCCGTTGTTACTAACCCCACTTGCAAACCAGGGGGCTGATCGTCGAGCAATGTCGAGATGATCACTTTAGCGGCGTCAAAGCGACTGGGTTTGGCGTCATCAGCACGCATGCTGCCAGAAATATCAAGCACGATCATTAATCGATCGGCTCTGGCAGGCAAGTTAACCTGTATTTGCGGCCTGGCAATGGCTATAAGTAGGGCAGCAAGCCCAACTGTTATGAGCGCGCCACTGACAACATTCCATTTATCAAGTGGCTGATGGCGGCGCTGAAAGCGGTAGAAAATGAGGCCTGCCGGAACAATGAGTAAAAGCCACAAAAGGCTTGGCCAAATAAATGAGATATGTTCACTTTGAAACCATGTTGGCCAGCTCAACCCATCAGACATGATGACGCCCTTTGCTAGTCTGCCTGAGAAAGCGTTGGCGTTGAACAATAAAATTGATCAAGTCTACATGCACGGGGTTTTCTGTGTTCAGTTCCAAACAATCAACGCCCGCTTTGCTAAATGCGTCTTGCAACTGGGCCTCATGTGCTTGGGTTTGTTCAGCAAATCGCTTTCTAAACCCCGCGTCATGGGTATCAACAAAAACTTGTTGACCGGTTTCGGCGTCACGAATTGTGATCATGCCCATCGCCGGCAGTTCGCGATCAAAGGGGTCAACTAGGCGCACAGCCACCACATCATGACGACTCGCTAATGCCAGTAGGGCTTTATTCCAATCAGGCTCAGTTAAAAAATCTGACAGCACGAACACGGTGGCGCGTTGCCCCATCACGTTTTGCGCCCCCATCAATAGTTTTTTCAAACCCGTGGCTTCCGTTTGTGGGTAAAGCGGCCCATTTAACAGGCGGTTCAGCACATGCAAAAGATGGCGTCGGCCTGAACGACCCGGTAAGACTTCAAGATTTTTCTGAGCGCTTGCGCGGTCAATCACAGCACCCACGCGGTTACCTCGGCGTTGCAGCATATGCCCTAGCAGCGCAACACAATCAGCCATGAGCACCCGTTTGCTGATGCCTTGTGAGCCAAAGCCAACTGATGCTGACAGGTCTGCAAGAAACCACGCGGTTAAATCACGGTCTTGCTCGTGCTCGCGAACGTAGGGCGTTTGCATGCGGGCTGTGACGTTCCAGTCAATATGGCGAACGTCGTCATGGGGTAAGTATTCGCGTAAGTCAGCAAGCATTAAACCTGCGCCGCGAAAGAGTGTTTGATAGTTGCCTTGCATCAAACCATCAAGTCGCTTAGCACTAACCCACTCAATGCGAGATAGTAAAGCCTGAGCATTGATCTGTGGCATTGTCAGTGAAGCAGGCGGTGTAGCCTGCGGTTCTACCTGACGCGGTTTAAGGAATTTGAACATGACTCTGTAATGGTTTGGTCGGTGCAGGTACCGCTTTAAGAATGTCTTGAATCAATGCATCAGTGTTGATGTTGTCAGAAATGGCTTCGTAAGAAAGCATGATGCGATGACGCAAGACGTCAGGCACAATATCGATCAGATCTTCGGGTGTGGTGTAGGCTCGGCCACGCAAGAAAGCCAATGCACGAGCCCCTTGCACCAAGTTAATCGAGGCTCTGGGGCTCGCACCAAACATAATGTAATCGCTTATATTAGACAACCCAAACCGTTGGGGTTGGCGTGTGGCGTTTACAAGATCAACGGCATATTGCACAAGGGCTGAATCAACAAACCCACGATGGCATTGTGCTTGCAATTGACCTAACTGATCTGTGGTGGTGCGCGCCACCAACTCAATGGTTTGACCAATCGCACGTTGAACAATCACAAATTCTTCTTCAGGTTTGGGGTAGCCAACCAGTACTTTCATCATAAAGCGATCAACCTGGGCCTCGGGCAGGGGGTATGTGCCTTCACTTTCGATGGGGTTTTGTGTGGCCATCACCAAAAAGGGTTCGGGTACGCGATGGCTCTGCCCTGCAATAGTGACTTGTCGCTCTTGCATGACTTCAAGTAGGGCGCTTTGCACTTTGGCGGGCGCACGGTTGATTTCATCAGCAAGCAGTAAGTTAGCAAAAACAGGCCCAAGCTCGGTGCTGAAGTCACCGGTTTTTTGGTTATAAATGCGTGTGCCAATCAGATCGGCGGGCAATAGGTCGGGTGTAAATTGAATACGCTTGAAACGGCCTTGAACAACGTTTGCCAGCGTATTGACAGTCAGTGTTTTGGCAAGCCCTGGTACACCTTCGATTAACAAATGGCCGCGGGCAAGCATGGCAATTAAGATGCGTTCTAAAAAATGGTCTTGACCGACAACAATTTTTTTGACTTCATACAACACGCTTTCCATGATTGCTGCTGACTCTTTAACCGCATCATGGTTTTGCTGGCCTTGCCAAATAGGGTCTTGGTTCATGGGTTATGTGCACTCTGTTTAGAAAGGTGGAATACCGACTGCGTTGGCTGCGCTATCCATCGTGATGGCAAAGCCAATGCCTGCAAAGGTGCCGTCGGGTGAAGGCGTGAATAAGGCCGTGACAACACCAACAACTTCACCGCTTTGGTTAAGAAGTGGGCCGCCTGAATTGCCTGGGTTAACCGCGGCGTCAAATTGAATTAAACCTTCTAGGGGCTCGCGCCCTGGAATGGGGAAGCTGCGGTTAAGCCCTGAGACAATGCCTGCTGAAACCGATAAGCCCATCGCAAATGGGAAGCCTACAGCAATAACCCAGTCGCCCGGCGCAAGTTGCCCCGCAGCCGCCATGGTGACGGCGGGTAAGTCTTCGGGAATACGGGCGGGTTGTAACAAGGCCAAGTCGCGCTGTGGTTGTGCTGAAATCACTTGTGCAGGTGAAACCGTGCCATCAGCAAAGGTCACCTCAATGCGCTTGGCGCCAGCCACGATGTGATGGTTAGTAAGTATGGTGCCATCTTCTTTGATAACAAAGCCTGCTCCTTTGCCGCTTTCACTAATTTGGTTCGGGGGTGGCGGTTCACTGTCTAAAGTTCTAATACTGACGATTGACGGCGCCACGGTAGCAGCCACTTGAGCAGCCCGCGCGGGTAGAGACTTGGTAGCCAAGGTCTCAAGCACAATTGATTCAACATTGGCTTTATTTAAAGGAGGTTCGGTAATGGCCTTAGGTGTAAGTTGTAAAACGAGCGCAGCACCCACTACAACACCAAGGCATAAAAGAACAAGGGGTTTTTTAAATACCTTGAATAACCACCCCGATGCTTCAACAAGGGTTGGGCGGGCAGCAGGTTCTTCAGCCTGTTTTTTGGGGGTCGATGGCGTGACTGAAGCTGATCGAGTTGAGCGGCTGTAAAGCGTGGCACGTTTCATATGACCTCAAGACCAGAAAGCGGTGATACAGTTAGGTAATCTTAACGCTGAAGTTCTTTATATGCACTTTATTTGGCCTCAAGCGCTGTGGGGTTTTCTAATCGTGCCATCTTTGGTGGCCGGTTACCTTTGGCTATTAAAACGCCGCCGCCGCGATGCGTTTGCTTATTCTTCGTTGCTTTTGGTGAACCGCGCTTTGACGGCGCGGCAGGGCTGGCGCCGCCATATACCCCCAGTTTTAATGCTGTTGGCTGTAGCGGTCGGTGTATTGGGTTTGGCGCGCCCCACAGCAAATATAGTTTTGCCGTCTGACACGCGTACTTTAGTCATTGCTGTCGACGTCTCGCTTAGTATGCTGGCCGATGATGTGCCGCCCAGCCGAATCAAAGCGGCACAATCTACCGTTAAAACGTTTATTACTGAACTGCCTAACGATTTTCGAGTAGGCTTAGTTACGTTCGCAGGTACGGCTCAGGTGGCTCAGCGCGTGACAGATAGCCGTGAAGAATTATTGGCAGCAGTCGATCGATTTCGTCTTCAACGGGCTACGGCCACGGGTAGTGGTTTACTTTTAGCGTTAGCGGTGCTGAGGCCAGAGCTTGAGTTAGACATAGAGCCTTTAATTTATGGCTTTAACGCTTCACCGCGCAATCAACCCTCTCAAGATTCTGCTCTTTTTAACTTAAAACCCGTACCACCTGGGTCTTTTCAATCAGGTGCGATTGTCTTGATTTCTGATGGCCGTCGCACGACAGGGCCAGACCCTATTGCTGCGGCGCAACTGGCCGCTCAATTGGGTGTGCGAGTCTACACCGTCGCTTTTGGTACGCCAGATGGTTTTATACCTGGGTTTGATCGTTCGTTTTATGCCGCAGTTGATGAACGCACGTTGCAAACGATGGCACTTTTAACCGAAGGCGAGTTTTTTAAAGCAGAAAATGCTGAACAGCTTGCGGGCATTTATGAGCAGTTGACTACAAAGTTTGAATTAGAACGCTCACAGACAGAGGTTTCGGCTCTGTTTGCCGTGCTAAGTGCCTTACTCGTGCTCATTGCGTCAGCGTTATCTCTGTTTTGGTTTCGGCGTTACAGTACTTAAGCTCAACGATGGTTAACAATAAATATGTATAAATAAGTATGAGCCAAGACATCACGAAGTGGTTTCCAAAGAATCGTCTTGAAGCGCTTACTGATGGCGTTTACGCTGTGGCGCTTACGTTATTAGTCTTAGATCTCAAACTACCAGTGGGTAGTATGACGCATATTGTTTTCTTAGACGCCCTGAATGACCAGATATCAAATTTCTTCACCTGGATATTAAGTTTTTGGGTCATCGTCATTTTCTGGCAAGTGAGAATCAGGTTAATTCAGTGTTTTAATCATGTTGGCAATACATACATTCAACTTGAGTTTATTCACCTTGCTTTAATTTGCCTGCTGCCCTTTACGACTTCATTGGTTGGTGAGTATTACACTGAGCCCCTTGCCTTTTTAATTTACACAGGAAATCTGTGGCTGCTATGCCTGCTTGGCTATTTTCAAGTCTTGCACATTAAAAAAAGTAAGCAATTGGTTGCCAGTGAAGTGAGTCAGATTGAAATTGAAAGTCAGTTGCACAGTTTTAAAATGGTTTTAATAAGCGTGTCGATCGCACTTGCTTTAGCGTATTTTTTGCCCGGCTGGAATCTTCTTGCCATTTTAATTTCGAAGCTTTTTTTCAAGCAATCGCTGTCAAAAGACTAAAAAATAATACATGCATATGGTTTTGATTGAGTTAGCTCGCTAAAAATAACGATCTGAATCTGTGAGTATTCCTTAGGCTATAGTTGACAATTAACCTTTAATAAAACAACTGATCACGCAGAGTTTTTGGTGATAAATAAGTAACTCGCTCCAAAGATCAGAGATCAAAATGACTGCTTTTAGTGCTACACGCCGTGAAATACCTGCGATTTTGGCTTTGGCTGTGCCTATTGTTGCGGGGCTCGGTGCGTCAACTTTACTGGGTGTAACCGATTCAATTATGTTGGCTCCACTTGGGGTGCTTCCACTCGCGGCAGTGGGCGTTACCAATGCTGTGGCGATCATCATGTATGCGGCAATTTATGGGCTTCTTTCAGCTTTGTCAGTGCATGTTGGCACAGCGCACGGTGCAGGTCATGGGCGACGTATTCCAGTGATTTTGCGTAATGGTTTGGCATTGGGTGCAATAGTTGGCATATGCAGTACAGCTGTTATGTTGTTGGTTTGGTTGCTTCTACCCTATTTGGGTCAACCTGCCGAGGTGTTGGCGGTCATGTTTCCCTACTGGGTGGCCATTTCTTTTGTGATGTTGCCTTTTTCTATTCTCATGGCTTTCAAAATAACTTTTGAGGCGATCGATCGACCTTGGTTGGGTGCGAGCTTCGCTTTCTTGGCCGTGGTGATCAATATTCCACTAAATTATTCATTAATATGGGGAGTCGGCCCTCTACCGCAACTAGGCTTGACGGGTGCGGGTATCGCATCGCTAGCGGCTGAATCGTTAGCACTGGTAGCCGCATGGTTTTTTTGGAAACATGCAAAGTCGACGCGAAAAATACGCTTACGTGCCAAAATTTCTCGTGCTGAGATCGTTTTGGTGGCTCGTGAAGGCGCACCGCTGGGCTTGATGTATGTCGCTGAAACGGGGGCGATGGCGGTGGCAACGCTCATGATTGGTACGTTTGGCGCCGTGGCGCTCGCAGCGAACCAAGTGGCGATGTCTGTCGGAGGGCTTCTATATATGTTGCCGCTTGGTATTTCAGGGGCCGTCGCGATTCGGGTCGCTCAAGAACGTGGGGCGGGTCATACTGACGCATTACGCCCGATTACGTGGGCGGCACTGGCTCTGGCTATGGCCTGGCTTTCTTCGGCCGCGATCATTCTTGCTCTGTTTGGTCGCAATATTGCAGGCTTAATTACATCAGACCTTGAAGTGATCAAGATTGCTGCCACCATCTTTTTTGTCTTTGCTTTTTCTCAAGTGATGGATGGTGTGCAATCAACCATGACGGGTGCGTTACGCGGGCTATCTGATACGGCTTTTCCGGCTACGGTGTCGTTAACGACCTATTGGGTGATCGGCATGCCGCTTGGCTGGTTACTGGCACACCATGGTGGTATGGGTCCCGCTGGCGTTTGGGCGGGTTTTGTCATAGCCTTAGGGCTTGCGTCAGTCGTGCTAGTTTGGCGTTTTTTTGGGCAGACTCGATTGGCGGCGGCCGCTACGATGCAGATCAAGGTTTAATGCCCTGTGCGGGTAAAATCACAATGTGACATTAAAAATCACGTTTTGGACATAATGATTCCCATCTTTTATTTAGGTAGCATGTATGACTAGTCTTTTGCCTATTCATTTAGAAAACGGTATTTTTTTAGACCCTAAAAGCGCCAAAAAAGTTGGAGAAAAATACGCTTCTCAATACACATCAAACAACCCGTTTCCTCATATTGTTTTAGATCATTTGTTGCCTGAAACATTGACTCATGATTTGTTGACTAACTTTCCAGAACATCCTTTGCGAAAAGATAAAATATTTGATGGTTACTATGAGTTTAATAAGCGACAAATTAGCCCCTATTTCTGTAAGTCGCGAGCCACTGAAATATTTATGTTTTTTAATTCGGCGCCCTTTTTGCAATTTTTAGAAGGGTTGACGGGTATTGAAGGTCTGATTTCAGGCCCCTATTTTGAAGGCGCGGGCTACCATGAAATAACGAGGGGTGGGAAGCTCGGTGTTCATGCTGATTTCAGAATACATAAAAAACTTCACTTAGCACGCAGACTTAATTTGTTGGTTTATCTTAATAAAGACTGGCAAGATGAATATGGCGGTAAATTAGAGCTGTGGAAAACAGACATGAGTGAACCTGTTCATAAAATTTTGCCCGTATTTAATCGGTGTGTCGTCTTCAACACAGATGCCAATTCGTTTCATGGTCACCCTGATGCCTTAACGTGCCCACCCGAAAGAACCCGACGCTCTGTAGCGCTCTACTACTACACAGCTTCAAAACATGTTTACGAAGAGTTGCCTGACAAAGGCACCGACTTTCGTGCAAGAAATGAAAAAGAAGAGCAAGAAGCGAGTGTTGCAAAAAATAAAACATTTTTGAAGAGACTCAAACGACTTGCACGTAAAGTGACGTCGAACAAAACAGATTTTTAACAAGATCATTGTGATGATCTTTGAATTTAATATTAGGGTGTTAAATGACTAGGCAAACAGCTATGCTTGCTGAAAAGACAGAAAGCTTTTTGGTTGTTTTATTTGCCGTTTCAATTTTTCTTTGGAAGCCGGGCATTTATGTTTCGTCTGCATTAATTATTGTTTACACCTGCATCTGTTTTTTTAACAATAAAGAATATAGACATCAATATTTGAATTCAAATATTGCGGTTGTCAGCGTAGTCATGTTTGCTATTGGAATCGATACGGCTTTTATTGCGATGCAAGAGATTGATGATCTGTTGTGGGCCGCTCGAAAAACACTATTTCTCTTAGTCATTGGGTTTTTGATCATCGCATTTAAAAACGAGAATAATAAAAAATTAGCGTTTTACAGCGTTATCGCAGGGTTTTGGGTCGCGTCACTTTTAACTATTTTTAAAAAATGGGACCAGATCGGAAATATTACGCGCATTGAAGGTACATGGCCTCAAGGCACGTGGGACGCGCTATTAGGTTTATTTTTTGTATTTTTAGTCGTCAGCATGAGAAGCACAGTTTTTACATTAAAAACAAAGCTCATCATCATCGCTACTTTGTGCATGTCGATTTTTCAGTTGATATGGGCAGGCGGCCGTATTCCGTTACTGGCAAGTGTTGTGGTGTTAATTTTGTATTTGCTCACGCTTAAGCTCACAAAGCGCATGGTCATTAACGCAATTTTAGCGGCCGTAGTTGCGATGACATTTTCAATGACGATTTTTAAAGATAATGTAGATCACTTTTACAATCGTATACAAAGCATTACTGACGTCACTAATAACGATTATTGGGTCAGATTAAACTTATGGAATGTAGGCTTTAATCATGCTGTTTTTTTTATGAAAAATGAACCCATGACGTTTCTTTTTGGTGCGGGTGGAAAAAGTTACGGCCCGATGCAAATAGCGTTTTTTAAAGATATGCCCATCGAACAAAGTGATCGTGAGAAGCTGCAGGCTTTTGGTTACCCCTCAGGCGACACGCATAATATGTACATTGATAGCGTATTGAAGAATGGGTTTGTCTGGACAAGTCTATTTTTAATTTATCTTTTATGGCTGGCGACTGGCTTTAAAATTAAAAAAACCTGGCAGCAGTCTGAACCCATTATTTTGCTCAGTTTCTATGCTGTACTGGGCATGGCATACACCATACTGCCACATTTTTTTACGTATTTCTTAATTTTTTTTATGGTGTACTTGCAGGCTGCATTGCGTAAAAGCACGACAACGCTTAACTGATTAGGTTGTAGTGCGCTCGCCCGACAACGCTCAAATGATTAACTTGTTTTGCACCAGTGCGACAACGCATCGCTCAGCCGTAAGGGCTTGTTCAAACATATTAGCTTCACAACTTTAAAAGAAACTAACGCTTGCCAGGTAGTCGCACCAAACCCGTTGATAAACTGATGCCAACCAAGATCACAACGGCACAGAGCATCATGGTGAGGGTGATGGTTTCATTTAAGAATGTAAGGCCGTAAAACGCGGCAAAAATGGGTACTGCAAAAGTAACGGTTGATGCTTTACTTGGGCCGGCTAAGGCGATAATTCGAAAAAACATGATGAAGGCTAAACCCGTGCACACAATACCTAATGCCAATAATGAGCCAATAGTGCTTAATTGCATGCCGTGATCTGGCCAAAATAACATGGCAAAAGGTGCGAGGAATAGTGTGGCCCCAATTTGGCTGCCGGTTGACGATACTAAAGCGGGAATGTTTGTGAAATATAGTTTGGTGTAGCTGGCTGATAAGCCATAGCACAAGGGCGCCAACAAGCAAACTAACATACCGATAAGCTGTGCCGCCAACGCTTCTGCTGGCGCGGCGTGTGCATTTTGCAGGGCTAATAAACTTACGCCTGTGAAGCCTAAGACCAACCCAATAGAGCGACTTAGACCTGGCTTTTCTTTCAGCCACAACCAAGCAATCAGCGCACCAAATAATGCCGTGGTTGCATTGACAATTGCAGCCGTACTCGTTGATATCGTCATTAAAGCAAAGCTATAGGCCGTAAAGGGAATGCCGGCGTAAAAAATACCTAATACAAAAGCTTTTTTCCAGTGTTGTTTCAGCAGGGTGGTTTGATGTCTTAAAACCAATAAGGGTAATAAAAATAAAGCACCAACAGCCACGCGGCAAAACGCTGTCGGTATGGCACCAATATCTTGTGCTGCAATTTTGGTAAACATGAACGATGAGCCCCAAATTGCGCTAAGTAATATGAAATCGACCCACCAAGGGCGCTGATTAAACTGTTCTGCCCACGTGATGTTTTTTTTGTTGTTCATGCGGCTACTTTATCAGCTTTGTGCATCAAACTATTCTGTCTAGCTAGGGAAGGTCTGAATAAGTCGGTTTAAAGCGGAAATTTCCGCGGTAGAAATTTACTGATTCAATAATATTTACTTTTTTGCCCAATATGGACAGATATTTGGGCATTTTAGCCCGTTTAGCACCCCGAATCAGGGTACTGCGCCCT
>CAMCYB010000034.1 GCA_945883615.1 Bordetella parapertussis | reverse complement strand
CGTTTGCTTACGCTTGGCATCGAATTCAATATCAGAAAAGCTCAATTGGGGCATGATCGTGATCGAAAAATTTGCGATACTAATCAGACAATTAACCGCGTCCCGAGTTCTCTGAATTCGGGGACTTTTTCAGAGTTTCCCTAGATATTTACTTTGGCGCATCTAGACAATTGTCACAAATTAACGGCTGGAACAACAACGAAATTGGTCTAATCTGGGTTTTTGCAGGCGATCAAACTGAGGGTTGGAGCTTTGCAGCAAACCCCAGCGTTATTTTGCCCGTTACAAAAAGCATGCAAAACTCTGGCTTAGGTAACGCTCAAACCAATGGTAATTTAACCTTCATTGCTTCCTATTTATCTGATGACGCTGAACTACACCTAAACGCGGGCTATGTCAGCAACCGAATGTCTGGTTCAAGTGATAGTGACTCACAACGTACTAACATTTGGTCAATATCTGCGGCACCTGTATGGGTTGTTAATGATCAATGGAAACTTGCTTTAGATTTTGGCTTACAAACCAACCCAGATCCAAACAGTCAATATTTGGCTTTAGCTGAGATTGCAGTCATGTATGCACCAACTAAAGACATTCAACTCGGGCTCGGGGTGATTGCCTCACCTGCTATTAACGGGCAGCGTGTAAATAACAGCCTGACGGTAACGACCGGCATAACATGGCAGTTTTAAATGACCTGCGTTAGGCCAAAGGAGCAAAAAAAGGGCTAACAGGCAAGAATAACGTTATTCAAATGGGTAGTTCAGAGCGATTAATCGTAGTTGTAAGGTGGGTCAAAACCATCAGGGGTACGTTGCGGCAAAGGGTCGTAGGCACAACCGGTCAGGGTCAAACCAAATAATATGAATAAGGTTACAAAAAAACGCTTTAACAATAAAAACATCATTTAAACTTTAGATGGTGTCGCAACAGGCTTAGATTGTCGCATCATTTTCTTAAAAGCTATGCACGGATCAGGCCTATCAAAAGAGGGTAAGACAATCACCTCGTCATACGCTTGAAAATTAATGCCATTGGGTTCTACAAAACCCATCACTGTGACATAAGGCAGCAATTCAGACGGCAACCAACGGTAAACACCCACATCTCTTTGCACGTGACCATTGCCGGCAATCAAAACCACGCCCTGAGACGCATACTGAACGATTAAATGCGCTAACCAAGCATCTCGAGCTCTTTGAGCTTGCACCATAGGCGCCACCATCGCTTGAGGTAAAACGCCACAATGGCCCACAACGATTGATTCTGTTTGCTGTGCCGTCATGCTGTCAGGCCAGTCACGCAACAACCCAAGTTGTTTTTGCATGCCTGCATCGAACACAGCGTCATAACTGCCGCGCATAATTTTAGAGGCGTCTTGTCGTGATACGTTACCGGCAACAAGTGGCAAACGATATTGCAAAGCTAGATTAATCAGCGGTTCATAAAAAGACCAATTCCAACCGTCACGACCCGCTTTTTTAATCACACATGCTGCATCAGGGCACGTTTGCCATGCACTTGTTAAATCGTCTTGGCGCTCTCGATCAAACTGTTCCATGATGAGAGCAGGTCGCCACCCTGCGTTAATGTCTTGCTTTAACCGTGCAAAACGCGCTTCATTTATTGCAAGATTATCGTGCACCTCACCCATTAAATAAATGGGTTGCTGCAAGCCTTCAATAGGCTGCTTAGCCTGCACAACAAAACTTGCACTCAAAGAAAATAAAATGCTGGCCACAAACATATTGAACAAATTTTTCGTAGCGTTCACACTGTTCATAACACTTATACGAGGGTTAGTTCGATAACAATGCATTTTTAAAGAAACTCCTAATTTGTAAAAATATTCGGCCAAGCTCAAGCTTTTATGTTGTCACAATTTTCTGAGCAAACTGCCAACCCATTTCAGCTAAAGGTTCAGCTTTAGATGCCATGTCAATAGCATCGGCTGAAGCGGCATTACCTTGTCGCACACGTTGGCCAATACCGTGCAAAATAGCTGAAATTCTAAAAAAGTTATACGCTAAATAAAAATTCCAATGGGTTTTAACATCTTTAAAACCTGTTCGCTGAACGTACAAATCGACGTATTCAAGTTCAGTGGGTATACCCAATGCTTTAAGATCAAGCCCACCAATGCCGCGCCATAAACGGGGGGGTATGTGCCAGCTCATGCAATGGTAAGCAAAATCAGCAACAGGGTGCCCTAATGTTGATAGTTCCCAATCTAAAACGCCAATAACACAAGGTAAATTGGGGTCAAGCATCAGATTATCTAGACGAAAATCGCCATGCACAATGCTATGTAATTCACCCGGCGGAATATGTTGTGGCAGTACCTCAATCAGTGACTCTAGTGCAGGTATACGTTGACCTGGGTCAGCTAAGTATTGCCTTGACCAGCGAGCAATTTGCCGTTCAAAATAATTACCAGAGCGACCGAAATCACCTAAGCCAATTGCGTCAGCGTCTACAGTGTGAAGCGTTGCAATCACCCGATTCATGTCGTTGTAGAGCGAAGTACGATCAGCTACGGTGAAATCAGGTAATGTTTGGTCAAATCTTATACGCCCCTCTAAAAAAGCCATCACATAAAAAGGTGTACCCAGTACATCATTTTCTTCATGCAAAAAACACATCTCAGGAACCGGGACATTTGTTTTTTTCAGCGCTTGCATGACTCGGTATTCACGTTCAATGGCATGGGCTGAAGGCAGCAAGAGTCCAGCAGGTTTTTTTCGTAATATAAAACGTTGATCACCCGCCACAATTTTAAAGGTAGGGTTAGACTGACCACCCGACAACGCTTGAATGTCAATTGAGTCGCTTTGTATCAAATTATGAGCCACCATCAGCGCGGCAACGCGGTCTGTCGTGGCTTGATCAAATGCTAAGCTTGGCTTCATAAGCTACTCACCAAATGGCTACGATCAACTTCCAAGGTTGAACCTGACATCGCAGACCCCGCCTCTGATGCCAGCAGCAACAAAGGCCCTGACAAATCTAGCACGTCACCAAACTGCTGGCTAGGAATTTTTTTTTGTAACTTCAGACCTAATGGGCTGTCTAAAAATTCACTGTTTAACTCGGTGCGTATGTAACCGGGCAATAAGGCATTGACGCGAATGCCATAACGCGCCCACTCGAGTGCCATCACTTTAGTGGCTTGTATGACACCTGCTTTTGAGATGGCATATGGGCCCACACTGGCTGCCACACGCTCACCTAAGATTGAAGCAATATTGATGACGCAACCTGATTTTTGTGCGGCAATTAAACGTCTTGCCGCCTCGGTTGCAACCAACCAACAGCCCTTTAAATTGGTGTCAATCACTTGATTCCAATCTTGAACCGTTTGATCAATAGCGGCTTTGGTGACTGTTACACCTGCATTGTTCACCACAATATTTGGAACACCAAACACCTGTGTTGCTTGCTCAAAACATTCCGTAATACTTTGAACATCGGTGACATCAATTGTGACGGCCGCAGCCTGTTGACCTTTTGCCTTAATATTTTCAACCAGTTGATGAATACGATCATTGCGTCGAGCCGAAACAACTACGCGCGCGCCGGCCTCAGCTAAAACAGTGGCAAAGTGCGCGCCTAAGCCGCTTGATGCCCCCGTAACCAATGCAACTTGGCCTTCAAGGCTGAAACAATCAATTAGTTTCTTTTGATTCATTTTGGAACCTGAGGCGTGGCCGCTTTTAGTAGCTTGCGCGCCATGCTCCAACGGTGAACTTCGCTGGGGCCATCGTAAACTCTGAACGATCGCATATCCATAAAGATACGCATCACTTCAGTTTCACCCGTAACGCCTTGACCACCGAGTATTTGCGCACAACGGTCAACTACACGCCATTCGGCTTCAGAGCACACCACTTTGGCACGGCTTGACTCAAAATTACAGGTTTGCCCCTGATCAAGTAACCATGCGGTGTGCCATATATGTAAACGAGATGTTTGCATATCAATTTCATTGTCAGCCAACATAAACCCAACACCTTCATGTTGGCCAAGTGTTTGGCCAAAGGCATGGCGTGTTGCAGCATAGGCTGTGGCCACATCATTTGCACGTCGCGCTTGCCCTAACCAACGCATGCAATGCGTTAACCGTGCCGGGGCAAGACGTATTTGAGCGTACTTAAAACCCTTACCCACTTCACCCAAAACGTGCTCTGCAGGCACCCGCAATTGATTGAAGCGCATGACCGCGTGCCCCCCTGTGAAGCAGGTGTCCATTGAGTTCATATGGCGAACCAACTCTATACCAGGCGCTGACATATCAGATAAAAACATGGTGGCCGTACCATCTTCCATAACCGCCATAATGATGACATACGTGGCACCGTAGGCACCTGTAATAAACCACTTTTCACCGGTAATAACAAAGTCGTTGCCATCACGTACCGCGAGCGTTTTAAGCATTGATGGGTCTGCACCGGCACCGGGGGCAGGTTCTGTCATAGCAAAACATGAGCGCGTTAAACCTTGCACTTGCGGCACGAGCCAGCGAGCCTTTTGAGCGGCATTCGCCACCACTTCCATTAAGTGAATATTTCCCTCGTCAGGCGCATGTATGTTGAGCGCGGTCGGGCCAAGCCTTGAATAACCCGCCTCTTCAAACACAATCGCTTTATCGACATGACTTAAACCCAAACCACCCAGCTCTTTAGAAGCGTGAGGGGTCAATAAACCCGCCTCGCGGGCCAAACCAACGAGCTGTTGACGTAACGACTCTTCAGGGCCATGGGGGCCTAATCGAGGGTCGTTTTCAAGGGGAATAACATGCTCAGCAATAAATGCACGTGTGCGCGCTTGAAGCGTTTGCTGTGTCGCGGTGAGTTCGAAGTTCATTGAATAGTTTTCCGGTTCATGGCCTAAACGATATCAGACCAAGTAATCGAGGTTTGCTAAAGGGTGCCAGCGAACCCCATGACTTATTATTCTTTGATGCGATCTTTTGATTACTCTTTTGGTTGCTCTTTTGGTTGCTCTTTTGGTTGCTCTTTAAAAACTTGTTGTGCGATTTTGAATGCCTCGAGTGCTGCGGGTACACCACAATAGACCCCACATTGCAAAAAGATCTCGCACATTTCTTCTTGGGTGACACCATTATTTATGGCGCCCTGAATGTGAAGTTTCAACTCGTGCGGGCGATTAATTGCTGCCAACATGGCTAAATTCAACATGCTTCGCGTTTTAAGCGTCAACCCCTCACGCACCCAGACCGCCCCCCATGCATGTTCAGCTAAAAACTGCTGTAATGGCCGCATAAAGTCATCGGCGTTTTCAATAGATTGATTCACATACTCTTCACCCATTACTTTTTTTCGCACAGCTAAACCGGCCAGGTAAGCTGGGTTTTCATCCATTTTGCTCGCACCTGAATGACTCATTTATAAACCCCTAAGTATTTAAACAATATACTGCACGCTACACTCGCAATTAGGTCTAACCTAACTCATATGTTAGCGTACCGCCTCTCAGAAGCTTTTGCGTTAAATGACCCAATCTATAAAGGGAATTTTTTCATAACACTCTTTTTAAAAGCCAAACCGCTATGGCGCTTCGTGCCACCATTTATAAAATCGAATTAAACGTCGCTGACATGAATCGTCAACACTATGCCACTTACCCGCTCACTGTGGCGCGTCACCCCTCAGAAACCGATGAACGCATGATGGTTCGGGTTTTAGCCTTTGCACTGAATGCTCATGAAGACTTAAATTTTACTAAGGGTATTAGTGATGCTGAAGAGCCTGATTTATGGCAGAAAGATCTCACGGGTGCAATAAAGTGCTGGGTTGAGGTAGGTCAGCCCGACGATAAACGTTTACTTAAAGGGGCGGGTAAGTCTGACCAAGTTAAGGTGTATTGCTTCGGCGGGGCTGCAAGTCGTATATGGTGGGAAAGTATGCGATTAACGCTTGCGCGGTCAAACAAATTTGAAGTTTTTAGTTTCGACCCTGCTCAAACCAAAAGTTTAGCCAAAGCCGTGAATCGAAATATGGTTGTGCACGTCACAATCGAAGATTCAACCCTGACTGTCATTGCTGACGATCAAACTTTCACAATAGGTGTGGAATCATGGACATTAAAACATTGACAGTTGAACCACTAAGATTTAAGTTGTTTAAGTCGTTTAAGTCGTTTAAGTCGTTTAAGTCAAAATTGTTGGCAATCGATTCATTAACAACTCAATTTGCTCGTTTGTCTTCTTCTGTTTATCGCACTACTTTACGTTTTGTCAGTTTGTTTTGCATGCTGTTGTGCTTAACCCTAGGCGCTTCAGTTAGTTACGCTCAACTATCGCAACCCTCGACCCCAATTGTGTTTGTAGCCAAAATTGATGGCACCATTGACCTTGGCTTAGCCCCTTATGTAGAGCGTGTTTTAAAAGAAGCCCAAGCCGCCCAGGCCAGTGCCGTCATTCTACAAATCAACACCTTTGGCGGTCGTGTTGATGCTGCCGTTGTGATTCGTGATGCTTTGCTTAAAAGCCCACTCAAAACAATAGCCTTTATTGACTCTCGCGCCATTTCAGCGGGTGCATTAATCAGTTTAGCGGCCACTCAAATCGCCATGACACCTGGTGCAACGATTGGTGCCGCAACTCCGGTTCAAATGAGCTCAACAGGGCAAAGTACCCAACCTGTTTCAGAAAAAACAGTTTCCTACGTTCGCAAAGAATTTGCCGCGACAGCACAAGCCCGCGGCAAACCATCTATCATCGCTGAAGCAATGGTAGACACCGACATTGAAATTAAAGGGTTATCTGAAAAGGGCAAACTTTTAACGCTCACCACACAGGAAGCTTTACAAGTCGGCATTGCCAATTACGAAGCCCCCTCTATTAACGCTTTATTGGGTTTGCTGAACTTAGCCAATGCACAAGTTCAACAACCGAGTGTTAATTGGGCTGAAGAAATTGTTCGTTTTTTAACAAACCCCATAGTGAGTTCCTTGCTCGTCTCGCTCGCGATGCTCGGCATTATTCTTGAAATACGTACCCCTGGGTTTGGCATACCGGGAGCAGTCGGGTTAACGTGCTTAGGTCTCTTTTTATATGGCCACAGTATTGTTGATCTGGTTGGGCTTGAAGAAATTTTGCTTGTTCTCACGGGTGTCATTCTTTTAGTGATTGAAGTGTTTGTTATTCCCGGCTTTGGTCTTTTCGGCTTATTAGGGATTGTTACACTGGGTGCGGCGCTGGTTATGAGCGTGATTGGTTCTGGCGCCACCGTTGAGACGATTTTTTTCGCTGTCGGTCAAATGGGGTTTTCACTTGCCCTTGCCATCGTGGTTAGCTTTTTGTTTTTCAAATTTTTACCCAAAATGCCATTTGGTCGTTCATTTGTTCTCGACACTCAACTTGATGGACAATCTGGGTTTTTAACGGAACCTTCTAGCGATCACGTGCTCTTACACAAGTTAGGTGTAGCCCATTCAATGCTCAGACCTGCTGGTATTGCTGAAATTGAGGGTCATCGCATTGATGTTGTTTCTGAGGGCGATTTTATTGAAGCAGGCGCCCCTATTAAAGTTGTACGCGTTGACGGCAACCGTGTTGTTGTTGACATTATTCATACCTAAAAAGGAATCTTACTAAATGATCGAATCTATTGTCGCCCTAATTGGTGCGTTTGGCATTTTGATTCCCATTCTTATAGCCGTTGTCATTATTTTGTATTTAGTCCCCATTCCACTATGGGTTGCAGCATGGGCTTCAGGTGCTTATGTCGGTTTAACCACCCTCATTGCCATGCGTTTACGCCGCGTACCGCCACATACCATTGTTACAGCACGAATTAGTGCCGCAAAAGCAGGTTTGCAAATCACCCTCAACGAACTTGAAGCACATTTTCTGGCGGGCGGTAACGTTGTGCGGGTGGTCAACGCCATGATTTCTGCCGACAAAGCCAACATTCCACTAGATTTTAAGCGCGCCTCGGCGATCGACTTAGCGGGGCGCAACGTACTTGAAGCCGTTCAAATGTCTGTATTGCCTAAAGTCATTACCACACCACGTATTGTTGCTGTGGCTAAAGATGGTATTCAATTAGTTTGTGTTTCGCGCGTAACCGTTCGCACCAATATTGACCGTTTGGTGGGTGGTGCCGGCGAAGAAACAATCATCGCCCGTGTGGGTGAAGGTATGGTGAGTACGATTGGCTCTGCTGCCAATCACAAAAGTGTGCTTGAAAACCCTGACCATATTTCAAAGCATATTTTAAGTAAAGGCTTAGATGCCGGTACAGCCTATGAAATTTTATCAATCGATATTGCAGACGTTGATGTCGGTGAAAACATTGGTGCCAAACTGCAAATTGACCAAGCCAATGCTGACAAACAAATTGCTCAAGCCAAAGCAGAAGAACGCCGAGCGATGGCTGTGGCACTTGAGCAAGAAATGCGGGCACGGGTGGTTGAAGCTGAAGCTGAAGTGCCGCGCGCGATGGCAGATGCCTTTAGACAAGGCAACTTAGGCATTATGGATTACTACCGCATGCAAAATATGAAGTCAGATACCGACATGCGTGAAACCATTGCAGGCAAAACGTCTATGCCTAACGATGGCAAACCTGCCGCATGATGTTGCCTAAATCGTTTAATAAAAACCAATCTCTAGGGGCGACCGGGGCGGTCGCCAAAAAGAAAGGTTTATCTTTTTCGCCACTGATCGTCGTGGCGTTGGCTGGTTTTATACACTTGTTTCTTGGTTTTTCGTTAGCGGTTTCAGTGATCTTAGCGGTGATCATTTCTATAGGAATGATTATACGTAACGCTATGAAACAACAATCAAATTTGCCACCTTTACCGCCCAAAGATGAAGGTGAAGCCGCGTTTGAACCCCTTGCCGGCTTACCGACGCCAGACAATAATGGTCAACCTCAGCCGATTCAAACCACTCGAAGGGCTGGCGAAGGCTTACCTGATTTGCTTGAATCAAATGATTGGGGTCGCAATGTACCTGAGCCCATTGAGGCTAAACAAAACGAACGGCCGCCCAAGTATGAACGAAGACCTGTTGAACGCTTAAGTCAATCTATACCTAAGCGACCCACATCTAAACCGAGACTCGTTTTACAGTCGCTTACACCGCACTATGGTCGTAAACCAATCGACATACCCAACTTACAAAACCCACAAACCTTAAATCAGTCGATTATCGCGATGACTATTTTAGGCCCCTGCAAAGCAAATGAAAAAAACAACTCTTAAGTTTTAGATCCCTAAGGTTTTATTCTTTCAAGTTTTAATGGTCCATTAATGCTACTGACTAAAGCGCCCAAAAATCATATCTGGCGCGCTGAGGTTATGACGCGATGCACTGTTACGACCCGCCCACAACTCGGTTACATTAGCCCCCTTAAAACTCATGATTGGGGCTTCTAGCCAACCGGGTTGATTTAACTCAAGCCAAGCCACGTCAGCCACATCAGCATTTGAACGGGTGACGTACATTGAGCGAAACGAGGCAAACGGTAACTGTTTGGGTGTATTTTTTAAAGTGACATCAAGCACCTGCCGATCGCGATCAAGCGTTTTGATCGTCACACTGCCTGTTCCCCCTTGTTTAAAACTTAAATCAAAACGTTTCGACTGAGGGTCAAAGGTTATATCGTTCAAGACCACAACCGGCCGGCCTAGTGTTTCAATGGGACCGACTAAAAACGATGAGCCGTAGGCTGTCCAGCGCATATCGCGATACGCTAACGGACGGGCTCGCCAATACCCATCAGGTGGGTACAACACCAACACTTCTTCCGCTCTTTCTTGATGTCGCACCCAAACTTGCAACATATGCAAACCTTCAAATGTTTTACCCCCGATCTTTATAGGAACTGTGTTGGGGCGCCAGAATGAATTAAACGTAAAGCCAACAACCCATAAATCATCACTTTCAAAAATCGTTACGCGCTTAGGGTGATCTGCCCCAAAAACGGGGTCTGCGGTCATGTCGCAAGAGGTGAAATCAGGCGCATCTTGGTCGTGAGTAATTAAGCCAATAAAGGGTGGGTGTGTTGCCTGCACCTCAAATGATTGAACTTGGGGTGAGCTAAACGTCAAAGCGACGTTATCTTTTTCTGCACACAAGACCGATTCACTATCGTTCGTTACCTGAACGGCCAACTTTTGTGCGGGTGCAGCAAAAGCAACCGTGCCCCACCCAGAAAACAGTAACCCGACGACTAAAATAGTACGGGTGAGTCTGCGGTTTAAGCCGTTTTTCATTTAAAAACCTTTAAGATTTTTTGAATAATATTAAATTTAGGTGTAACCAAGCATGAGCAAGATTTTTAAAAATAATCGACTGATGATGCTAAAGCTTAAGATTTTAAAGCCGTTTTCTATTTCGAGCACTTTATTACATAGCCCAAAAGGCTAGGTTGCGTATTAAAACAGTTAATTTACGACTCAGTATTTAATATCAGCCCTTGTCTCAGCCTTTGTCTTGGTCTGCCTTAAATTTTAAAAGCCCTTAATAAATAACCTCATTAAGCGAAGGCATTGAATTATTACCATTTGTACTCTAGTATTAAGAAAATAAAAAAATATTGCCATTAACAGGAGACAAACATGAAAACCGAACTTTCGGTCAACGGTAAAACTTTTACTATTGATGCCGCAGACAACACGTTACTTTCAACTGCTATAAGAGAACACCTGCATTTAACAGGCACACACATTGGTTGCGATACCGCTCAATGCGGCGCCTGTACCGTCATGATTAACGGTCACTCGATTAAATCTTGCAACATGCTTTTAGCGCAAGCTGCGGTCGCCTCAATCACGACAATTGAAGGCATTGCGGCACCCGACGGCACGATGCACCCGATGCAGCAAGCATTCAAAGATTGTCACGGCCTTCAGTGTGGCTTTTGTACACCTGGCATGGTGATTAGTGCTTTAGACCTTTGCACCAAACACCCAGATGCCACTGAATTAGAAATCAGAGAGCTGCTTGAGGGCAACATTTGCCGTTGCACAGGCTATCAAAACATCGTCAAAGCTGTGCAGCAAGGCGCTGCACACATGAAAACTTAAAAGGGGTGCATCATGGGTTCAAATGATTTTGCAAAATTACCTTACATTGGTGAGTCTATTCTTCGCAAAGAAGACGAGCGTTTTTTAACGGGTGCGGGCGAATACACTGACGATGTTCAACTAAACAATTTAACTTACACCGTATTTGTGCGCTCGCCACATGCGCACGCTGTCATTAAGTCAATTGATACAAAAAAAGCCATGGCTGCACCAGGTGTCTTGGCCATTTATGTTGGCGAAGACGTTGCACATGACAAAATCAATGGTTTGCCTTGCGGCTGGTTAATTACCAACATCGATGGCACCCCAATGAACGAACCCCCTCACCCCATCTTGGCACAGGGTAAAGTGCGATATGTCGGTGACCACGTTGCCATGGTGATTGCTGATTCACTCGAAGAAGCGCGAAATGCCTCTGAGTTAGTTGAAGTCGATTACGACGTTTTACCTGCTGTGGCAGATGTTCGCGATACGATGAAAGAAGGTGCGCCTTTAATTCATGATCAAGCCCTGAAAAATCATTGTTATAAGTGGGCAATAGGTGACAAAGCTGCCGTTGATGAAGCATTTAAATCAGCCGCCCACATCACTAAAATTGATCTGATCAATAATCGACTTATTCCTAACGCAATGGAACCTCGCGCGGCAATTGGTTGTTATAGCCGCGCATCAGACGAATATACACTTTACGTTTCAAATCAAAACCCACACGTTGAACGCTTGTTGTTGACCGCATTTGTTATGGGCCTACCTGAGCATAAAGTGCGTGTAATTGCCCCCAATGTAGGCGGTGGTTTTGGTTCAAAAATCTACCTTTACGCAGAAGACGTCTGTGTAACGTGGGCTGCCAAAAAGCTAAACCGTAATATTAAATGGGTAGCCGACCGTAACGAGGCATTCTTATCAGATGCTCACGGTCGTGATCATGTGACTCACGCTGAAATGGCACTCGATAAAGACGGTAAATTTTTAGCCTTTAAAGTTAATACTGATGCTAATTTAGGGGCTTATTTATCAACCTTTTCAACCGCAATTCCAACTATTTTGTACGCCACCTTATTAGCTGGCCAATACGAAACACCGCAGGTTTACGTCGAGGTTGATGCTTGGTTTACCAATACCGCCCCCGTTGACGCATACCGCGGTGCAGGTCGCCCTGAAGCGATTTACTTACTTGAACGCATTGTGTCTCGCGCAGGTTGGGAATTGGGTCTCACGCAAGACGACATTCGTAAACGTAACTTTATTAAGACCTTCCCCTACCAAACGCCCGTTGCCTTGCAATACGATACAGGTAACTTTGTTCAGTTAATGGCTAAATCACAAGAGCTGGCTGATGTAGACGGCTTTGCGGCACGCCGAGCTGAAAGTGAAAAGAAAGGGTTGCTGCGTGGCATGGGCTATTCAAGCTACATCGAAGCATGTGGTTTAGCACCCAGCAATTTAGCGGGTGCACTGGGTGCACGGGCAGGTCTATTTGAATGTGGTGAAGTGCGCGTTCACCCTACGGGTAGTGTGACCGTCTTCACAGGCTCGCATAGCCATGGTCAAGGGCATGAAACGACTTTTGCCCAAGTGGTTGCAGCACGTCTTGGCATTCCAGTTGAAAACGTTGATATTGTTCACGGCGATACCGGTCGCGTTCCCTTTGGCATGGGTACCTATGGGTCGCGTTCAATTTCTGTGGGTGGCGCAGCGATTATGAAAGCCATCGATAAAATCGAAGCAAAAGCCAAAAAAATTGCCGCCCATTTAATGGAAGCCAGTGACACCGATATTGATTTTGAAAACGGTGAATTCACCGTGCGAGGCACTGACAAAAAAGTACCTTTTGCACAAATTGCACTGACCGCTTATGTTCCCCATAACTACCCACTTGATAAGCTCGAACCGGGTCTAAACGAAACCGCTTTTTATGACCCCACAAACTTTACCTTTCCATCTGGCACCTATATTTGTGAAGTTGAAATCAACCCTAAAACGGGTGAAACAAGGGTAGACCGTTTTACCGCGGTCGACGATTTCGGGACCATCATTAACCCAATGATTGTTGAGGGCCAGGTGCATGGTGGTATTGCTCAAGGTATTGGCCAAGCCTTAATGGAAAACTGCGTTTATGATCGTGAAACGGGTCAACTATTAACGGGTTCATTTATGGACTACACCATGCCCCGTGCTGACGATTTACCCAACTTTAAACTTGGCTTTTCTAGCACTCCCTGCACCACCAACCCGTTGGGCACCAAGGGTTGTGGTGAAGCGGGCGCGATCGGCTCGCCTCCGGCCGTGATTAATGCTGTGCTTGATGCACTCGCACCCTTAGGTGTAAAAGATTTTGATATGCCTGCTACCCCACTTCGTGTTTGGGAAGCCATTCAATCAGCGCGCGTTTAATTTAAAGGAAACACGATGTACGACTTCAAATATGAACGGGCTGAATCAGTTGATCATGCAGTCAAAATGATTCAAGCTGGGGGCCAGCTGCTTGCAGGGGGCCAAACTTTATTGGCCTCAATGAAACAACGCCTGACACAACCTGAGGCTTTAATTGACTTAGGTCGCATGAACGAGCTTGTAGGCATTAAACAAGAGGGTTCAAACTTTATTATTGGCGCCATGACACGACATCAAGATGTCGCTCAGCACGCAGGTATCAAGCAACACATACCGGGTTTAGCTCACTTGGCAGGTGGCATTGGCGACAAACAAGTGAGAGCGATGGGTACGATTGGTGGTTCATTGGCAAATAACGACCCGGCAGCCTGTTACCCCAGCGCTGTTATGGCATTAGATGCAACCATTCATACCAACACGCGAACGATTAAAGCAGATGATTATTTTCTTGGCATGTACAGCACTGCACTTGAACCTGATGAAGTCATCACTGCAGTCAGCTTTCCCATTCCTAAAAAATCAGCGTATGCCAAGTTCAAACAGCCCGCCTCTCGCTACGCATTAGTGGGAGTGTTTGTGGCACAAACAGATCATGGCGTTCGAGTTGCCATCACGGGCGCAGGTAATGGTGTGTTTAGACATGATGGGCTTGAGAACGCATTGCAAGCCTCTTTTACAGCAGCCGCTGTAGACCACATCAAAATTGACGACAGTGAGCTTAGTGGTGATTTGCATGCCTCTGCTGCTTATCGTGCCAGTTTAATTACCACCCAAACTCAGCGTGCCGTTGATGCTGCATTGGCGACATGATTGATTCACAAAAGGTTTTAGTATTGTTGTGAACACATCAATTGATCAGCTCGTCAAGTCGTTTGAGTCGATCGGGTACTTTCCTGATCGACGCTTAGCGACTGCCGTATATTTGGCTCAAGCTTTAAATAGACCTTTGTTGTTAGAAGGTGAACCCGGTGTGGGTAAAACTGAGCTGGCCAAAGTTTTGGCTCAGATAACCGGTCGGTCATTGATTCGCTTGCAATGCTATGACGGCTTAGAGCAACGTGAAGCGTTATATGAATGGAATTATGCCGCCCAACTCATTCATATGCGTGCAGCACAAACCGAGCGTAACGCAGAACAAATTGAGCAAGAAGTGTATCAATCAAAATATTTGATTCGTCGCCCTTTGTTACGTGCACTAGAAGCCCCTGCGCCAGGGGCTGTTTTACTCATAGATGAAATAGATCGCGCAGACGAACCCTTTGAGGCATTTTTACTGGAATATCTGGGCGAATACCAAGTCAGCATTCCAGAATTAGGTACCGTTCAAGCGCAACACCAACCCATCACTATTCTGACAAGCAACCGCACCCGCGATTTAAGCGATGCAATTAAACGTAGGTGTTTGTACCACTGGGTTGATTACCCTGAACGCAAACGCGAACTTGCCATTGTGCAACATCGAGTGCCTGACCTGTCGGTAAAGCTGAGTGAACAAGTGACGCAATTTATTGAGCGATTACGACTACAACCCATGGCGAATGCTTTTTCGCGAAGCCCAGGCATTGCAGAAAGTATTGAATGGGCTAAAGCATTAGTGGCACTCAATACGCTAGAGCTAGACCCTGAAATTGTGCAAAGTACGGCAGGTGTTATTTTTAAACAGCGCGATGACGTGGCCGCTCTAGAGCCGCTGATCGAAACGCTGCTTGCCCCGGCTGATGAAACCTAACGTTTGGTTGAATAAACAGCATGCAACTCGGCGATGCACGACAAGGCAAGTTAGCCCATAACCTAATTGGCTTTGGTCGTGCGCTCAGGCGTGCTGGCATGCCAGTCGATAGCTCGCGCATCGTTTTAGCACAACAAAGCTGTGCGCTGGTGGGTTTTGATCAACGCCAAGATCTTAAAGCTGCCCTAGAAGCCGTTTTCGTGAGTCGCCATACCGATCGCAGCGTATTTAGTGAATTATTTGAAGCTTTTTTTCGTAATCCAGACATTGCCAAACAGCTGATGGCCCAGTTACTACCCCAAACTAAGGCTGCAACAGAACCTAAACGAAGCCCACGTGCACAAGAGGCTTTAAGCGCCCCACCCCCCCTCCAGAAGCAAACAAAGCAAGCGACACCTAAAGAAGAAGAAATAAAGCTTGATGCTGCCATGTCAGCCAGTGCGCAACATCGGCTAAGGCATGCCGATTTTGATCAGTTAAGCGCGAGCGAATTTAAAATAGTTGAACGGCTCGCGCGTGAAATACCCTTACCCTTACCTCAATTTAAAGCGCGCCGTTCTGTGCCGTCGGTTCGAGGTGACCGCATACATTGGAGCAAATTGCTCAACGATGCCAGCCGCTTTGATGGTGAGGTACTGTCACTAGCTAAACAACGTAGGCGTTTACAACCGCTCCCCCTTTTGATATTGGTTGATGTATCAGGCTCAATGGAACGCTACGCACGTCTCATGTTGGCATTTTTGCATCAAGCGACTCGCCATATTAAGCGATCAGTTTATGCGTTTGGTACGCAACTCACCCCTTTGTCAGCGGCCTTTAACGAAGACGATACAGATCACATGTTGCTTCAAACCAATGCCATGATTGAAGACTTTGGTGGTGGCACTCAAATGGGCGAATCAATTGCTACGTTTCACAACCATTTCCGGCACGAAATGGTGGGGCGACGAACCCTCGTTTTGTTGATCAGTGACGGGCTAGATACCGGTGACCTGTCGCAACTTGATCATCACCTAAATTGGCTTGCTAAGCAATCAAGCCAGTTGGTTTGGTTAAACCCTTTATTGCGTTACGATGGTTATGCTCCCTTAGCGGGTGGGGCTCAAATCATCACGAAGCATTCACATCAAATGCTTGCCATTCACAATTTAGACAGCTTAGAAAAATTAGCCCGCTCACTTGCCCAAGTTACCTCAATACATTCGCGCGCCCCTTTTAAGCCACGACCTTCATAATCGTCTTACACTTTGTGCCTGTCTTCAAATAATAAGGGAAGTCTGTCATGCAAATGCAAGGTAATCGCCAACTGGCCACCACCGCTGAACAAGCATGGCTAGCACTTAACGACCCCAACATTTTGAAACAATGTATTCCTGGTTGCCAAAGTTTTGAACTGAAATCACCAGACGTGTATGAGGTGGCAGCCGCCATTAAAGTAGGGCCTGTTTCAGCCAAATTTTCAGGTACGGTCACACTTTCAGATATTAAACCTCCCCATTCATACACTTTATCGTTTGAGGTTCAGGGTGGGGTTGCAGGTCATGGCAAAGGGCTGTCACATGTTGAGCTGGTGCCCAATGCTGAGGGTGTTTTATTAAACTACACCGTTGAGTCACAAATCGGTGGCAAGCTTGCTCAGCTGGGTCAACGCCTAATTGACGGCGCAGCAAAGTCTATGGCCAATGATTTTTTTAAGCGTTTTGAAGTGGTTCTAGCAGAACAAACCCATGTTACTGCACAGGGCACCGTGACAGATGCCACGACAGATCAATCTTCTAACACGCAAAATAATCAAAGCCCAGGCTCTATTCCGCGCTGGCTAATTATCGCTGCTGCCGCTGCAGCCGCAGTTGTCTTTTATTCAATGTATCAATGATGCTAAGGTAAGTCGCGATGGAAAATCAAGATGTCATTGTTTTAAAACGATTGCTTGAATGGCGAGAAAACCAAGAAAAAGCTGTTTTAGTCACGGTCACACAAACGTGGGGTTCTTCACCCCGCCCTGTGGGTTCAATCATGGCATTGTGCGAATCGGGTGCGGTTGTCGGTTCCGTCTCGGGGGGTTGCATTGAAGATGATCTGATTGCGCAGTATGCTCGAACCAGCAACAATAAAGATCATGTTCCCCGACCCATTCATGACGCCCCCCCTGAGCGCGTCAAGTACGGTATTACAGCCGAGGAAGCAAATCGCTTTGGCTTACCTTGCGGGGGTACGCTCGAATTATTACTTGAATTCAACCCCGACACTCAAACACTTAAGGTTCTCATTGAAGCGCTTGAAAAAGGCGAGTTAATGCAACGCATCACCAACCTTAAAACAGGTGTTGTAACCTTACAAGCGACGCAAAGCGTCGCCGCTTTAAAAATAAACGAAGAGCAATTAATCAATACCTTTGGGCCGCAATACCGCATGCTTTTAATTGGTGCGGGTCAGCTTGGTGAGTACATCGCTACCATGGCGCTTTTTTGCGGCTTTAGTGTCACCATTTGCGACCCCCGTGAGTCGTACGCATCAGGTTGGCGTACACAAGGGGTGAGTCACATGAGCGACTGGCCCGATGATGCAGTCAAACGCTTTGCCCCAGATCGTCGCACCTGCATACTGGCACTTACCCATGACCCTAAGCTAGATGATTTGGCGCTCTTAGAAGCCATTGAAACCGAAGCTTTTTATGTCGGAGCCATTGGTTCGCGTAAAAATAACCAGGCCCGAAAACAACGCATGATTGAACATTTTGAGCAAACTGAAGCCACGCTTGCTAAATTAAAGGGCCCCATTGGCGTCTTTATTGGAAGCAAAACACCCGCTGAAATTGCAGTAAGCATTATGGCTGAAGTACTGGCTGTTAAGAATGCAGTGAATGTACCCGATCAGATGCATATTGCCCAAGCAAAGACGATACAAGAGCAGATAAGCAAAGAAATCATTTAAATGATCTTAAAAACTATTAACTTCTGTCAAAATACAATAAAAATGTTTCTTAGAAAAGTTTAATTAAAAAAAATTGCCAAAACGGTCAATAATTGGTTAGACTAGACCTCGTCTTAATAAGCTTTTAAGCTAAAAGTTTTTTCCCTTAACCTGCTTGCCAGGTCACCATAGCCCTGTACTAATAGGGTTCAAACGCTCTTTCAGAGCATTCGCCGCCTCAGACTTTTTTTGGGGTATGCCAGCACTCAACGAGTGCATTACCGGACTCGCTTCGCAAAACTGCGTTGCGACAACGTTTGGTTAACGAGCACTAAGCCAAACTTTGTCCATCGGTCACTTTTGACCCGAACGAACGGAGAAATCTATGAAATTAAGCTCTCGCTTAAACCGCCCATTACTGTCGCTTTTGGCTGCAATGGCAATCACTGCCTTAACAGGTGGGGCTGCACAAGCGGCCTGCGGTAACGTCACCATTGCCGAAATGAACTGGGCCAGCGCTCAAGCAGCTGCCCGAGTTGATGAATTTATTCTTAAACATGGCTATGGTTGTCAAGCTGAAACGGTACCTGGCGACACCATGCCAACCGCGACGTCCATGACAGAGAAAGGGCGCCCTGATATTGCCCCCGAAATGTGGATGAACGCCGTCCCCCTCTGTCACAATAGTTGTCCGGTCTTTTAATTTCTTTTCTTAATCTTTTGGGGCGGTTGGAGTGAAGTTGCTATGCCAACCTACAGCACTGAATTTAAAGACAACATCGTTCGTAAAATGATGCCCCCTAATAGCCAAAGCGTT
>CAMCYB010000033.1 GCA_945883615.1 Bordetella parapertussis | reverse complement strand
GGTTGCCCAAAGCGATGGGTATTCATCCCGATGTTCTTGCACCATTCGCACAGCACGCTCACGGACTTCGGGGGAAAAGGTATTTGATTTTTTCATGACAATATTCTCTCAGAAAATAATGCCTCCTCAAAACCCGGGGCGATTCAGTTTTGGCGAACTACGCGTCACACATGAACAAAATCTAGTGCTGGCCGATGTTGAACAAAATCAATTGTTTAATTTATGGCAAGCAGCAAAAAGACACTTTGTGGCACTACCTAATATTGGTTTGCTCACTGACATCATTGCTTGCCCAGGGGGTGATTTTTGCTCTCTTGCAAATGCTAAATCATTACCGATCGCCAAAGCCGTTCAAGAACATTTTGATGACTTAGATTATTTATTTGATTTGGGCGATATTTCTCTCAATATTTCAGGCTGTATTAACTCGTGTGGCCATCATCATGTGGGCAATATTGGTGTGCTGGGCGTCGATAAAGATGGTGAAGAGTGGTATCAAATCACATTGGGTGGCGAGCAGGGTAGTCAAGCTGCTATTGGCAAAGTAATTGGCCCATCATTTTATGCTGAGCAAATTCCTGAGGTCATCACTCACATCATTAATACTTATGTAGAAAATCGACATGAGGGGGAATCTTTTATTCATTCTTATCGCCGCATCGGCATCTTGCCTTTCAAAGAAGCTGCTTATAAAAATGTAACGAAAAAATTTCAAGAAGAAGTAGCGTTAACGGAAGAGAATACGTAATGAGTATTAAAAACAGAACGCTCTTGTTTCCAAAAAATGGCGTACCGACTTTGGTTTCCAACGATTGGCAAATCTGGTCTGGGGAACAAGAGCAAGCTGCTATGCCAAATCTAACACTGGGTTCGCAGAAGGTATTGCTGCCCTTTAGTATGTGGCGCACACAGGTCGATACGCATATCGATACGCAGCACTCAGACTCTACGCTGATGATTCACGCTAGACAAGGTCGTGTTGGTGTGTGGTTCGCAGCCGATGATGATATTTTGAAATATGCTGAATGCATTGAGGCTGGTAAATCACTTTGGCCTGTTGTTGCGGCACACTTCCCCATTTTTAAAGATGGTAGAAGCTTTAGCACCGCTGCGCTTTTGCGTAATCGTTTTAGTTGGCAAGGTCAGGTGCGGGCGATTGGTGATGTGTTGATTGACCAACTCTTGCAGGGTGCGCGCGTTGGCTTTGATGCTTTTGACCTGCGTTCAGATCAAAACCTTGACATTGCGCTGGGGCAATTTAATCTCTTTTCTGTAGCGACTCAAAATAGTTGGCGTGAAAAGCGCACACAATTAGCGGCCTAAATTCATGTCAAAAGAATACATGTTGCCCCGTCAATATAGCGACTCATCAACCTTGGGAAAGGTCTATTTGGTTGGGGCAGGCCCCGGTGCAGCAGACTTGATTACAATGCGCGGTGCCAAATGCTTAGAAAAAGCAGGCATTGTTTTTTATGATGCTTTGGTCGAGCCTGAAACGCTAGCGCTTTGCCCTCAGGCGAAATTAGTTCCAGTCGGCAAACGCTGTGGCAAATTGTCATCAGCTCAACAATTCATTAACAAACAATTGGTTGATGCAGCCCATCAACACAGTATCGTGGTGCGCTTAAAGGGCGGCGACCCGATGCTTTTTGGTAGGGCTGACGAAGAGCTGAATGCTTTACGCCTTGCAGGCATTGAGGTCGAGGTGGTGCCTGGTATTACCGCGGCCCTAGCTGGGGCCGCTGCTATGGGTCAGTCGCTAAGCTTGCGTGGTGTGAGCAGAAGCGTGGCGTTTGTAACTCTGGCTCAGGGTGACGAGATAGCTGTCAAAGGTCAACCCATGAGTCACCCTATTGCCGACACACTGGTCTACTACATGGGGCGCCGAGATGCGGTCAAAATTGCCACTCAATTAATTGATCAAGCAACACATCACACAATCGATACAACGGTTCATATTTTAGAAGCAGTCAGTACACCCAGAGAGCGACGCTGGTCTGGTACGCTGGGTGCGCTGGCACAGGGTCATGCAGACGCTTGGTTTGATAGCAGTTCGCCAGTATTGATAATGATTGGCAATGCTTTAAAAAATGCAGATCATAAAAGAAATACAGGTCAAAAAAGTGAACAATCAAATATGCTTGACACCGAAGTCAACGATTGCTTGCAAGACGGCCTCATCTTCACCCACAGCAGGCGTTGTGCTTAGTGTCACGTGAGGGTATTTTTTTTGGCAGGTATTGAGTAAAACAGGAAAGTCATTGCGTAAATGACCGCCTTGACCAAAAAAAACGGGTATGACGGTTATTGAATTTACCCTTTTGGCGCACAGTGTCGCGATGGCTTCTTCAAGCGAGGGGTGCATCAACTCTAAAAATGCAAGTTCAACAGGTGTAGACGCATTTTGCGAAGCCCAAAGTGACGCCAGCCGATTAAAAGGCTCTCGCCAACGTATGTCTCGTGCGCCATGCCCAAATAGAATGATTGCTTTCATAAATTAATTTACTCTTTTAACTGACACAATATACACAAACGAATCAGGTTGCGTGTGAGGCAAAACAATATTTGCGTTAGATCAACACGCTTTCATTCACAAACTTTATAGCCTTTTATACTATTTGGCAGAGCGATTGTGGTTATATTCGATATGGGGTGAGGTACATTTAAGCTCATAAAGCTTCAGTTTCAATTAACTTCAGTGTCAATTAGTTTCAGCATCAATTAAAACCCACAAAGTAAAAACTGAAATGATCATAAAACAAGCAAACGCCACGCCGCCTACGGAACTTGATCTGGCTTATAACAACTCGATCGCGGTGAAGAATAGTGCTGAAATCACTCAGTCTTGGGTAGATGCGAGTCAAATCATAAAAGAGGGTTTGCAGGCTGGTTCAAGCGTTGCATTAAACATCGAATTAAATGTCGCCTATGGCCCAGGTGCTAGGCAATGCTTTGATTTCTTTTCTGCGGGCAACAACACACCCATTGTGGTGTTTGTGCATGGTGGTTTTTGGCAAATGCGATGCAAAGAAGATTTTCTGTTTATTGTCCCAACCCTTTTAAGACATGGCATCAGTGTGGCCATGTTGGGTTATACCTTGGCACCTGAGGCCAATATGGGTAACATTGTCAAAGACATTCGTATGGGTTTAGATGCCATCGAACAAAAGGTACGCAATGATCGTCAAGCCGAGGGGGCAGATGAGTCTGACGCTTTCTCTGGGTTCTGTTTGTTAGGCTGGTCAGCAGGCGCCCATTTAGTCGCTGCCACCCTAGATAAGCCCAATGTTTATGCTGGGGTTTGTATCAGTGGAATTTACGACCTAGAACCGATGCGACATTGCTATGTAAATGAAAAGCTACAGCTAGATGCTGAAGATGCTTTGCAATTTTCACCCATTAAGCAAGTCAATCACTTTGGTAAACCACTTGAACTTTTCGTTGGCGGTGCAGAACTACCTGCAATGCAAATGCAAACGAATATTTTTTATAGATATCGGCAAGCTCATGCGCAGCCGGGTGCGTACACCTTACTCAATGATCTGAATCACTACACGATATTTGATGAACTGGTTAATGAAGACGGCGCAGTGTTAAAAGCCATACAAAAAATATTAAGTTAAGAAGGTTGTCTGTCACGGTTCACTCAACATAACCCTTGCACCTAAACTCACATTTCTTTTTTATACAAACCTAAAAATGCTTATTAAATCTTACATTCGTACCGTTCCTCATTACCCGAAGCACGGCATCATGTTTCGCGACATCACAACACTGCTGAAAGACCCTGTCGGCTTGCGCCTCACGATTGATGGGTTGGCTAATCGGTACAAGAACACCAAGATTGATAAGGTGGTCGGTACTGAGTCGCGTGGTTTTATTCTTGGGGCGCCCCTTGCGTATGCCTTATGCGTTGGTTTTATACCCATACGCAAAAAAGGTAAATTACCTGCAGAAATAATTGGCCACGACTACGAGCTTGAGTATGGTGTTGATCGTATCGAAATGCATGTTGATGCCATCAGTAAAGGCGAAAATATTTTGCTCGTTGATGATTTAATTGCAACCGGTGGCACAGCGCAAGCCGCGGTCATTCTGATTGAAAAAATGGGCGGCAACATTGTTGAATGCTGTTTTGCCATCGACTTGCCAGATATAGGTGGTAGAAAGCGGCTACTAGAAATGGGTCAGAAAGTGTTTTCTCTTTGCGAGTTTGAAGGTGACTAATATTCATTAATAGTCATGCGAATCTGATCGCTTGGCCAAATTATTGCCTAGCCTGATTCAATATGTTGTTGAGGGCTCTTTCGTTTGAAAGGGGCATTTAATAAAGATTAAACTTTTCTCATTATATTAAATCAGAACAAGACAAAGATTAACTAAAGGGTTTGCCAATGAACGCATTATTTTCATGGGTGGGTGCATTAAGCCTTGTGATGTTTACGGGTTTAAGCAGCATTGTGTGTGCTGCCCAGGCCACAGTGAACCCCACAGTGAACCCCACAGTCAGCCCCGTTGTTCTGGCCTCGGGTTTAGTCAACCCGTGGGCATTGGCCTTTATTGGAAACGGCAACATGCTCGTTACCGAGCGACCCGGTCGTATGCGGGTTATCAGTCAAATGGGCGTTGTGAGTGCGCCGCTGAGCGGGTTGCCTAAAATTACAGCTCAAGGTCAAGGTGGCTTGCTTGATGTCATCGTTGATCGTCATTTTGAGACCAATCAAACGATTTATTTTTGTTATACCGAACCAGATCTTCAGAACCCAAGCATTGATCGTAACTCGACAGCTTTAGCCAGAGCTGAGCTGTCTGCCGACCGCACAAAACTATTAAACGTAAAAGTCATTTTTCAGCAAGCACCTAAATTTGCAAATGGCTTTCACTTCGGTTGTCGAATTGTGCAAGCGCCTGACAACACTTTATATTTAGGTTTAGGTGACCGCTTTAGTCTGATGCAACAAGCGCAATCGCTTGAAAATCATATTGGTAAAGTGATACGCATCAACCCTGATGGCTCGGTGCCAGCCGACAACCCTTTTGTAAAGGTTGCAGGCGCTAAACCTGAAATTTGGTCTTATGGTCATCGCAACATTCAAGGCGCCCTGCTGGCGCCAGATGGCACACTCTGGATGCATGAGCACGGCCCTCAGGGTGGCGACGAATTAAACATTATTAAGCCCGGTACAAATTATGGCTGGCCTGTCATAACTTATGGTGAAAACTATGGTGGTGGGAAGATCGGCGCAGGCATTACCGCTCAAGCAGGCATGGCACAACCAATTAAGTATTGGGTACCCTCTATTGCTCCGTCTGGTCTAGCATTATTAACGAACAACCTTTACGGGCAAGCATGGCAAGACAGTTTAATAATTGGCTCGCTAAAGTTTCGTTATCTGGTGCGTGTGTCTTTAAAAAATGGCCAAGCAGGTGAACCAGAAATTATTTTGCCTGAACTGGGCCAACGCGTGCGTGATGTGCGCATTGGCCCTGATGGTTTAATTTATTTATTAACCGATCAAGCGAACGGGGAATTAATTCGGCTTGACCCATAATTTGGCTTAAAAATTAACGGAGCCGTGTTTACTATCGTGCTGACTAATAAGCAATAAGTATTAAGCATCAACCGCTAAGCAATCTGCGTTAAACAGAGCGAGTATGATAGAAACGCTGCTGTGACAACCTGTGGTCATCAGCATTTCATGGCAAAGGCAATGGAACCGCTTAAGAAAATATTGGTTGTTGATGATGACCCAGAGTTGCGACAGCTACTCTCGACATATCTCAATAAGCATGGGTACAACACCACCATGGTAGCTAATGCGGTTGATTTAGAAGCTCAAATTATGAGGTTTAGCCCTGATTTAGTTGTACTGGACCGAATGATGCCCGGCCGAGAAGGCATGGCAGCCTGTCGTGCCTTACGCGAGCAAGGTGAAGACGTGCCCGTCATATTGCTCACCGCTAAAGATGAGCCCGTCGACAGAATTATGGGCCTTGAGTCGGGTGCAGATGATTACCTCGGTAAGCCTTTTGACCCCCGTGAATTACTCGCACGCATCGAGGCGGTGCTCAGACGCAAGGCCGGGCCTTCAGCGCTAAAACCACAAGGCCCTTATTATTTCGGCCCTTTTTTGTTTGATGCTGGTGCGCGTCAATTAAGTCGTGAAGGTGAGTTAATAAAATTAACGGGTGGCGAAATCGATTTGCTGGGCGTTTTAATTCATCATGCGGGCAAGCCCTTGTCTCGAGAGCGTCTTTTAATGCTTACGCGTGATGATGTGGGTGACCGCACTGACCGCACAATTGATATCGCGGTGTCACGTTTACGTCGCCTAATTGAAGATGACTTAAAAACCCCCCGTTGGGTTCAAACAGTCTGGGGTGTCGGGTACCGTTTTGTGCCATGAAAAAAATATCATTTTTACCCTTTTCGTTGCGGGCCCGTATTCTTTGGCTGGTTTTAATCTCAGTGATTGCTGCCCAAGCTTTAACGCTTTACGCTATTTTTTGGTATCAACGTAATCAAGCGCAATCAGCCGCTGTCAGTATGTTAGTTACCAGTATTCGAACGTTGCAGTCTGCCATGCAGTTCGTACCGATTGAGCAACGCGAAGCTTTCGTTCAGTTGACCTCTCAAGGTGAATGGCATTTAAGGCTCAATCATTTACCACGAGAAGCACGGTTTCAATCATTCAAGGGTCTAGAGCCTGCCCCTGCTGGCGCGCAGCAGATGCGACAAAGCCTGCGTCGGCTTTCGAAAGACATTAATCGTGCCTTGGGTGATAAGAGCCAAGTTGCCATTGTTGCAAGCGCTCAACCGATTCTTTATGTTTCAATTGGCGATAAACAATGGCTTGAAATACCACTTGATCGCATTGATCCACCCATTACTCATCGTATGTTGTTGGGCTGGTTGGTCAGCTTGGTTGGCTTACTTTTTATTGCCATGGGGTTCTCTTGGCGCATTTCTGCTCCCATTGCCCGCTTGGTCAAAGCAACTAAAGAGTTAGAGCTGGGTCATCCACAACCGGTTAAACCCGCGGGCCCAAAAGAAGTACGTGAACTGGGCGAGGGCTTCAATGCGATGTTGCGTGCTTTGCAACAAACACAACAAACGCAACGTACCTTATTAGCAGGTCTGCCACACGATTTGAAAGGTCCGTTAGCGCGCATGGCGTTGCGTATTGAAATGACCGAAGACGAGGTGCTTAAACAGGGTTTAAAGCGTGATTTGGCTGATATGCAACGTATGGTTGAACAGTTTCTTGACTTTATTCGCGGCCAAGATGCTGAACGTTTAAATCGCAAACCGATACGTCTTGATCAGTGGCTGATGCAACAAGTTAAAGATGATCAACTGCTCGGTAAACCTATAGAGATTAAAAAAACGGCGCATCTGACCCTATCGGGTGCATCAACCGACATACCCACAGATGCAGCAAGCATTGTCATAGCGGAAACAACAAATGCGATACCTTCTTTGTTGTCGGTCACTGTCTTGGCCGATACCCTCGCGTTGGGCCGAATTTGGTCAAACCTAATTAATAATGCGTTGGAGCATGGTGAACCACCGATTGAGGTGTTTTTATCTTTAGAAAAATCAGAAGATAAACACCAAAACGATTGGGCCGTGTTGACCTTTACAGATCACGGCCAAGGTATCGCAAGCCAAGATACTGAAAGAGCTTTTAAACCCTTTGAACGGCTTGATAACGCCCGCACTCGCACCGGAAGCGTGGGTTTAGGTTTGAGTCTTGTGAAGGGTATTGTGTTGGCACATGGTGGAACGATTTCACTGATGCAAAACCCCCGAGGGGGTTTGCAAGTGAAAATTATGTTGCCAATATTAAAGAGGGGTGCGTGATTCTTTTTTCGACTGCATATTATTGCGAACGGTTGCTTTTTGTGCGTCAGTCAAGCTGTCCCAAAACGTGAGCCATTGCTTTTGAACACCTTGGCGAGCTGCAAGCATTTGTGATGCCATCGCGTCTTGTTGGGTGAACATTGTTCGAGGGTCAAAGGTATCTGACTTCATGTCAGCTCTACGGCTTTCTTTAGCTGTTCGCATGGTGCTGCGCATGTCGTCACGCATTTTTTGGGTGGCTTGTTGTGCCTCAGTCAGCGCCACTTTTTGGGTATCGTTTAATTGAAGTTGCTCAACAGTCTTGCTAGACAGTGAAAGCATATCGTGCTTTCCATGCGACCCTTGCTGTGAATACATGCCCTGTTTAGATTTTTGACCCTCTTTGCCATCACAACCCCCTCTGTCGTTGTTTGATGCATAGGCTAAGCTTGTTCCAGCGAGCATCGCTAAAGTCAAACCTACGATAATGGGGCGAATACGTTGAGACGTTTTTTTAAGACCCGATGCTTTGTTTAGATTGTTCATTTTGCACTTCCTTTCTGTGTGTTGAAGACAGATCAATTGTGCAATGCGGGGGGTTTCAAACCTATTTCAAAAAAACAGAAAGGTATTTCAAAGTGTTTCAAAAGATCACCTTCATTAACCCATCTTCACTAAAAGGACTTTAACAAACCACCCTCAACAAAGGACCTAAAACTTCAACCTGCTGTGCCGGTTCGGCTGGCCTCAGCCACAACCCAGTTTGATTCGGGCTGTTTTTCCTGCAAAGATGCCAGCAAACGCGCTTCAGTCTCACGCGCCTCACGTGCGTTACGCGCTTTCACATGAGCAAAGCCACGCACCTTTTGAGGAAGTCGGGCTAGTTCAAGTGCCGTGGCAAAGTTTGTTTCATTGAGTTGTGACGCGATTTTTAACATGAAGGTTTTAAAGTGTTCAATAGCAGCGCGTTCTTCTTTGCGTTCAGTGTTGTAGCCAAAAACATCAAACGCTGTGCCACGTAAAAACTTAAGCTTGGCTAAAAGACGATAGGCATAAATGACCCAAGGGCCAAACGCTTTTTTAATGAGGTGCCCTTGATTGCCACGCTTCGCCATCAGGGGTGGGGCCAAATGAAACTGCAAGGTGTAGCCTGGTTCAAATTGCTTGGCAATACGTTCAAAAAAATCAGATTCTGTAAATAAACGACCCACTTCATATTCGTCTTTATAGGCCATCAATTTATATAAACTCACGCCTACTTCGCGGGCAAAACGATCGCCAAAGGTATGTGTTTTTTCAAGGGCGGCAATATCGCGAACAAACTGTTCATACTGATTGGCATATTCTGCGTTTTGATAATCAGTTAAACGCTGTGTACGGTCAGTGATTAAATTTTCAAGCGCAGGGGTAATAATCGGTAATGTGATGATGTTGTCACGCGTGCTGAGGCCTGCAACAGATTGCACGTGCTTTAAATCAAGAGCAGCTTGACGGCCCCAAGCAAAGGCGGCTTTGTTCATATCGACTGAAGCACCATTGATCTCAATGGCACGCATAATAGAGGCCTCTTGCAACGGCACCAACCCTTTTTGCCAAGCAAAACCCATCATAAACACGTTTGTCGCCACGGTATTGCCAAGTAATGCCGTCGCGAGGGCTGAAGCATTGAGGGCATCGACTGAAAGTGAATGTTCAGAAAGTTTTGCCAACAGTGCATTGGGCGATGCTTGCCAATCTGGGTCTTGCGTAAAGGCACCCGTGGGTGATACGTCTGTGTTGACAACTATTTGTGTATGTTGGGGTTTAAGTGTGCTGAAAGTTTCTTTAGCAGCAGCCACCATTAAATCGCAACCGATGACTGCATCGGCTTGATGGGTTGCAATACGAGCAGCAAAAAGTTCGCCAGGCGATTGCGCAAATTTCACGTGTGACGTGACGGCACCCCCTTTTTGCGCGATACCTGTCATATCAAGTACCAACACACCCAAACCCTCAATATGTGATGCCATACCGAGCAGGGCGCCAATCGTCACAACACCTGTACCCCCAATGCCGGTAATGACAACATGATAGGGTTTAGCCAAGGCATTAATAACGGGGTTGGGTAGGTCGTGTGGCACTTTGGCTTGTGCGATTTGAGGGCGCTTTAATATAGCGCCTTCAACCGTTACGAAGCTTGGGCAAAAGCCTTTTATGCAAGAGTAATCTTTGTTGCACGAGCTTTGATCAATGGCGCGTTTACGGCCCAATGGTGTTTCAAGTGGAACAATTGATACACAGTTAGATTGCGCACCACAATCACCACACCCTTCACAGACGGCTTCATTGATGACAACGCGACGGGCGGGGTCGATCAGTTTCTTCTGTTTACGACGACGACGTTTTTCAGCTGCGCACACTTGAGCATAAACAATGACTGAAACACCTTTCTTTTCGCGTGCCTCTTTTTGAACATCGTCGAGTTGATCGCGGTGGTGAATTTTAACCCCTGTGGGTATGCCAGGCATGTTCTTATATGCCTCAATGTCATCAGACACCAGATATAGATGCTCAATGCCTTCAGCCGCCACTTGTTGCAAAATTTGCGCTACGGTCGGCGAGCCTTCAACGGGTTGGCCACCTGTCATGGCCACGGCATCATTGACTAAAATTTTGTAAGTAATATTGACGCCAGACACTTTGGCCGCGCGTATGGCCAAAGAGCCAGAGTGCATATATGTGCCATCACCAATGTTGGCAAAAATATGTTTTGTTTTGGTGAATGGCGCTTGCCCTATCCATGAGGCACCCTCGCCACCCATTTGGGTAAAGGTCTCAGTGCTGCGGTTCATCCAGTGAACCATGTAGTGGCAACCGATACCCGCAGTGGCACGTGAGCCTTCAGGTACTTTGGTTGAGGTATTGTGCGGGCAGCCTGAACAAAAATAAGGTATGCGTTGCTCAAGTAATTTTTCACCGTTTGCGAGAGCTTGCGCTGCCGGGCATTCAATTAAATACTGACGCCCACTATCGGTTAACTTTTCAGCACCGCATACTTTTGCAATACGACCGGCGATCACATTTGCAATGATCGCGGGTGTGAGCTCACCATTCGGTGACAACAAAAGACCATCGTGCGGTACATTGACCCATTCACTTTTTTCATCATACTTACCGACAACTCGTGGCCGCAAGGTTTCAGGTTCGTTATACAAATGTTCTTTAATTTGGTATTCAATGATTTGGCGTTTTTCTTCAACCACCAAAATTTCATCTAAGCCTTGTGCAAACTCACGAAGGCATTCAGGCTCAAGTGGCCAAGACACCCCAATTTTAAGCAAACGAATTCCAATCGCCTGCGCAACATGCTCGCTAATACCCATCATCTCTAGGGCTTCGCGCACATCAAGATAACTTTTACCTGTGGTCACAATGCCTAATTTAGCGTGTGGGGTGTGCCAGTCTTGACGGTTTAGTTTGTTCAGACGCACATATTCAAGCAAGGCATAAATGCGTTCTCGCTGTAGTCTGTTTTCTTGTTCAAGTGGTGGGTCGGGCCAGCGAAAGTGAAAGCCGCTCGGTGGAATGGGGTAAGTGGTGGGCACTTTGATTTCAATCGACATGGGGTCGATATTGAACGAGGCGGTTGATTCAATGGTGTCGCTAATTGCTTTAAACCCAACCCAGCAGCCTGAATATCGCGACATGGCGTAACCATGCAAACCAAACTCAATAAACTCTCGCACGCCAGACGGGTTCATGACCGGAATCATCGCGGCAATAAAGGCATGTTCACTTTGGTGTGGTGAGGTTGAAGACTTGCAAGCATGGTCATCGCCCGCAACCAATAAAACACCACCGTACTGCGAACACCCTGCCAAATTGCCGTGTTTAAACACATCGCCAGAGCGGTCAACCCCAGGGCCCTTGCCGTACCACAAGGCAAACACCCCATCGACTGTTGCATTGGGGTCAAGCGTAACCATTTGCGAACCCCACACAGAGGTCGCAGCCAGCTCTTCGTTTAAACCCGGTGTAAAGGTAATGCCATGCGATTCAATGTGTTCGCGTGCGCGCCATAACTCTTGATCAACGGCACCGACGGGTGAGCCTCTGTAGCCTGAAACAAAACCAGCTGTATTTAAACCGTTGGCTTCGTCACGCGCCTTTTGAGCAAGTAACAACCGAACGAGTGCTTGTGTACCCGTCATATACACCCGACCTGCTTCTAGGGTGTACTTATCAGCTAGGGTTACGTTAGAGTTAGGGGAAGCCTTGCTCATGTGGGGTGCGTCACGTTTGATGATTTAATACATACGTTACAGCCGACGACCCACTTTAGGCAAGAAGCCTCATCTTTAAAGGGAATTTAATTGCCGAGTCAGTGGCAGAGCAGTTTTATAGCGAACTTGTTTTAATGCAAAGCTTGAGCGAATTTTTTCAACTTGCGCAATTGGCGATAACTGTTCAAGAATAAACCCTTCAAGCGCTTGCATATCAGGCACGGCCACACGAATTAAATAGTCAGCATCGCCAGTCATCAAATAGCATTCCATCACTTCGTCTCGAATACTGATACGCTCTTCAAAGGCTTGTAGCGCTTCACGACTTTGTTGTTTTAAGCTGATGGAAATAAAGACATTGAGTTGTAAGCCAAGTAAATTAGGGTCAAGCAGTGCAACGTATTGCCTAATTAAACCGCTGGCTTCAAGTGCTCGTACACGGGCTAGGCAAGGCGAGGGCGATAAGTGAATGCGTTTTGCCAGCTCAACGTTTGATAAGCTGGCATCGGCCTGTAATGCTTCTAAAATCTTAATATCGATTGAATCAAGGTTCATTATGCTTTTCCTTAAGGTTTTAACAGCATTTTATGCTTAAAAATAGGCCAGATTGATCAAATATGAAACCATCTGCCGAGTACCTTTACGTAGAATATTATTATTAAGAAAAAAAAATTTATAGAAAACTTTACAAATAATAGGCAACTCGCCCCATGACACCTGAACACCCCCTTGCTAACGGTTTTAAAACAAATGCATTAGTTAACGCCGTGAACTTAGGCGCAACAGATATCGACCCCACTGAAACCGCTGAGTGGCGCGAAGCTTTAAGTGCCTTGGTGCAACGTGAGGGTGCTACGCGAGCGCGCTTCATACTTGATGAAATGGTGGCCTTAGCGCGTCAAAACCGCTTAGGCTGGACGCCTGCCCTCAATACCCCCTATGTCAATACCATTGGGGTAGAACAACAGCCCCCATTTCCGGGTGATTTGGCCATTGAAGAGCGTTTGGCGTCGCTTATGCGCTGGAATGCTTTGGCTATGGTGGTTAAAGCAAACCAAGCCTATGGTGAATTGGGTGGTCACATTGCCAGCTACGCCAGCGTGGCCGATTTATTTGAAACGGGGTTCAATCATTTTTTTCATGGGCGTACGGTAAGTCATGGGGGTGACTTGGTGTTCTTCCAACCGCACAGTGCACCGGGTGTGTACGCCAGGGCTTATTTAGAGGGGCGTTTAGGTGAAGCTGATCTATTGCATTACCGCAAAGAAATCACAGCACCCGATGAAGGCGCACGCGGTTTGTGCAGTTACCCACACCCTTGGTTGATGCCAGATTTTTGGCAGTTTCCTACGGGTTCAATGGGCATTGGCCCAATTAGCTCTATCTACCACGCACGCTTTATGCGCTACTTGACTCACCGTCAATTGTTAAATTGTGACACCCTCAAAGTATGGGGTGTGTTTGGTGATGGCGAGATGGACGAGCCTGAAAGCATGAGCGCGCTGACCCTAGCCGCTCGTGAAAAGCTTGATAATTTAGTTTGGGTTGTTAACTGCAATCTGCAACGCTTAGATGGCCCTGTACGCGGTAACGGTCGCATCATCGACGAGCTTGAAAAGCTCTTCGCTGGCGCGGGTTGGAACGTCATCAAGCTTGTTTGGGGTAGTGACTGGGACGGCTTGTTTGCTCGCGACGTAAGCAACGCATTGATCGATGTGTTTTCTCAAACAGTCGATGGTCAAATGCAAACCTTTGCGGCCAAAGACGGGCGCTACAACCGCGAACATTTCTTTGGTCAAAATGAGGCCTTAGAACGGCTGGCACAAGGCTTAACTGACGAACAAATCGATCGTCTTAAGCGCGGTGGTCACGATTTAGTCAAAATTTATGCTGCTTATGCCGCAGCGGCGAAACATACGGGTCAGCCCACTGTGATTTTGGCGCACACTAAAAAAGGCTATGGTATGGGTTCAGCCGGTCAAGGCAAAATGACGACCCATAGCCAAAAGAAATTTGATGAAGACGACCTGATTGCGTTTAGAAACCGTTTTAATTTACCGCTTACCGACGAGCAAACAAAGCAGTTAAGCTTCTATAAGCCAGCGCCAGAAAGCCCTGAAATGCAATATCTGATGTCACGACGCGCGAAGCTTGGTGGTGCCTTACCAAAGCGAGAAACAACGTGCGACTCGGTCGCCATTCCCGCTATCGAGCAGTACGCAAAATTTGCGCTTCAAGCCAATGGTAAAGAAATGAGCACCACAATGGCTTTTGTGCGTATGCTGGGTACACTTTTAAAAGACGATGCACTTGGCCCTCGTATTGTGCCCATTGTGGCTGATGAGGCGCGCACGTTTGGTATGGCTAATTTATTTAAACAAGTGGGTATTTACAGTAGCGTGGGGCAGCACTATTCACCTGAAGATATTGATACCGTCTTGTCTTACCGCGAAGCCTTAGAGGGTCAAATACTTGAAGAAGGCATCAGCGAAGCCGGTGCCCTAGCAAGCTGGACAGCGGCTGCCACCAGTTATAGCGTGCATGGTCTGGCCATGTTGCCTTTCTACATTTATTATTCAATGTTTGGCTTTCAGCGTGTGGGTGATGCCATCTGGGCCGCAGCCGATCAACGCTCGCGTGGTTTTTTGTTGGGGGCGACATCGGGGCGCACGACCCTTGGCGGCGAGGGTTTACAGCACCAAGACGGTACCAGCCATATCGTGGCAGCCACCATACCCAATTGCAAAGCCTACGACCCAGCCTTTGCAGGCGAGCTTGCCGTGATTGTTGATGCGGGCATGCGCGAAATGATGGTCGAGCAAAAAGATGTTTTTTATTACATTACGCTTATGAATGAAAACTATGCCCAACCTGATTTGCTTGCAGGAAAAGCAGAGCAAATACTGCAAGGTGGTTATCATTTTGGGCGATACGAAGCCCCTGAGTCAAAACATAATGTGACCTTGTTAGGTTCTGGTGCGATTTTGACTGAGGTGATTAAAGCCGCAAAATTACTGGTTGAGCAGGGCGTCAGTGTTGATGTGTTCAGCATCACCAGTTGGAGCGAACTCGCCCGCGAGGGGGCGTTGCACAGCACATTTGGTGCAAGGGCATTCACGCAGAATTTGGCTTTAGAAACGGTTGATCCATTGCTTGATGCAACACGCAATGCAACGTCAAATGCAACGTCAAACGACTCACTGAAGCAACCTTACTTCGCTCAATTACTATCAAACTCTCGCGGCCCTATTATTGCTGCCACAGATTATGTGCGTGCGTTGCCTGACTCGGTGCGGGCTTATATTCCACCAAATCGGTATTTTGAATCGTTAGGCACTGATGGTTTTGGTCGTAGTGATACCCGCGTGGCTTTGCGTGAGTTTTTTAATGTCGATGCAAAAAGTATTGCGCATGCAGCGACTGTGGCGTTGAAGCGTTAAAGCTTTAAAAATTTAAATCTTTAAATCGAAAAAAATGGTTGCCTGTAAATCAAGTACTTCAACTTGGTCTTGATTAAAAGCTTGCCATTGGCATACTGCGATGCCGACATCAGGTTTACTGCCTGAAACACGCACTTGTTTCATGGTGATCAGGGTATCAATAACGTCGCCCGGTCTCACTGGAGCGGGCCATTTTAGGTAAGCCAACCCAGGCGAACCGACTGAATTAGAGTCTTTTAAAAACGTATCAACTATTAAACGCATGGCCATGCCACAGGTGTGCCAGCCACTCGCTATTAAGCCGTTATACGGCCCGTTTTCTGCCGCTTCAATATCAGTATGAAACCATTGCGGGTCGTAGGCTTTAGCGAAATCGATAATTTCTTGTTTATTCAACGTAAACGAACCGGGTTTAAGAATTTGGCCTTCGTAAAAGTTTTCAAATCGCATAATGGCTTTCAAGAGTTAATGATGATGGGGGGGGTTAGATAAACTTTTTTTTCATAATTGTTTGGGCACAACCTCGTTTGCGAGGCATCTATAATTGACGAGCTGTTTAACTGGTCCAACGTATGACATTTGAAGTCAATCATCTGAGTTTAGGTTATCACGCGCGATGTGTTTTGCGCGACGTTTCGCTTCAGTTTAAACGCGGTGAACTGATCGGTGTTTTAGGGGCTAATGGGGCGGGCAAGTCGTCCTTGTTAGCGGCATTGTCTGGCGATTTAAAGCCCCAAAGTGGGCAAGTTTTTCTTGATGGCCAAGCTGTTGGTAGCCAGTCTCCCGCTCGGTTGGCACAAAAACGGGCGGTTTTGCCACAACAACCCGCCTATACGTTCAACATGACGGTTGGGCAGTTGCTCGAATTAGGTTTTTTTGCTTTTCCTGAGCTCGGTACATCTGATTTAAATGCGTTAACCCACCGGGCGTTAGCGCAAGTCTCAATTGACGCAACCTTTACTTCAAGGCCGCTATCGCAGTTATCTGGCGGGCAATTGCAACGGGTTCACATCGTGCGATCACTCGTTCAGCTTTTCGCAAGCGTGCAGGTGTATGGTCAGGGTTGGTTATTACTCGACGAACCGTTAGCGAGTCTTGACCCTTTGCATCAAAAGCAGTTGCTCGGGCTTTGCCAAAAAATTGTACAAACTGACGATGTGGGCGTCTTGCTGGTGTTGCACGACGTCAATTTAGCGGCCCAATGCTGTAATCGCTTGATATTGTTGGGTGATCAACAGGTGCTGAGTGATGGGCCGGTCTCGGCTGTTTTGACAGCGGAAAATTTACGCGCGGCGTATGGCATGCCCTTTCATATTTTAAATCTACAGGTTGACGGAGCAGATCGTACGGTGGTGCTACCTAATTAATAATAATAATTCTCATTCATAAAACGATTGTTTTTGACTATAGGGGTAGTTAATAAATAGTATTTTATCTCTTGAACAATCCCACCTAAAATACAAGTTCGGGAATAGATATTGTGCAATAAAAGGTAATACTTCTATGTCATATTTTTCTATGATCCCGCTGTTTTGCTATCACTAGGAGGTTTTATGCAACTCAAAGGTTCTAAGACAGAAAACTGTTTAAAAGACGCGTTTGCTGGTGAATCACAAGCCAACCGTCGTTACTTGTACTTCGCAAACAAAGCTGACATTGAAGGCCAGAATGACGTGGCAGCATTGTTCCGCTCAACAGCAGAAGGCGAAACCGGCCACGCACACGGTCACCTTGAGTTTCTTGAGCAATCAGGAGACCCAGCAACAGGTATGCCCATCGGCCCAACCATCGACAACTTGAAATCAGCTGTCGCGGGTGAAACCCATGAGTACACCGATATGTACCCAGGCATGGCTAAGACAGCTCGTGAAGAAGGTTTTGACGAGATCGCTGATTGGTTTGAAACCTTGGCTAAGGCTGAGCGTTCACATGCTAATCGCTACCAGAAAGCGCTCGACGCATTTGTTGCGTAATAAGTAGACTACTTCAGTAAGCTACCTTTTATTTGTTAGGTAGGCGCCCTGTACGATTGTGCAGGGCGCAATTTATTAAAATCATTCATAACGATCATTGGCTTGAAAGGAAAGGCATTATGTCAACACGTGAAGGTAACCTCGAAGCCCCAACCCGTCACCCGATTGACTGGCTTAACCCCGATTTTTACGACGAAGACAAACTGAATGCAGAGTTAGAGCGAGCATTTGACATCTGTCATGGCTGTCGCCGCTGTGTTTCTCTTTGTGGTTCGTTTCCCACTTTGTTTGATTTGATCGATGAAACAGAAGATGGTGAAGTTCACGGCATTGATAAAGCCAAATATGGCTCTGTCGTCGAACAGTGCTTTTTGTGCGATGTCTGTTACATGACAAAATGCCCCTATGTGCCGCCACACCCCTGGAATTTAGACTTTCCGCATTTAATGTTGCGCGCTAAGGCAGTTGATTTTAAAAATGGCAAGGCATCAATGCGCGACAAAATCTTGTCGTCGACTGACACAATGGGCAAATTTGCAGGTATTCCAATTGTGACTGAAGCCTTAAACGCGGTGAATAAAACGTCACTCATGCGCGGCGCGATGGAAGTCACCTTGGGCGTTGATAAAGACGCCTGGATTCCTGAATATGCCCCAAAAACATTTCAACAGTTAGCCGAGGCTTCTTCAAAATGGCCTGAGCGCAACGGTGACCGCACGCCCGGTAAAGTGGCTATTTATGCGACCTGTTTTGTGAATTACAACGAGCCGGGTATTGGTCAAGACTTAATCAAAGTGCTCAATCACAATGAAATACCTTATGTTGTGGTTCAAAAAGAAGCCTGTTGTGGCATGCCTAAGTTAGAGCTAGGCGACCTTGAATCAGTCGCGGCCAACAAAGAAAAAAATATTCCTAAACTCGCTAAGTTGGCCAAAGAAGGCTATGCCATCGTCACGCCCATTCCTTCTTGCACGCTGATGTTCAAACAAGAGTTACCGTTGATGTTCCCTAACGATGCCGATACACAGCTCGTTAAAGATGCCATGTGGGACCCTTTTGAATACCTCATTGCACGCAATAAAGACAGTTTGTTAAAAACTGATTTTAAGCAGTCTTTGGGTCATGTTAGTTACCATGTACCGTGCCATTCACGGGTGCAAAACGTGGGTAAGAAAACAGCCGAAACCTTGCAGCTCGTTCCAGGCACTGAAGTCAATGTGGTTGAACGTTGTTCAGGTCACTCGGGTACATGGGGTGTTAAAAAAGAATTTCACGACACCGCCATGAAAATTGGTAAACCTGTTTTCAAAGCCATGGCAAACAACACACCTGACTACATCAGCTCAGATTGCCAGTTAGCAGGTCATCACATTGCGCAAGGTATGCGCGAAAACGGTTTGAAAGAGCCTGAAATGGCTCACCCTATTACATTAATTGCAAAAGCATACGGCTTATAAAGAGAGAATTCTATGTCTAAAATAAAACGTGAAAGTTTGATGACCCTTGAGGCTTATCATAAGGCTCGCCCAGAGTTGCGTAAATTGGCGATTGAAGAACGTCGCCTTCGTACCATTTCACTCGGTGACAATTTAAATTTGATTTTTGAAAACGAGTTGTTGATGCGTTATCAAATTCAAGAAATGATGCGTGTAGAAAAGCTTTTTGATGATGAAAGCATTTTGGACGAAATCGCAGCCTACGACCCACTCGTGCCTGATGGTTCAAATTTTAAAGCCACCATGATGATTGAGTACTCAAACGAGCAAGATCGTAAAGATGCGCTCAGGCGTATGGTTGGCATTGAGCATAAGATGTTTATTCAGGTTGAGGGTCAGGCTCGCGTTTATGCAATTGCTGACGAAGACCTTGAGCGTTCAACCGAAACCAAAACCTCTGCGGTGCATTTTTTGCGTTTTGAGTTAACGCCAGAAATGAAAAAATCACTCAAAAGCGGTGCACAAATGATGGTAGGCTCTGACCATAAAGAGTACCCCATGCACGTATCGAGCTTGGCTGACGATACCTTAGCTTCTTTGGTTTCTGATTTAACGTAGTAATCGGGTTGTTGCTGAATGTGTATGGGTAAATAAAACATTTAAAAGTCAAAAAAAGTACAAATGTTTATTCAGCAACAATTCAAAAATTCTTAATCAAACGTCCATTTACCCCAGGCAAACAACACATTGCCATTACCTTGACCGCCAGGTATATAGGTTGCCTGAAGAGATAATTGTTTGTAGCTGATAGACGCGACAGGAAGCGCACCCGGAAAGGGCACGCCGCCATAATAATCTTGCCTTGACATTAAAAACCCAGTAATACCTACACCTACTGTAAGCGTCTAGGGAACACATATTGTCCCTGAGCGGTTTTTAAGTGAACATATCTCCACTTAAAAAATAGGTGGAGATATGTTCACTAATGACCCTTCAAGTTCACCCCCCGTGCTGACAAGGCAACAGCACAGCCGAGAATTCAAA
>CAMCYB010000032.1 GCA_945883615.1 Bordetella parapertussis | reverse complement strand
CGCTTTGGCTATTAGGGGGCATCATTTTACGAACGATGTTGTCTTTAAATTCAGTGCTGTAGGTTGGCATAGCAACTTCACTCCAACCGCCCCAAAAGATTAAGAAAAGAAATTAAAAGACCGGACAACTATTGTGACAGAGGGGGAAGACCAAATCATCTATTAGTTCTAAGCGAAGCAACGAGGTAAAGATACGAAATGGGTTCAGAGCCAAAGCACGGCTTGTCACAGGCCTAAAGGCCGTTGAGTGAACCGGTACATTGGCCACAGATAAGTCGTAGTAACCCACCGCCTGCATGCCCATAACCGCAAATAAACGTCGTAAGGTCGACAACTCATCTGCCGTACCGACTCGAATAGCGCCATGACGCTCAAGCCCAAGGCGATTTAACTGATCGCTTTGCGAGAGCTGAGTATGTTGTTTTTCGTCGGTCTTCAATACTTCGGTGTTGACGTGATTGACAAGATCAATCAGCGTGCCATATTGAGGCACCTCATTTTGATACATCATTGACATCGCTTTTGAAAAAAGCGTACGAATATCGTCTTTACTCAAAAAAGATGTTTGCGTCATGAGCTCAAAACCAAGTGATCAAAAAAAAAACCACCCATTATGGGTGAGTTTATTTTAAGTCATACCCTGCTTGTGAGGTTGTAGCCAGAATTTGGTGGGTGCTGAGGATGAATTTACGATTGAGCCAATCAAAATTTATCTTTTATATCTTCAAGAACGTAAATTTCCCTTAAATGAAACGCTTGGTAAGCAACCCGGTCTTTATGCAAGCCCGTGATTGTCTCTTTGTCATACGAGAAATTTCTCATGACGTCAGCGCTCAGATTGTAGGTCGGCCAATTGCTCTGGCCCTCAACATTCGGGTTACCTGTTTTAGCAAACGCCGCCCAACTTGCTGACATTTTTTCCGACATGGCTTTATCTTGAGAGCTATTTTTATCTACGATCGGATACCAGTCCTTTGGCCAAACGCCTTTTTTCTTAAATTCAGCTACATCGTTTTCAATCTTGGCGCATTGATTCACGCCTAGCTCAACCTTTTTGGGTGCCTGAGGCATTAGATCTAAGCTTCCAAAAACATGGGTTATTTCAAAGGTATGTGGTGCCCCAGGAAATGCAGGTCTTATATTTTTCGTCAAATAATCAAAGTAGTACGCATAGCCAGGAGCAACACCGTTCATGCTGTCGGCTAGCAATTTGGTGCTGGCTTGAAACAACATGTCCTGTATGACAAATGAATTCAAAATACACTTGTCTTTCACATCAGCATAAAGCTTCTGAATAGTCTCAGAGTTCTCATGTACCTTTTGCAGATACTTTTCTAATGTGGGTTCACCAGGCAACATGAAATTTGAATCAAATGAATTCGTGCCAATCATAAAAGGTACTTTAGCTTGCTTACCTGCCGCAAAAAGCGGAATTGGATCTCCCTTCAAAATCTGCCCGTCGACAAATGGCCCGCCAAACTCACCTGCATAAAAATCAGCACCATTGAGTACTAATTTTTGTAGCGGAAGTTTTCGTAACTCTGACAGTGATTTCACGCCAAGAGCTGCCATGTATTTTGCGTCAATATCTACCTCTGGCGTCATACCAAAGCGTTTTTCTGTCATGCCGCGAAGCGGACTTTGTTGCGCACTTTGAGCGATTGCTTTGTGAAACAGCCCCTTGGCAGCGTCAGAAACCATTAACCACGTCACGCTTCGACCGCCAGCTGACTGGCCAAAAATCGTAACATTATTTGGGTCGCCACCAAATGCGGCAATATTATTTTTCACCCACTTTAGTGCTGCAATTTGGTCCATTACGCCATAATTTCCTACAGGCTCGCCCTTGGCTTTAGCCTCTTCAATCAATTCTTTAGAGGCAAAGAAACCAAGTGAACCTAAGCGATAATCAATTGTGACAACAATCACACCATTCTTCACCAAATTATTTGGGGTGAATTGTGGGTCACTGGCTCCATCAACAAACAAACCGCCCCCATGAAACCAGACCATTACCGGCATATTTGTGCTCGCATCATCAGGCGAATACACATTCAGCTTCAAACAGTCTTCACTACCAGGAAGCACAAGCCCGTCGCTAAGATTTTTGATAAAAGGCTGAGGGCATGAGGCGCCAAATTTGCTTGCATCTCGCACCCCGTTCCAATCGAGAGCGGGTTGTGGCGGCCGCCATCTGAGCTCACCTACTGGCGGAGCTGCATAGGGAATATTTTTAAAGGTGCGCATGTTCTGCTCCATAGTGCCTTGAAGAAGACCATTAGCAACTTGCAACACAGCTGGTTCTGCAGCAAAAACCTTATGCGACCCCAATATAAGCAAAAGCAAGCATGTCATTAATTTTTTCAATTGAGACCTCGATTGAACGGGTAAAGTTACTGTAAATTATTCTTACGTGCATTGATATGCTGACTTACTTTTATTGCATATTAGCGAGCACACCTAGACATTAAATTAGCCCACTCTGACCACTGTTACAAAAATAAAACCGCGTAACATCAACGCCCCTTTATACCAAAAGTAATGACCTAAGAAGCCTTGAATTGACCCACATTTATTTGAAATGCTGAACCCGAGTTATATATCAGCTATTAGAGATAGTCCTCACCACATGACAAGATCACCAGTAGGTGGGTCACTAGATTGCTTTTGAAACGCCATAAATAGCTGTGTTTAAGCCAGCTGGAACGGCGTTTATTGCCGAGTTTAGAAGTACTGCTATTTGATGAACATTTATAAACCCCGTTAATGGGGTAGAGCCCGAAGTGCTCATATTTGATGGGTACAACTTGAAGGGTACAACTCACGCTCGTTAATGGAGCGGAGAAAAAATTGGTGGGTGCTGAGGGGCTCGAACCCCCGACCTACGCCGTGTAAAGGCGCCGCTCTACCAGCTGAGCTAAGCACCCAACTTTTAGTTGGGGTAATTAAATAACAACGACCAGCATTATAGCGGGTCGCTTGAAAACTGCAAATCAAGCCTTTTAGTTTACGGCTTCTTTTAACGCCTTACCTGGACGGAACTTAGGCACTTTGGCTTTTTTAATTTTGATTGCTTCGCCAGTACGTGGGTTACGACCTGTACGTGCAGCGCGAGTTGAAACGGCAAACGTACCAAAACCAACCAAGGTAACAGAGCCACCTTTCTTGAGCGTTGTTTTAACGCCGACGATCATGGCGTCAAGTGCGCGCGCTGCCGCAGCCTTTGAAATGTCGGCTTTTGTTGCCATGTGGTCAATCAGTTCGGATTTGTTCATTCGGAAACACCCCTAAAAAATCAGTAAGTTTAAGTTGATAATGGTTAACAAATAAAACATGCATGTATTAATTTCATTTTGTTTTATCCTTCACGTGTTTTAGCCTTTCTAGCGCATGCCTGTCAAGAAAAAAAACATTAATAACTTGAATATTAGCTTTTATTTACAACACTCTAGCGAACCAAATGAGTGCAAAAATTTTTTAAGTCTAAGCAAGCTAAAAATAAATATTCAATTAATAAGTCAACTCAACAGAACGACAGAGAGGCATGAAAGAATATAACGACTAATTGAGTATCTCATCAAGTCAATGTTTCAAAAGCTTGATTCAAATCATTAATTAAGTCTTGTGGCTCTTCAATGCCAATAGAAAAACGTATTAAATTTTCACCAATACCCATTTGATGACGCAGTGCAGCACCCATTTCATGGTAGATGGTTTTAGCAGCCGGCAACGCTAACGTGCGCGTGTCGCCTACATGCGTCGCCAAAATAACGATTTTTAATTGATTTAAAAAATCAATGCAGTCGATGTCATCTTTTAGTGTTGCAGCAACTAAGGTACTAAACCGCCCTCTGAATAAACGTTTAGCGCGCTCATGTTGTGGGTGGTGAGGCAGACCAGGGTAAGCCACATGTGCAACGCTAGGGTGTTGGTCTAAGAAGGTGGCCACCTTCATTGCATTGTCACAGGCACGATCTAATCGTAGAGATAACGTTTCTGCCCCCACAGCCAAACGATGCGCAGGTTCAGCGGCTAGAGTGGCCCCCATATCACGCAATGCTTTTTTCTTGATCTGAGTCAGACCCCAACCGGCAGGGTCGCCAAAACGGTAGGCATCAACGATGTTTTCAAAACTGGACCAATCAAATAAACCGGTATCAGTCAATGAGCCGCCCAACGCATGGGCGTGACCACCAATGTGTTTAGATAATGAATTCATCACCAACGAAGCCCCAACTTCTTTGGGCTTAAACAACCAAGGTGACGTTAATGTATTATCAACCAAATAGATTAATTTTTGTTTTTGGCACAGCTGACCAATCGCCTCAAGGTCAGCGACTTGGGTACCGGGGTTAGCCACCGTTTCCACAAAAACAAGCTTTGTTTCAGGCCTAATCGCTTTTGCAACGGCATTTACGTCAGTCGCGTCGACCAAGCTCACTTCAATACCCAGACGTTGCAACGTACCAAACAGACTGTTGGTATTACCAAATATATATTGGCTGGCAACAACATGATCACCGGCTTTAAGTAGCGTTGTAAAGACCGCCGCCAAGGCAGCCATGCCGGTTGCAAAAGTAAGCGTTGCACGCCCTTCTTCCATTCGGTTTAGTTTGACTTCCAGTGCTGCAGTCGTGGGCGTACCCTGGCGTGCATAAGAAAAGCCCGGCTTACCTTGAAAAACGGCCACTAAATCGGCTGCGTCTTGATAGCTATACTGCGAAGAGGTGTGAATCGGCTTATGCACAGCACCATGCTCTGAACCGAACCATCGATCGCTATGCAAAATTTGCGTTGTAAAACCAGTTTTATTCGACATGACTGAATCTTTATGAGATGTTTTTTAAATATTTTTTGGATGGCGTTGACGCACCGTTTCGTATAAACAGACGCCTGTTGCCACGCTAACGTTTAAACTTTCAACGCTACCCATCATGGGTATACGCACCAGCACATCGCAACTCTCGCGCGTTAAGCGACGCATACCGTCGCCTTCTGCGCCCATTACCCAAGCCGTCGGGCCTTTAGTATCAACTTGGCTAATACTTTTCTCACCGGTCTCGTCGGTGCCAACCAACCAAACGCCACTGTCTTTTAGTTGGCGCAAAGTACGCGCTAAATTGGTCACCATAATGTAGGGCAAGGTTTCTACCGCGCCGCAGGCAACGCGACGCACCACAGCACTTAAACCCGCTGAACGATCGCGAGGTGCAATCACTGCGTGTACGCCTGCCGCATCTGCCGTACGTAAGCAAGCACCCAGATTATGGGGGTCTGTTACACCATCTAGTACCAGAAACAGTGGTGGGCCTTTAATGGTCTCAAGCAGCTCATCAATATCAACGGCTAACGTCATAGCGCTGGCTAGCGCAACCACGCCTTGATGGTGAGAATCACCCCCCAAGGCATCGAGTCGGTCACTTTCCACAGGGTGGACCTGAACCCCGTTATCGCGTGCACTTTGTACGAGGGTCATCATGCGTTTATCGCGACGCTGCTTATCAAAATACAGATCTTTCACTGAACTGGCAGCATGACGCAAACGTGCGGTAACGGCATGAAAACCGAGTAAAACTTGTTTTTCGCTCATATATTTATCTTAACGATTCTTCTTGGTAACGCTCTTTCGAGACACTGCACTTGTTGTTTTCTTAGTAACGGTCGGGGTTGATTTAACCGAACGAGTGGGTTTCTTTTTCGGCGTACTTTTGGCGGTAGCCTGCACTTTAGCCGTTTGTTTTAACTGTGAACGTCGTTCACGAGCTGTTTGGCCTTTAAATTGAACGGGTTTAGGTGAGGCGGCTTTTTTAACATGAACCGTCGACTCAGCATCAACACGATTACGCGCACGCTTGATGGCTGCAAACGATTCACCCGCGACCAAACGAAACTCGATACGACGCGCCTCAAGATCAACTCTAGACACCTGCACTTGCACAGAATCGGTTAGACGGTAACGCATACCTGTGCGCTCACCCCGTAATTCGTGCATGGCATCGTTAAACTGAAAATACTCAGTGCCTAATTCAGAAACATGCACCATACCTTCTACATGCAAAGTATCAAGCGTGACAAAAATACCAAAACTGGCTACACCTGTCACACGACCACTGAAGACCTCGCCCACACGTTCTTTCATAAACCAGCATTTCAACCAGGCTTCGACATCACGTGACGCATCGTCTGCACGTCTTTCGTAACCTGACAAAATGATGCCAATTTTTTCCCATGTATCGTGCTCAAATTCTTGTTCGCTGATACCAGGCACCACGACGTGGTTGGGTGGTTGGGGCCGATAACGTTTTCCAGCTAACAAGCTTTTAATCACCCGATGCGTCATTAAATCAGGGTAGCGACGAATAGGTGAGGTGAAATGCGTATAAGCGGGAAATGACAACCCAAAATGCCCCATATTGTCGGGCGAGTAAATCGCTTGTTGCATCGAACGCAAACACATGGTTTGAAGCAAATCAAAATCTGGGCGACCACGGGCGCGATCAACCAAGGCGGCATAGTCTTTGGCCTGAGGGTCATCACCACCCGCCAAATCTAAACTCACTGTTTTCAAAAAAGCGCGCAAAGCTTGCAAACGTTCGGTTGTCGGGCCCTCATGCACACGATACAAACCTGGGTGTTTACTGCGGTGCATGAAATCAGCGGCACATGTATTGGCAGCCAGCATGCATTCTTCAATTAAGCGATGCGCATCGTTGCGTACATGCGCCACAATTTTGTCAATACGACCCAGTTCATTACAAACAATCTTGGTCTCTATTTTATCAAAATCAATGGCGCCACGACTTTTACGTGCGGCATGTAAAACGGTAAATAATGTATGTAAATTTTGAATGTGAGGCAACACTTTTGCAAATAACTTTGCCACGGGGCCCGAGTTATGTTGCAGGGCTTCCCACACTTGGTTGTAGGTTGTACGTGCGTGCGAATGAATCACCGCATTATAAAATTGATAGGCCGTGACTTGACCGGCTTTAGGCCCATGACCCGCAATGACCATGTCACAGACCAGAACAGCGCGATCAACGTGCGCGTTGAGCGAACACAAACCATTTGATAATTTTTCAGGAAACATCGGAATGACCCGACGTGGAAAGTAAACACTGGTGCCGCGCGCTTGAGCATCGGCATCTAAAGCATCTTCAGGTAGAACATAATGACTGACATCGGCAATCGCTACCAACAAACGCCAATTGTGTTGTTGACCGACTTCGTCAAGTTCTATTGGCTCGCAGTAAACCGCATCATCAAAATCACGCGCGTCTTCGCCATCAATCGTAATAAATGCAACATCGCGTAAATCGATGCGGTCTTTATAGTCAGTTTTACGTAACGCATCAGGAAGTTTGTCGGTCTGTTTAATCGCTTTGACTGAAAACTCAACAGGCACATCAAACTTGCGAACAGCAATTTCAATTTCCATGCCGGGGTCATCAACCTCGCCTAGCACTTCGGTGACTCGGCCTAAGGGTTGAGTGTGCCGAGTGGGCTGCTCAATAATATCAACCAACACAACTTGACCGGGTTGTGCCTCGCCCGCTTCCCCTGGGGGTATGAGTACGTCGTGCTTAATACGCTGGTCTTCAGGCACGACAATCGTTAAACCCCGTTCGTTTAAAAATCGCCCGACCAAGCGATTGGTGCGGCGTTCAATGACTTCCACAATAGTGGCTTCGGGCTTTCCTCGGTATTCGCCCGACTGTTTGACCAAGACACGGTCACCATGCAAAACCTTAAGCATTTCACGCGGTGATAAAAATAAGTCTGAACCACCCGTATCGCGTATTAAAAACCCAAAACCATCTCGATGGCCCTGCACCCGACCGGCAATAAAGTCTAACTTATTGGTCAGCAATAGCAGGCCCTTGCGATTACGGGTAATTTGACCATCGCGTTCCATCGCGGCGATTCGACGATCGTAACCAACCTGTGTGGCGTCTCTGACAACGCTCAAAACTTGCGCCAAGTCTTCTGGTGATAAGGGCCCTGCGGCGTGGCGCAACGCTTCTAAAATATTTTCTCGTGAAGGCACATCTGGGTCAAAATCAGGTATTGATTCATTTACCTCTGATGTTTTTACAAAGGGTGCTTTCGGGCTTTTTGTTCGCTGAGTTGCCAAAGTAAGTTTCTCGTCTATAATTTCGCGCTTGTGTGATGCATCCATTGCACCACAAGGTATGCCCAGGTGGCGGAATTGGTAGACGCGCATGGTTCAGGTCCATGTGCCGAAAGGTGTGGAGGTTCGAGTCCTCTTCTGGGCACCAACGTATTTGAGCATGACACGTCTGAGGTCGATATCACGTGTTCGACTTCATTCTCTAGTATAGCCTTAGCTGTACCGACTCATTGGGCATGATTCATGCTTTTAATAACTGTCTTTGAAGCTGTTTTTCCAGTCTTTGCTCTCATTTTTGCTGGCTGGTTTGCTGCTCGCACCCATATTCTTGATCAATCTTCAACCCGCGTACTGAATCAATTTGTCATTTATTTGGCGCTACCTGCCCTGCTTTTTACTGCCATGGCACGTACCCCAATTGACCAATTGGCTCAACCTGGGTTCATGGCAGCCTACATGCTAGGTGTTGCAGCCGCTGCAGCGTCTTATTGGTTTTTAAGTCGGCACGACAACCTTGACCCCATTGATCGCATCATCAACAGCATGAGCGCGGGTTACGGTAACGCTGGTTTTATGGGCATACCTCTGATGCTCATTGTGTTTGGGCCTGACGCGTTGGCACCCTCTATTATTTGCACAGTGATGACCGTAACGGTGCAATTTGGTATTACCATTATTTGTATCGAACTCAAACTAGCTCGAGGGAAAGGCATTGGGCCTGCCTTATTAAAAGTCAGCCGCTCAGTCATTCGTAACCCCTTATTGGTGTCACCCTTATTAGGTATATTTTGGTCTGGGTTAGATTTATGGCAACCGGTAGCCGCCCTTAGTTTTTTAAATTTTCTTGGGGCCGCTGCTACACCTTGTGCGTTGGTGGCCATTGGCCTGTTCTTAGCCCATACCCCTAAGCAAACCCGCACACGCGCTGTTAATCACATTAGTGTGGTCAAGTTACTGATTCAGCCTTTTGTTGTCATGGTTTTGACATTATGGGTGTTTAATATGCCTCTCATGTGGGCTTGGGTTGCTATTTTGACCAGCGCCCTGCCCCTGGGAACAGGGCCTTTTATGTTGGCCAGTTTATATAAACGCCAAGCCACTGCCAGTGCACAATCAATACTAGTAACAACCATTATCTCAATGATAACGTTAAGTGGTATCGTTGCATGGGTCGACTACTTATTGTTGCGACCGTAATATTTTTCGGAGCATAATCATGCTTTTTGTCGGCCGTTACAGCGCCCTTTATTTATATTGCTATCTTTGCCAGTATTGTCACCTTAGCAATGGCTCTAACCCTCTCTCTTGATTGGTTAGTTTTAACCGTACTGTTTTTAGCCCTTACTGCGTTGGGCTTTTACGACCTGAAACAAACACATCATGCCGTTCGACGCAGCTACCCGATCATAGGAAATCTGCGCTACTTTTTTGAGTCAATTAGGCCTGAACTGAGACAATATTTTTTTGAAGATGACAGTCAAGACACCCCCTTTTCGCGTGACAGCCGAACCATGGTTTACCAACGCGCCAAGCAACAAATCGATAAACGGGCGTTTGGTACCCACATAGACGTTTATAACGATCACTATGAGTGGATCAACCACTCGATGACACCGCAACACATCAAAGACCCTAACTTTAGAATCACAGTGGGTGGCCCTGCCTGTAAGCAACCCATGCATTTGTCGGTTTTAAATATTTCAGCCATGAGTTTTGGTTCTTTATCAGCCAATGCGATTTTGGCACTGAATGAAGGTGCAAAAATCGGTCATTTCCCGCACGACACGGGTGAAGGTGGCATCAGTGCATATCATCTCAGGCCTGGTGGTGATTTGATCTGGAATATTGGTTCGGGTTACTTTGGCTGTCGCGATAACGAGGGTCATTTTAATGATCAAGCGTTTGCGGCCAATGCAACACGACCAGAAGTCAAAATGATTGAAATCAAACTTTCACAAGGTGCGAAACCTGGGCATGGTGGCATTTTGCCAGGCAGCAAAGTCACCCCAGAGATTGCCGCTGCGAGAGGTGTACCTGTTGGTAAAGACTGTAACTCGCCTGCATCACACAGCGCTTTTAATTCACCCATAAGTTTGTTGATGTTTGTAGATAAATTACGTCGTTTGTCTGGTGGCAAACCAGTGGGTTTCAAACTTTGTATTGGCCACCCTTGGGAATGGTTTGCCATTGCTAAAGCCATGATCGAAACCGATATCAAACCTGATTTTATTGTGATTGATGGCGCTGAGGGCGGCACCGGTGCCGCACCCGTCGAGTTTGCTGATCATGTTGGCACGCCCCTACGCGAGGCATTGCGTTTAGTGCACAACACCTTGGTGGGGTTGGGTATTCGCGATCAAATTAAACTGGGTGCATCAGGCAAAATTGTTTCGGCATTTGATATGGCACGTGTTTTTGCTTTAGGTGCAGATTGGTGCAACAGCGCTCGTGCTTTTATGTTTGCAATTGGCTGTATTCAAGCTCAACAATGTCATACGGGTAAGTGCCCAACGGGTGTCGCCACACAAGACGAAGGCCGTCAACGCGCCTTGGTCGTAACTGACAAAGCCCCTAGGGTTGCAAATTTTCATCGTAATACACTCAAGTCCTTGGCAGAATTAGTCGGTGCAGCCGGCCTGTCTCACCCGAACCAATTGCGCACACATCACATTGCCTGTCGCAGCGCAACCAATCATGTGAGCCTGATGTCAGTGTTATTTCCAGATTTTGAAGACGGTGAAATATTACGTGGTACGTTGCGCACACGTGTGTTTCAATTAGGTTGGCCTTTAGCACAAGCCAGTAGTTTTGCCATGGCGCAAGACTTTAAAACAGTTTGGGACATCCCTCGAGATGGTGCCGTGATTTAACAAATTGGCCAAGCATTTATTTTTATGAAATGCATTAACCAAAAATTTACCCAAAATTTACCCAAAATTTACCCAAAATTAACCCAACATTAACCCAACATTAACCCAACATCAACCCCAAGTTGGGTTGAGCCATATGACAAGCCAAAGCAGCACAGGCATCCAGAGTGATGCCAGTATGACCTGCAAACCCAAGGCAAGCCCAGCAAAAGCGCCTGCGGTGGGTTGAACTTGAATCGCGCGTGCAGCGCCAATACCATGTGAAATAGTGCCCAGAGCAAAGCCACGCTGTGCCCACCCACTGGTGTCTCGTGCAATGCCAATAAAATCAAATATATATTTGCCTAACAGTGCGCCAATTAAACCCGTCAACACAGCAAAAATTGCAGCCAATTCAGGCAACCCACCTATTTTTTCAGCCAAACCCATTGCCACCGGTGCCGTAACTGATTTGGGCGCCAGTGACATGGCCAAATACTGAGGCAAGTCAAGCATCCATGCCATGGCGACCGCTATCACTGCTGACACCACACCACCGACAAAAGCAGCCATGAACAAACGCGGTAAACGCCGCATCAGGTCAACGCGTTTTAGCCACAATGGCCATGCCAGAGCAACCACCGCAGGGCCCAGTAAAAAGTGAATAAACTGCGCGCCCGAAAAATAGGTTTGATAAGGCACTTTGAGCAACGTTAGGGCCAACGCTAAAACAATCACTGTCCATAAAACAGGGTTGGCTAAAGGGTGTTGATTTAGTTTTTTATAAATGGCACTGGTGACTAGGTATAAAGCGAGCGTTGACGCTAAGCCAAACAATGGCGTGGTTGAAAGGTAGGTCCAGAGCTCGACAAAATCAGACATGATCGTCTTCTTTTCTGTGGCCCAGCAGCCAAGCCGTGACAGCTATACCCACCACAGATGACACAACCAAAATGAAGCCAATACGCACGCCAAACTCAGACAATAAACTAAGGTGCGTCATCACCCCCACACCAACTGGCACAAACAATAACGATAAATTATTTAGTAAAAAATCAGCGGCTGCTTGAACCGTGTGTCGTAAAGGCGACCAATATAAAGCGGGAACCAAACAAACCATACCCGCGACAGGGCCAGGTAACGGCAAGTTAAAAACCCTCACTAACGCCTCACCAAGCGCCTGAAAAATCAATAAAAGCGTAAAACCTGTTAACGCCGGCATGGTGTGTGCACCTTAAGACGATCTACAAATAATTAGAAAGCTACATTTAAACTGAGTGTGAGAGATTTTTTAATAGATACACTTTTTATTTTAATCACTTGCAGAGTAAATGTATCAACCATATATAACTCTACAGCATAAGCGCCTGTTTCATCGTGCACTTCTGCCCTGGTTAGCAGTGGGTTAAATGCACACTATGCACAGGGTCTCTTAACATGACACGCTGTTGTCTGGCAAGCTAAACGCTTCATCTACCCTATCGAAATGATGAACTCACAAAAAAAACATAAACCAAGAAGACCATAACCACAAATTTGCATCAAACTCTTGTCAGAACTTTACCTGTAAAATCTACAGGTTTTGTCATTTGTAAGGTTACGGTCAAAATCTTAAACCTTCAATTTTTCAAATTGCCATCGTCAATTTTTTTAAATAGCCATAATGTCTGATACTGAAACACTTGATAGCCCACTTCCAAAAGCGCCACGCCGGCGCGCCACCAAAAAGACTGGCAAAAAATCGCTTGAAACAGCACTCATCGTCACAGATGATTCCCTGGTTTCAGCGCGCGATCAAAAACGTTTTTCTTTGTTGGTTGAAGACGCCCAACATATCGAAGGTCAAATTGAAACTTTAAAAAAGTTAATTGATCAGCATCGTATTGTTTTTGCGCAAACCATCAACCCGCTGGTTAAGCGTCAAGACGAAATAAAACGCAACATGGTCATTTGGTTAAGCCAAAGAAGACTTCAAGGCAAACTTGCACCCCGAGTAAACCGAATGTTGGGTGAAATAATTACTGCTATGGCGCTTGACTATGCTTTGGCAGGCGATGAAAAAATGCGTGAAATACATGACATGCATAGCGAAACGCCACTGGCTGATCTTGAGCGCATTCAAATGGAAGAAGCGCAAGCCTTCTATGAAGAAATGATGAACGAAGAAGCCGAAAACCCAGAAGATTTTGATTCGCTTGAAGACATGATTCAAGCGCGTTTTGATCAAATGCACAAAAAAGCCCAAGAAAAAGCCAAAGATCAGCAAAAACAAAACTCAAAAAAACAAAAACATCAAGATGCTGAACACACCAAACATATACTTGACAAAGCGGGCCAGGCTTTAAGGCACATTTATCGTCAACTCGCCCGTCAACTTCACCCTGATCGTGAGCCAGACCCAGACATTCGCAAACAAAAAAATGAATTGATGAGCCAAGCCAATATTGCTTATGGGCGTCAAGATGTGGTGGCGCTACTTAGGTTGCAAACACAATTTAACGTAGAAACAAGTGGTGAAAGTAAATCAGGTGTTGCGGGAAATTCGCTGCATACGTTTGGTGCGCAATCAACTCAAGGTCTAATTGAATTGCTACAAATACGAATTAAAGCCCTCAATCGCGAGCATCGTGATGCTGAGTTACACGCTGTTGCCGAATTCGTATTACCTTCTTCACGTGCCTTAACAAATGAACGCTTAAACCACCACCTTGAATCAATCAAACTGCGGCAACAACTACGCATTCGCGATTTAAAAGGCGAATTTGTACAAATTCAAAATGACTCAGGTTTATCAAAATGGCTAAAAGAACAGGCGCTGTTTGCTTAGTGGCTCAAGATGCCTTCACCACTTTGCATCAAAATGGTCACGAAGCTCTTGAATTTGACTGTCAGATAACGATGTTGGTTTAATCATCAAATACAAACGTGCTGTTTCTTCTAATTCTTCTAAAACAGCACTTGCTTGCGCAAGACTTTGATGCCATACATTTGGGCCTAAGCGATCAAGCATCACAGCCCTAATGGGTGTGTTGCGTGCTTGCATCTGGCGAATTTTTTGGGTAATCAGTTCACCCACTTTAGGGTCGCCGGGCCGGTGATAGGGAATGAACGGCACATGCCCAACTTTCATCACAAAGTATGGCGTAATGGGCGGCAAAATATCATCTGGGTTCAACACGTCATGCAGAGTTAATGCGACCAAGTGGGTACTATGGGTATGTATGACACACTGTGCAGTGGGTTCTGCAACATAAATAGAACGATGCAAGGTAAGCGTTTTTGAAGCGCGGTCGCCGCTTATCTGTTGGCCGTTAACGTCAACTTTAGCGATTGACTTAACATTCAAATGCCCTAAGCAAGCATCTGTTGGGGTAATTAAGTAGCCGTCATCAGCGGGTAAAAGAACGCTAATATTGCCTGCAGACGCGTGCACGTAGTGGCGTTGATAAAGAGAGAGCCCTACTCTGCAGATTTCTTCACGAAGATCAGCTTCATTCATTTAATTTTTTAAAAGCCCCAGTGAAAAAATCATTACCGCCAAAATTACCTGATTTAAGAGCTATAAAAATAAGTTCACCTGCAACAATTGCAGATGTCCAAGGCACCCCAGGCGCGATTTGAGGCCCAATAGTCATTTTATCAATACTTAACGCTTTAATGACTGCACCCGAGGTTTCGCCACCTGCAACAACAAGTTGCTTGACGCCAAGACCGACTAGTTTTGTTGCAATATTTGCAAGCGCTGTCTCGATTAATTGACCCGCATAATCGATGCCTAAGGCCATTTGAAATTGCTTAACCTCTTCAGACTCTGCCGTGGCGTAGAACAAAACAGGTTGTTTACCCAAATGCGGTTGAGCCCAGAGCAAAGCCTGACCCAGCACATCTTCACCCTGATCAAGGGCTAAGGGGTCAATACAAAAACAGGGCAACCCCAGTTCGCGAAAGCTTTTTACCTGAGCATTTGTAGCGAGAGAACAGCTACCTGAAAGTATGGCTTGAAAACCTTGTTCTTGGCCTTGACCTTGATCAAACCCAAGAACAGATGATGAATTGTCTGCTGGGCTCAGACCCCAATTGTTAGGCAAGCCGATCGCAACGCCCGACCCCGCCGTAACCAATGGCATACCTGCCAGCGCTTGACCAATGTGAAGTAAATCATCATTAGAAATCACATCTAATATCGCAATTTCAATACCACCTGCTTTGAGTTCTTTAAATTTTTGCGTAATCGCTTCTGGCCCGTTCTTGATGGTTAGATAATCAACTAACCCCACTTTGCGTTGGGTTTGCGATTGCAGCACACGCACCAAGTTGGCATCAGTCATGGGGGTTAAAGGGTGGTTTTTCATACCACTATCTGAAAGCAATTGATCGCCCACAAACAAATGCCCTTTGTAGATCGTTCTGTGCGCTTCAGGAAACGCCGGGCATGCCACTGTAAAGTCACTCTTTAAAGCCTTTAACAGGGCATCAATGACGGGACCAATATTGCCTTGTACGGTAGAATCAAACGTTGAGCAATATTTAAAATAAATTTGCTCAACGCCTTGTGACTGCAGCCAATGTAGAGCCTCTAATGACTGAGAAATCGCATCGCTTGCCGGTATTGTGCGCGTCTTTAAGGCCACAACAATGGCATCTGCATCAATGCGAGTGTCTTGATTTAAGGGAACGCCTATTGTCTGCACGGTACGCATGCCACGTCTAACCAAGTTATTGGCTAAATCAGTGGCACCGGTGAAATCATCTGCTATGCAACCTAAGAGAGGTTTTTTTGAAGATGTTTTCATTTCTTTTCTGGCAAAGTAATGCCCGGAAATATCTTGATCACCGCCGAATCATCTTCCCGACCATAACCTGCACTGGAAGCCTGCATAAACATTTGATGTGCCGTGGCTGAAAGGGGTAAGGGGAATTTGCTTGCTCTTGCCGTATCGAGAACCAAGCCTAAATCTTTAACAAAAATATCGACAGCTGAAAGCGGTGTGTAATCGGCCGCTAAAACATGAGCCATACGGTTTTCAAACATCCAGCTGTTGCCAGCACTGTGGGTAATGACTTCGTATAAGGCATCTGCCGAAACCCCTTGACGCAAACCTAAGGCCATCGCCTCGGCAGCGGCGGCAATGTGAACACCCGCTAACAATTGATTAATAATTTTGACTTGACTACCCGGACCGGCTTGATCACCCAGTTTGTATACCTTAGCGGCCATACTCTCTAAGGCATTGCCCACTTTTTCGTAAGCACTTGGTGTGCCCGCACTCATGATTGTCATTTGAGCCGATGCCGCCTTTGCGGCACCACCCGAAATAGGTGCATCTAAATACAGTAGCCCTAAATCGTTTAAGCGCTTTTCAAGCCCAATCGACCAATTGGGGTCAACCGTAGAGCACATCACATAAAGGCTACCTTTTGCCATGGCGCTTGCAGCACCCTTTTCACCAAATAACAATGCTTCAGTTTGCTCTGCATTTACCACTACACCTACAATAATCTCAACATGCTGCGCTAACGCTGCCGGCGTGTCATGGGCCACCCCACCCGCCCGAGCAAAATCATCTGCAACCATTTTACGAATATCGCAAACATGCACGTCGTAACCCGCACGTCTTAATGAACCAGCCATGCCAAGGCCCATAGCACCCAAGCCGATTAACCCGATTTTTTGTTGACTCATCATTTGCCTAATTTAAAAATATATTTTTGGTTACAACTTGCAGCATCACTAAATACTCTTTACAAAGCAATCAATAAACGCGAACTGAATTGTAATATGTGTCATATATTGTTTGATTGATAAGTTTTTCGAAAAAAGTGCCTTGACCTTTTTTTAATTGCTCAATCGTCAAACAGATTTGATAGTAAATTAAAAAGCGAAAAAATATGCCAAAATTTGCAGCAAACCTGACCATGCTTTTTACTGAAAGGCCTTTTTTAGAACGATTTGAAGCGGCACACAAAAATGGGTTTAAAGCAGTTGAGTTTTTGTTTCCCTACGCATGGTCAGCCCAAGAGCTTAAAGCCTTGCTTGATAAAAACCATCTTGAGTTGGTGTTACACAACCTACCCCCAGGTGACTGGGACGCCGGTGAACGGGGCATTGCCTGCCATCCTGACCGTATTGAAGAATTTAAAGAAGGGGTTGCGAGCGGTATTGCCTAAGCCAACGTTTTAGGTGTTAATCAGCTTAATTGTTTAGCTGGAAAGTTGCCCTTAAACGCTGACTTGACCGCTGTACAAACAACATTAGTTAACAATTTTAAATATGCAGCCAAAGAATTTGAGAAAAACGGTTTACGCTTATTGATTGAACCGATTAATTTTTATGACGTACCGGGGTTTTATATCAACACCTCACGACAGGCCTTAGACTTAATAGATGAGGTGGGTGCAGATAATGTATTTATACAATATGACATCTATCATATGCAGCGTATGGAAGGTGAAATAGCAGCCACGATTGAGAAGCTATTGCCTAAGATTGCACACATACAAATTGCTGATAACCCAGGCCGTTTTGAACCCGGCACAGGTGAAATAAATTATGCCTTCCTGTTTAAGCATCTAGACCAAATAGGCTATCAAGGCTCAATTGGGTGTGAGTACAAGCCTAAAACAACAACTGAAGCAGGTTTAGGTTGGATTAAAGAATTGAATCAATAAACGTGCACAGGTGTATTCAGTTAAAAACGCTATCTATTCACTTATAACAACTTAATAAAGAGACTAATAACGATGAGCAACACCAAACCTAAGATCGGTTTTATAGGCCTAGGCATTATGGGCACCCCTATGGTCAATCATTTGATCAGCGCGGGCTACCCCGTTTTTACATTTACGCGTAGCAAAATACCGGCCGCATTTAATAGCGCGGCAGCGACCCTTTGCCATAGCAACCAAGAAGTTGCTCAACATGCTGACATCATTTTTATGATGGTGCCTGACACCCCAAATGTTGAAGAGGTTTTGTTTAAGGAAAATGGTGTTGCTGCGGGCTTATCTCAAGGCAAAATTGTCGTTGACATGAGCTCTATTTCACCCATAGCCACGAAAGAATTTGCACAAAAAATACGGGCTTTAGGGTGTGAATACCTTGATGCGCCGGTTTCAGGTGGCGAGGTTGGCGCTAAAAATGCAACCCTATCGATTATGGTGGGCGGCGAAGACGCGACTTTTGCCACAGTTAAACCCTTATTTGAACTAATGGGCAAGAACATCACTCATGTCGGTGCTGTGGGTGATGGTCAAACTGCCAAAGTCGCAAATCAAATTATTGTGGCTCTCAATATTGAAGCCGTTAGCGAGGCTTTACTGTTTGCCGCTAAAGCCGGTGCTGACCCAGCCAAAGTTCGTCAAGCCTTAATGGGTGGCTTTGCCTCGAGCAAAATTCTCGAAGTGCATGGTGGCAAAGCTTGGGACCATTCAGCAATGGTGCGTGCCCTAGAAAAATTAGCTAATTTTGAGATCGGTCAAAAATCGTAAAACGACACAAATAATGAACTCGCTAAGATTGCTCAGAGACATGTTTGATGCCGCCATCGCGTCTGCACAACCCGCGCGATGCATACCGCATTTCATGCCCAAACCAGATGAAATCGGTTCAGGTCGTTTTATTGTTATTGGTGCAGGTAAAGCCTCTGCTGCCATGGCACAAACTGTTGAGCAACATTGGACCGGCCCCATAGAAGGTTTGGTAGTTACCCGCTACGGTTACTCGGTACCCTGCCAATCAATTGAAATTGTTGAGGCATCTCACCCTGTTCCAGATGTGGCTGGGTTGCTGGCCGCGCAACGCATCTTTGATCTGGTGAGTGATTTAACCCCTCAAGATACCGTTTTATGCCTGATTTCAGGGGGTGGTTCTGCTTTATTGCCGATGCCTTGGGCGGGCATCACTTTAGAAGATAAACAAACGGTCAACCGAGCTTTGTTAAAAAGCGGGGCCACTATTAGCGAGATGAACACCGTTCGGCGCCACCTCTCTGGTATTAAGGGGGGGCGTTTAGCAGCAACGTGTTACCCCGCCCGCGTCATTTCATTGTTGCTATCTGACGTGCCGGGCGACAACCCTATTGATATTGCCTCAGGCCCAACGGTAGCCGACCCCACCACCTGTCAAGACGCCTTAGATATCGTTAAACGTTATGGTATAGATTTGCCTGACTCAGTGATGCGTGTTTTAGAAAGCGGTCAAGGCGAGTCAGTCAAGCCAAACGACCCCCGTTTGTCTAAAGCCACATTTCATATTATCGCCACACCCATGATGGCACTTAAGGCGGCGGCTCAAGTGGCTCAAACAGCGGGTATAAAGGCCCATATTTTAAGCGACATGATCGAGGGCGAAGCCAGTGATGTCGGTAAAGTGTTAGCGGGTATAGCGCTAAACGTTGCCCATCACAACATGCCATTTGAAACACCTTGCGTGTTACTTTCAGGCGGTGAAACCACGGTCACTTTGAAGGGCGACGGGCGTGGGGGGCGAAATGTTGAATGTCTTTTATCTTTTGCCATCGCAACCCGAAGCCACCCAGCCATTTACGCGCTCATGGGTGATACCGATGGCGTTGATGGGGTTGAAGACATAGCCGGCGCCACCATTGACCCCAATACACTGAGTCGAGCATTCAAACAGAGCCTTCAGCCGTTAGTTCATTTAGATAACAATGATGGCCATGGCTTTTTTCAAGCACTGGGGCTGTCGGTTATAACGGGCCCCACACTCACTAATGTGAATGACTTTAGAGCCATTTTAATTGTTTCAAAGGAATAGCACTATGAAAATGCATCGTTCACGTAAAGCTAAAATCGTGGCCACATTGGGCCCTGCCAGCTCAAGTAAAGAAGTCATAAGAGACCTTTTTAAAGCCGGTGTTGATGTTTTTCGCATGAATTTTAGTCATGGTGAATATGCTGACCACAAGGCACGTTTTAATATTGTGCGCGAAGTTGAAAAGGAAATGGGGCGCCCGATTGGTATTTTGGCTGATTTACAAGGTCCAAAATTACGAGTGGGTAAATTTGCAGACGGCCCCATCATTCTTAAAGTTGGCCAAACGTTTCAGTTTGACTTAGACTCGGCATTGGGCACGATTGATCGCGTAAACCTACCCCACCCTGAGATTTTTGCTGCCTTGGTGCCTGGCGCTGAATTGCTGCTTGATGATGGCAAGCTGAGGGTAAAAGTTGACACGTGTGATGCCAAAACAGCGGTTACAACCGTGATGGTAGGTGGCAAACTTTCAGAGCGCAAAGGCGTGAACGTGCCCGGCGTTATATTGCCTATTTCTGCCCTGACTGAAAAAGACCGTAGAGATTTAGATGTCGCACTTGAGCTCGGTGCCGACTGGATCGCCTTGTCATTTGTTCAACGCCCTGAAGATTTAGTTGAGGCCCGCGCACTCATTAAAGGGCGTGCTGGGGTGTTAGCTAAACTTGAAAAACCCTCTGCAATTGAACGCTTAGAAGCGGTCATTGAGGCGTCAGATGCGGTGATGGTTGCACGGGGTGACTTAGGCGTTGAAATGCCGGCAGAAAACGTGCCTGCCATACAAAAACGTATTATTAGGCTGTGCCGCAAATGGGGTAAGCCTGTCATTGTGGCGACTCAAATGCTTGAATCAATGATCGAAAGCCCTGTACCCACTCGTGCTGAAGCGTCTGATGTAGCCACCGCAATTTATGACGGGGCCGATGCCGTCATGCTATCTGCAGAGTCAGCGGCTGGCAAATTCCCCATAGAAGCGGTTTCATTTATGAACCGCATTATTTCAGGCACTGAAGCTGACCCATTGTATCGCCAACTAATCGATGCTTCACACGCTCAAACTGAATCAGCGCAACACGATGTGGCACAAGCAATATGCAGCGCGATGCGCAGCGCTGCCGCTTCAGTTCATGCAGAGGCCATTGTTTGCTACACCAGCTCAGGCAACAGTAGCTTAAGAGCAGCCCGTGAACGCCCCGATGCACCTATTTTGAGTTTGTCTCATGACTTGGCGGTTTCTCGAAAACTTTCACTGGTTTGGGGTGTGCACTCAGTTCACATCAACGACCCCGACGACGCCTCGAAACTCGCCACCATGGCAGCCGAAGTGGCTTTGTCAGAGGGTTTTGCCAAAAAAGGCAAACCCATTGTTATCATTGCGGGCTTACCGTTTGGCGAAAGTGGATCAACTAATTTGATGCGCATCACAACGGTGTGATGGCTTGATGACAACTGTGTAATGGCTACATAAAACTTTGAAAAAGTTTAAAAAACTTTAAAAGAACTACTTTGTCAGGTCAAAAGGCATCGAGCAGAATGTCAATACCGAGCAAAATTAAAACGAAAGGCAAAATCTTGTGACCATATTTACGAATCGTCATGCCCAACACTCGGTTGTTGACAATTATGTAGCCTAATACACACCAAACGGCTGTCATCACCGCAAAAACAATAACAAAAACAAGCAAAGCTTCTGAATTCGCGGAAAAAATAGGTATATAAATACCTAAATTGTCACCCCCATTCGCTAAGGTTACCGAGGCAACACCTAACGCTTGTGAACCAAAGTTTTTAGCCGCTTGATGTTCGGAAGCATTAATATCGGCTTCTAATTTACTTTCTTCTTCTTCACTTTCAACATGCTTGTTTTTATACAGTTCGTATAACTTATAACAGCCCAATGCAATGGGCAAAATACCAAGCAGTGCGAGCCAAGTCGGCGGTATTGAAAGGGCAAGTAATGAATTGCCCCGGGTTTTGAGGAGGTTGATTGGTTAAAGTGATTGGCACTCAACAGCCTTAATGCTTTGTTGCTTATGGTAAATTTCTTCTGCCTCAGCAGGAGTAATATACCCGATACGACTCAGTAGCCTTTGGTTATTAAACCAAGCTACCCATTCCAGGGTTGCCATTTCCACAGCAGCCTTAGTTTTCCAAGGACCTCTTCGATGAATCAGCTCTGTTTTATACAAG
>CAMCYB010000031.1 GCA_945883615.1 Bordetella parapertussis | reverse complement strand
CTGTTTATAGAGCCATTTTCATGACTCTTCTCGCACTCAAAGAAATTAAGAGGAAAATGATTCGCCTAACAATTCTTTCATTAAAGCTACTTGCGTAACCCCAACTCAAAACCACTAAGCTCACTATTTCCGTACTTAACTTCATTTTTTGTTTGAGCACTTCTAATACGTTTTGCCTAAGTGTTAAATCATGCCTTGCGACGCAACCTAACTCAGCTCAGTATCGTAAGTGCCCACACTTATCGATTGTTTAGATTTTTAAAGAACATTTACGCTAACAAGTGAATTATCACTCGCTTTGGTTACTAGTTATTTAGTTTTTTACTTGTCGGTTTATCCGACTGGTAGCTGACTATTTCACTACTAACTGCGTGTCTGCAACAACGTGGTCACTGCACAGAAACGAGATTATGGGCGCTTTTTTCTATTGTGTCAAACCGAAAGCGGGTTTTTACGACTTATCTCAAAATATATTTCTTTTTTCTTCACATCTTGATCGGGTTCGCGACTCACTTAATCGCATTTTTCTTTTCTTAAAGCTGAGTAACTTTGACTGCAAACCGTTACGGCTATTGGTTTACAGCCTTGTAAGTCAGTTTTTATGTACTGCAATTTATTATTTGAAACGATACGAAGAGCCATCGTCATTTTTTTCTGCTTATCGATTAAAACAAAACAGCGCTAGGTCAATACAGGGCGTTTGAATTTTAAAAATTAAAAAATATGATTGATTTAGTGTGACTCGTAAATTAATTTACATAACATTTGCACTACTTCGCCCCGTAAATTTATGATGCTAGCAGCTCTGGGAATTGTTTTTTAAATTTACTAACCTTAGGGGCCACAATCATTTGGCAATAACCTTGGTTGGGATTACGTACAAAGTAATCGTGGTGATAGCTTTCTGCCACCCAAAGTGTTTGCTCTGTTAGTAATTGCGTACAAACGGGTCGACCGAAGCGGCCTGAGGCATCTAGCATGCTTATAAATTTCTTAGCTTGCTCGAGTTGTTCCGCGTTTTGATAAAAAATAGCTGATTGATACTGTGGACCCACATCATTGCCCTGCCGACCAGGGGTGGTTGGGTCATGCGTTGCGAAAAAAACCTCAAGCAAAGTTTCAAACGACACCTGTGCAGGGTCGTACTCAATCTCGATCACTTCTATATGCCCGGTTTGGCCACCACAAATCGCTTCATAGGTCGGCGCAGTGACGTGCCCGCCGCAATAACCCGGCTTAACCTCAAGAACACCCTTCATAGGTTTAAAGACCGCCTCAGTACACCAGAAGCAGCCGCCACCAAATATTGCTTTTTCGCTCATAGCAAAACCCTTTATTAATCGTTTCTGTTGACGCAAAAATTAAATTTAATTATTTCGGTGGTGAAAGGGTGAGAATCCAGAGTGCCAACTGTTTTGCCTGCTCAGGCGAGACGCGGGTTTGGGCGGGCATGGGTATAGCACCCCAGTTGCCACGCCCACCTTCCAAAATAACGGTTATTAAATGCGGTGCGGCTTGTGATTGACCTGCATAACGCTCGCTAATTTGTTTAAACCCAGGCCCAACTCGCTTTTTATCAATTTGATGACAACCTAAACACGCTTTTTCCTGTGCCAGGTCGCGCATCGCTTCTTCAGCCGCCACAGAAATCGCCATAACGCTAAGCGCCCCCGCTACAAGCCATTTGAATACCCAGCGCGTGCTGGGTGCAGTATTGAGCCCCATTTTGAGCCCCATATTATTCAAACAAATCAGTCACGGCGCCCTTACTTGCCGAGCTGGCCAACTTACTTAATTTTGCCAAGACACCGCGGGTGTAACGAGGTGTGGGTTGCTTCCATTTGGCACGGCGCTTTTCAATTTCTTCATCGGGCACATTTAATTGAAGCAGCAAAGTGTGCGCATCAATAGTGACTGAGTCACCCTCTTCGATCAGTGCAATGACCCCACCCACGAAGGCTTCTGGGGCAACGTGACCCACGACCATACCCCACGTGCCCCCTGAAAACCGACCGTCTGTCACAAGCCCAACCGTTTCACCCATGCCCTGACCAACTAAGGCCGATGTCGGGGCTAGCATTTCTCGCATACCCGGACCGCCCCGAGGGCCCTCATACCGAATAATGACCACGTCACCATGGGTAATTTGACGAGCCATAATTGCTTCCATCGCCAAATCTTCTGAGTCAAATACGCGTGCGGGACCTGTAATTGAAGGGTTTTTGAGACCTGTAATTTTGGCTACTGCACCTTCTGGTGACAAGTTGCCTTTCAAAATTGCCAAATGACCCGTTTTGTACATCGGGTTAGACATGCCACGAATCACATCTTGACCAGCGGGCGGCTCATCGGGCACATTGACTAACGTTTCAGCGATGGTTTTGCCGCTGATCGTGATGCAGTCGCCATGTAAAAGACCCGCGTTGAGCAATATTTTCATGACTTGTGGAATGCCACCAGCTTGGTGCAAGTCAACCGTTAAGTACTTGCCAGACGGTTTTAAATCACACAATACTGGCACCCGCTTACGAATGCGCTCGAAATCATCGATTGTCCAGGTTACTTCTGCGGAATGCGCAATCGCTAAAAAGTGAAGCACTGCGTTGGTTGAGCCACCAATCGCCATGATGACTGAGACCGCATTTTCAATCGACTCGCGGGTAATAATATCGCGTGGGCGACGATTTTCACGCACAGCTTGCACTAAAACACGAGCGGCCTCTGCAGCGTTCTTAGCGGCTTCTTGATCTTCGTTGGCTGCCGTGCTTGAGTAAGGCAAGCTCATACCCAAGGCTTCAAACGACGAGCTCATGGTATTGGCGGTATACATGCCACCGCATGAACCGGTACCTGGAATGGCTTTTTGCTCTATTGCTTTGAAGTCTTCCGCGCTCATACGGTTCATGGTGAACTCACCGACCGCTTCGAACACCGACACAATATTTAAATCTTTACCCTTATGATGGCCTGGCTTGATGGTGCCACCATAAACATAAATACCCGGCACATTAATGCGCGCCAGAGCAATCATGCCGCCTGGCATGTTTTTGTCACAACCACCCACAACCACCACACCGTCCATCCACTGGCCTTGCACAGCTGTCTCAATGCAGTCGGCAATCACTTCTCTAGAAGCGAGCGAGAACTTCATGCCCTCAGTGCCCATCGACATGCCATCAGATATGGTGGGAACACCAAAAACCTGAGGGTTGCCTTTTGATTCGCGAATCGCAACCACTGCGGCATCAGTTAAGGGTTGCAAGCCACTGTTACAGGGGGTAATCGTGGAGAAACCATTTGCCACCCCAATCATGGGGTTTTCAAAGTCAGCTTCTTTGTAACCCATGCCGTAGTACATAGAGCGGTTCGGTGCCCGCGCTACACCCTCAGTAATGTGGCTTGAGCGTTCATATTTTGACATGCGACTTCCCCAGTAATGAATAAGTTTTATGAGTGATTAGATTGAGACGGTTATTATGGAACATATACAACTTTACACAAACTTTTCAGATCAATTCATGATTAATTTTCCAAAAATAGACCCAATTGCCATTCAGTTCGGTCCTTTCGCCGTTCATTGGTATGGTTTGATGTATTTGATTGGTTTTGGTTCAGCTTGGCTTTTAGGGCGCTGGCGCGTCAAGCGGCATTTAACGCGCGTTACGCTAGTCGACTTTGAAGACTTAATTTTTTTATGCATGTTGGGTGTCGTATTGGGCGGTCGTCTGGGCTATGTGCTCTTTTATAAGCCTGTTTATTATTTTTCAAACCCACATGAAATTCTTTACATCTGGCAAGGCGGCATGTCTTTTCATGGTGGCCTGTTAGGCGTTCTAGCGATGATGGCACTCTTTTCTTATCGTCGCCAATACAAATTTCTTGAACTAGGCGATTTAATTGCTCCGCTCATACCCTTGGGCTTAGCGGCAGGCAGGCTGGGTAATTTTATGAACGGTGAGCTGTGGGGTCGCCCGACTGATCTACCCTGGGGCATGGCATTTCCGGGTGCAGCCGACGGCATAGCCCGGCACCCGTCTCAGCTCTATCAATTTGGGCTTGAGGGCCTCTCGCTGTTTGTGCTGGTGTGGTGGTTTGCGCGAGTGCCTCGACCCGTTGGGCAGATTAGCGCAGTCTTTTTGATGGGTTACGGGGTGTTTCGCTTTTTAGCTGAATACACCCGTGAGCCCGATGCCTTTTTAGGTTTGCTTGCCGCCAACCTAAGTATGGGTCAATGGCTGTGCATACCGATGGTCTTGGCTGGCGCCGTGCTGTTTAAAAGAAGTATTAAAAAATAACTATTTAATAACTCTTTAATAACTATTCATTCTTTACTAAATAATAATGACTAAATAATAAAGACTGAATAATAAATAATGCCCCGCTAGTGTCGTCAAGGTCGGCATCTCGAACCATCGGTTCAAGACGGTCACTTCGCAATCGGTTTTGAGCACACCCGCTAGGAGCATGCATACCTGCCGATCGACCCGCAACCTAAATGCCATAAGCATTGGTTCAGAGAATATATGACCATGTCACGAACACCGCAGGGACAAACTTTTAAGCCTTAACGGCTTTTACTTGGTAGATGAACTTAAAGCCTCATCTAATATTGTGTTCATATCTTTGATTCTACGCTTGAAATCACCAACTGCCAAACCGGCCATTGGCCCATCAGGTGCTTGAGTGGTTAAAAGCTCAACTGCAATCTGTATGGCGGCCATCACAACAATACGCTCGTTACCTGCCACTTTGCCCGTACCTTGAATACGCCCTGCCAACTGTGCCACGTGGTCAGCTGCCGCCTTGAGGCTTGCGCGTTCTTCAGGAGGGCAAGCCAATGAGTAGTCTCGGCCCAAAATATTAATTTCTACTCGTTCCATTACGCGGTCTCCGACGGGGTGGCGCCAGGCAACTGCTCAAGCACGCGGTTGATACGCTGCTGAGCCGATTGATTCACTTCTCGAAGCCGACTTAATTGAGTATTGTACGTTTTCGCCTGCGTCTGTAACGCGGCGTGCTCTTCTTTGAATAAATCGAGCGTGCCTTGAAAGTGCACCTGATCAGCCTGAGCCTTGGCTGCTAAGTCGCCTACCTGAGTTAAGGTTGCGCTAAGCGAGGTTTCGGCGTGGGTCAATTTTTCTGTTCGCGTTTGTAATTGTGCGGTTAGTGAGTCGCGCTCAGTACGTAATGCGACAATCGACTGATTCAACTGATCAATCGTATGGTGTTGAGCTTGCATACGTGATGCCAATTGAAGTATGCGTTGCGCGAGGTGGTCGAGATCATCAAACATATTTGCAATCGTAAATCAAAAATTGAAGTTAGTGTGAACACGCATTTTAAACAATACTTAAAAAAGACCCTTTAAAATACAAACACTGTGCAAACACTTTGCAAACGCGTTGCAAATGCGTTGCAAACACATATTTTATAGATCTTTTTTAGCTCCCCCATTTTTGTAGAGATCATCATGACAAATCAAACTAGCATTCAGACGCGCCCATACGTCACCACAGCCCCCCTTAAAGTCACATTTCTGGGTTTGGGCGTAATGGGTTTCCCTATGGCGGGCCATTTGGCGCGCGCAGGCCATCATGTCACTGTTTTTAATCGAAGTGCCAGCAAGGCTCAAGCTTGGGTAAAGGAATTTGGGAGCAAACATGGCGCCACGCCTAAAGAAGCTTGCCTTGAGGCTGAAATTGTATTTTGTTGTGTTGGCAACGATGATGACTTACGAAGCGTGGTTTTGGGCGAGCAAGGCGCCTTAGCCGGCATGAAGCCAGGTGCTTTTTTTGTTGATCACACCACCGCCTCAGCTTCAGTGGCGCGTGAGCTTCATGCTATCGCAGCACAGCAGCAGGTAGCATTTGTTGACGCCCCTGTTTCTGGCGGTCAAGCTGGCGCAGTCAATGGTGCCTTAACGATTATGTGTGGTGGTGATGAAGCAATATTTGACAAAATTAAACCGATTGCCCTGTCTTATGCCCGAGCTGTCACGCTAATAGGCGAAATTGGTTCAGGGCAGTTAGCCAAAATGGTGAATCAAATTTGTATTGCTGGCCTGATTCAAGGTTTGTCTGAAGGCATTGCATTTGGTCAAGCAGCCAAAATTGATATGAATGTTGTTCTTGATGTCATCAGTAAAGGGGCTGCACAAAGCTGGCAAATGGAAAACCGCGGTGCAACCATGGTTCAAGGAAAATTTGACTTTGGTTTTGCCGTTGACTGGATGCGTAAAGACTTGAGCTTGGTGCTTGATGAGTCGCGTCGCAATGGCGCCCGTGTTCCCGTTACCGCTTTGGTTGATCAGTTTTATGCTGATGTACAAAAAATGGGTGGTGCCCGGTGGGACACCTCAAGCCTAATCAAGCGTCTGAGTTGACATATAAGGGTTCCTCATGTGTGACCGCACCTGAGACCGCATGCGCGCTTGACGATCAAGAAAAGGTGACAATTCATTTAAAGCGCGGCTATAAACATCTCGTTTGAACTCAATGACTGCGTCAAGGGCTAACCAATACTCGCTCCAGCGCCAAGCGTCAAACTCGGGGTGTTCAGTTGCTCGAAGCTGCACATCGGTATCACGACCCGTTAGACGCAGCAAAAACCAAATTTGCTTTTGCCCACGATAATGCCCACGCGAATCGCGCCTAATAAAATGACTGGGTACGTCGTACCGAAGCCAATCACGTGTTCGGCCCAAAATCTGCACATGTTCAGGCTTAAGCCCGACTTCCTCGTGTAGTTCGCGTAACATAGCTTGCGTTGGGCTTTCACCTAACTTAATACCGCCCTGCGGAAACTGCCAAGCATGCTCACGAACTCGCTTACCCCAAAAGACTTCATTCTTTTGGTTTACAAGGATAATGCCGACATTGGGACGGTAACCTTCCCGGTCTAGCATAATGATCTCAACTAAATTCAATACAATTGAATTTATTATACGTACTTAACCGTCACTTCAACCTTATTGATTACCCCAACACATGCGAGCCAGCGCCTTTCACCTCAGCACCACTAAAGAAGCCCCCAACGACGCTGAGATTATCAGCCATCAGTACATGATGCGATCAGGCATGATTCGTAAGCTTGCGGGTGGCATTTATAGCTATATGCCGCTCGGTTTACGCGTGATTCGCAAAGTCGAAGCGATTGTGCGACAAGAAATGAATGCGGCCGGGGCGCTTGAACTTTTAATGCCCGTTGTTCAACCCGCCGAGCTCTGGGTTGAATCGGGCCGCTGGGAACAGTATGGCCCCGAACTCTTGCGTGTTAAAGACCGCAATGGTCGCGACTTTGTGTTGCAACCCACCTCTGAAGAGGTTATCACCGACATTGCGAGGCATGAAATACAAAGCTGGCGTCAATTGCCCGTTAATTTTTATCATATTCAAACTAAATTTAGAGATGAGCGTCGCCCCCGCTTTGGCATCATGCGCGGTCGCGAATTCACCATGAAAGACGCTTACTCGTTTGACCGCAACATCGAAGGCGCCCAAGAAAGTTACCGCATCATGTTTGACGCGTATCAACGTATTTTTTCCAAAATAGGTTTAATGTTTAGAGCTGTATCGGCCGACACCGGCTCTATTGGCGGGTCTCAAAGTCATGAGTTTCAAGTCATTGCTGATATTGGCGAAGACCTCATCGCTTACGACCCCAACGGTGATTATGCCGCCAATATTGAATTGGCCGCTGCACCCGGCTTAATTGCGCAACGTGCCACACCCACGCAAACTTTAAATAAAGTGCACACACCAGATGTTAAAACCTGTGAAGCGCTGGCTACGTTTTTGTCAGTGCCTTTGAACCAGACCGTTAAATCAATTGTCGTGGTGACCGAAACACCTGACCAACCCGTTCAAATTCACTTGCTGTTGGTGCGCGGTGATCACGAACTGAATGAAATCAAACTCGGCAAACTACCTGGGTTTGAAGCGGGTTTTAGATTGGCAAGTGAAGCTGAAATTGTGAGCCATTTTGGTGCCTCGCCTGGTTCACTTGGGCCCGTTGGCCTGAACGATGCAAACTTAAACTCAAAGCAGCCGGCACGTGTGATCGCTGACCTTACAGTCGCTAACATGCACGATTTTGTGGTGGGTGCCAATGAATCTGACTTTCATCTTCAGGGTGTAAATTGGGCACGCGACTTACCCGAACCCAGCATCGTGGCTGACATTCGAAATGTGGTTGAAGGTGATCAAACCCCCTCCGGTCAGGGCACACTCAGCCTTCAACGTGGCATTGAAGTCGGCCATGTTTTTTATTTAGGTACAAAATACTCAAAAGCTTTAAATGCGACTTTTTTAGATGAGACAGGTAAACCTGCTTTATTAGAAATGGGGTGTTACGGCATAGGTGTTACGCGCATTGTGGGCGCCGCCATTGAACAAAGTCATGACGATCGCGGCATCATTTGGCCACGCGCTATTGCTCCGTTTGAAGTCGTTATTTGTGCACTGGGTTGGGGCAAAAGCGAGGCCGTTCGTGAACAAAGCTTAAAGCTTTACAATCAATTGTTGAGTCAAGGTGTAGACGTCATTCTTGATGATCGCGACCAACGCCCAGGCGTTATGTTTGCTGAGTGGGAGCTCATTGGCGTGCCAATGCGCATCACCATCGGCGATCGCGGTATCGCTCAAGGCCAAATTGAAATTATGCAACGCGCCAAAGGCGATATGCAACTTGTTAATATTGACGAAACATCAAAACAAGTTTTAGATCAATTGGCCCAAATGAGTTAACCAAACTGAAGCCGAGCTCAAGTCAAATTAAAGTCTGACCAAACCCCGAACTAAATTTCTTAGTCTTTTCTTAGTCTTTTTATCTTTACCTTATTACTTGCAAACTCAACACAGCACCCATTCGCATATTTTTCCTATTCGTGTCTACTATGAAGACACTGATGCAGGTGGTGTGGTTTTTTATGCTAATTATTTAAAGTTTATGGAACGCGCTCGAACAGAATGGCTGCGTGGCAAAGGCGTAGCACAGGCCGAATTAGTTGCCTCGACACGGCTCATGTTTATTGTGGCAGAGCTTAGTATTCAATATAAAGCACCTGCTAGACTTGATCAGCTCCTTCATATTCATACAGACATCACCTATTTCGGGCGCGCTTCGTTACACTTTGCCCAGCGTGTTTTACGTGATCAGGAACTACTCGCCCAAGGCACAATCAAAGTCGGTTGTGTTCATGCCGATTCGCTTCGTGTAAAACCTCTACCTCAATCTCTTGTCGAACGTATCAAATCGACCTATCAGGAATAAAAATGCCCTCCGCCGCTACGACAGACATGTCTATTGTTTCGCTGATCCTTCATGCCAGTTTGCCCGTTCAGCTGATCATGTTGTTATTGGTTGTTGCTTCGATCGCATCGTGGACAATTATTTTTTCAAAATACTCAGCGATTAAACAAGCGTTACGTCGCACCACACAGTTTGAAAATGACTTTTGGTCTGGCGGAGACTTAGCCACTTTGCACCAATCTGTTTCAACGCGTCGAGCCGAACATGGGGCTTTGGCACGTATTTTTGACTCGGGCATGACTGAGTTTTTAAAAGCGCGTCGCACCCAAGTTGCTGGCGACACCTCACACCAACTCGATAGCGCCCGTCGCGCCATGCGTGCATCGTTTCAACGCGAAATGGATGGCCTCGAATCAAACCTTAACTTCTTAGCCTCGACCGGCTCAGTCAGCCCTTACGTCGGTTTGCTGGGAACGGTCTGGGGCATTATGCAAGCCTTTTTAGGTTTAGCCAATGTTCAACAAGCAACATTATCTGCTGTTGCACCCGGTATCGCTGAAGCGTTAATCGCTACAGCAATTGGTTTGTTTGCAGCCATACCAGCTGTTGTGGCCTACAACCGCTACACCCATGATATTGACCGCTTATCGATACGCTTTGAATCATTTGTCGATGAATTTCTCAACATTCTTCAACGTCAGGCCCGTTAATGTCATCTATGCGCTCAGACTACGGTCGGCCTGGTCGTCGACTCAAAAACGAAATCAATGTCGTCCCGTATATCGACGTGATGTTGGTGTTACTGGTTATTTTTATGGTGACAGCACCCCTCATCACGCCTGGCGTTGTCGAACTGCCCTCAGTCGGTCAAGCGGCGGCGGTACCCGTCACACCGCTTGAAATTCAAATCAAGCAAGATGGCAGTGTTCAGTGGCGAAAGCGTGAGTCTGGGGCCCAATTTGTTGAAGTGCCCCGAAATGCGTTGGCGCAAACGATATTATCTGTGTTGCAACCCAATCAACCGGTCTTAATTGCTGCCGATGGGCGCGTGCCCTACGAGTCAGTGGTTAAAGTAATGGACGACTTACGCGCCAACGGGGTCTCGCGGCTTGGTTTACTGGTCGACCAAAAGTCATCTGAGGCCACACCCAATCGTCAACCTGCAGGTCGTTAATGCTTAAGGGTAATACCTCACGCGCTAAAAACTTGACCGCTGGTCAAAATGATTTCAATTGGCAGGCTTTCAGCATTGCCCTAGCTATTCACGTTTTGCTGGCTGTTTTGCTGTTTGCCAACTGGAACCTTAAAATTGAAAGTGCAGGGCCCATGCAGGTTGAGTTATGGGCTGACGGCACACCCAATGCGGCGCCACCGGTTGAGACTGACCCTGCCCCAGCGCCACCCGAAACACCAAAGCCGATTGAACCTCCGCCACCGCCGCCGCCCCCACCACCGCCTCCACCGCCCGAACCACCGGCTGTGACTAAAGCGCCCGAACCGGTTGTTGATCCTGACATTGCGCTCGAAGAAGACCGCAAGAGAAAAGAGGAAGAAAAGCGTCAACAGGTTGCGCTTGAAACCGCACGCCTTGAAAAAGAAAAGATCGAAAAAGAAAAAGTTGAAAAAATACGTTTAGAAAAAATTAAGCAAGAAAGATTATTGGCTGAATTAGAACAGCAACGCGAAGAGCAAGCGAAGCAAGAAAAAATAAAACAAGAAGAGCTAAAAGTTGCACAGCAAAAAAAAGAGGTTGCCCTAGCTAAAGCAAAGGCTGATGAAGTCGCGAAAAAAGCAGAAGAAGCCCAAGCCGCCGAAACAGCTAAAAAAGAAGCTGAAGCGAAAGCTCAGGCCGCTGAGGCTGCTGAAGCAGCTAAAAAACTGGCAGCAGCCAAAGCCGCTGAGGCCGCCAAAAAAGCCGCTGCTGATAAAGCCTTGAAAGATGCCTTTAGAAGTGATGTGATGGGTGCAACCGGCATTCCGGGGGGCACAGCCAGCTCAAACCAAGCTGGTGGCGGTTCAGATTCGGGTTACGCTGGAAAAATTCGCTCCTGCATCAAGCCAGGTGTATCATTTCCCACACCGATTCGTTCTGGCAACACAAACCCTTTCGCAGAGTTTCGCGTGCAGTTAAAATCTGATGGTGTCGTGTCGTCAACGACTTTAAGAAAACCCTCAGGCAATACCAATTTTGATCGGGCGGTGGAAGCAGGCATAAAGCGTTGCACACCGTTCCCAGCCCCACCCTCTGGACGATACCCATCGTACATTGATGTAAATTACTTTATGTACGACTGACAGGAGCTTTAACACCATGCCATCATTTGGTTTAAATTTGTTTATCAACAGCCTGCCAAAGCGTGCCTTGGCATTTTCTGACCGCGCCCAAATAACGTTAAAGCGTTTTTTATCGTTGTGCGTTCTGGCCTGCATGGCCACTTCCGTACAAGCCCAGTTACGGGTTGATATTTCGGGAACGGGGGCACAACAGTACCCTGCTGCCATTGCAGACTTCAGTGGCGACCCTGCTGGCCGCATGATTGCTGAAGTCATTCGAGCCGATTTAACCCGCTCGGGTCAGTTTCGTTTAATTAATACAACTGGGGCAACCTTAACGGTTGATTCGCCCATTGCTTACGATGAATGGCGCAATCGCGGTGCTGACTATTTGGCCTATGGCACCGTTTCGCTTGTTGGTGATCGGTATGAAGTCAAATACCGCTTGGCTGACACCATTAATCGCGCCCCGCTTGATGGCGTTGTCTTCACAGGCAGCGATCGTGAATTACGCCGCATTGCGCATCAAATAGCTGACCGTATTTATGAAAAAATTACGGGTGTACGCGGCGTCTTTGCAACCCGTATTGCTTATGTTTTAAAACAAGGCAACACCTTTGAATTACAAATTGCTGATGCTGACGGGCAAAACCCACAAGTTGCGTTGCGCTCACGCGAACCCATCATTTCACCGGCTTGGTCGCCTGACGGGTCAAAATTAGCTTATGTGAGTTTTGAATCAGGTAAACCTGTGGTTTACGTTCATGAGTTATCAACAAGCAAGCGCGTGCCCGTTGCTAATTTTAAAGGAAATAATTCTGCACCCTCGTGGTCACCTGATGGCAAAACCCTTGCCGTTGTCTTGACACGAGATGGCTTATCGCAGATTTACACTTTAAACGCAACTGACGGATCAAACTTACGACGTATTACCAACTCGCCAATTATCGATACTGAACCTGTGTTCAGCCCCGATGGCCAATCTATATTTTTTACCAGCGATCGTAACGGCAGCCCACAAATTTACCAAGTTGGGGTAAATGGGGGTGAAGCCCGTCGCATTAGTTTCAATGGCCCCTACAACAATACTCCAAGGGTTTCGCCAGACGGTAAAAATCTTTTAGTTGTCACACGTCGTGACGGTTCTTACAAAATTGCCTCAATTGATCTCGCCACAGGTACTGAAGCCCTATTAACAGAAGGGCCTGATGATCAGTCACCCAGCTTTGCCCCGAATGGCAAACAAGTGCTCTACTCATCACGCCAAGGCGGGCGACAAGTGCTTTCAGGTGTTTCAAGCGATGGCCGTATGCGTCAGACTCTTTCGACCTTAAGCGGTGAAATTCGCGAACCTACTTGGGGACCATTTGGTCAATAATGCTTAAAATGAATACGAGTAAACCCTTATTGATTTACACTATCGGTTGTAAATTCAGTATCTGATAGTTAGTTGTAGCCAGTTGTAGATTGTTGTTTTTAAACTTATTTTTATATTTTCATCACTATTTAACTTTCCTCAAAGGAATCATAATGAAATCGCGCATTGCCAAAAGCCTAACAATCACCGCTTTGGCATTTAGTTTAGCAGCATGTTCATCCGTGTCTTTAGACGATGCAGCCTCAGGTGCCGGTCGAGACGGCGCAAGCGGCTCGGGCGTTTTAGACCCCTTTAACCCCAAAAGCGTATTGGCAACAGATCGTTCGGTTTATTTTGAATTAAACAGTTTCACCGTTGACAGCCAGTACAAAGATATTGTGGGTAAGCATGCCAGTTACTTAGCCGCAAACCCCAAGCAAACAGTTGTGATTGAAGGGAACGCTGATGCGCGTGGCAGCACCGAATACAACTTGGCTTTAGGCCAACGTCGTGCTGATGCCGTTCGCCGCATGATGACACTGACCGGCGCTCGTGACGTTCAAATCGAAGTGATCAGTTTTGGTAAAGAAAAGCCAAAAGCACTGGGTGATACCGATGCCGACTATGCTGAAAACCGTCGTGCTGATATCGTTTACAAGCGTCCTCAGTAATACTTTAATCATGGCTTACTGATGATTTAATGATGATTTGTTTTAGGTAACCTTTCTTATGCGAGCTATGTACTCAAAATTTGTTTTGGCCGGTGTACTGTTGGCGTCAATGCCTATGGCACACGCGTTTAGCGATAGCGAAGCGCGCGAAGCCATTATTCAATTGCGCCAACAAGTACGTGACTTAACCGAGTCTAGCCAGCGCGCAAGCATTCAGCTTTCTTCTCGTATCGATCAACTTGAACAAGAAGTTGCTCGTATGCGGGGGCAACTAGAAGAGCTTAATCGACCTGCTGGCGGCGCACCTTCGGGTTCGTCTAGCTCAAATGAGAAAGGCGCTAATGCTGCTGAGCAGTCAGCCTTTGACGGTGGCTTAGAGTTTTTTCGTAAAAGTGAATTCAAAGAGGCCTCGGCTTCTTTGGGCGCATTTTTAACGCTTTACCCTAACAGTTCCCTTGTGCCGACTGCAATGTTTTATCAAGGAAGCAGCAGTTACGCTTTAAAAGACTTTAAAAATGCCACAACTCAATTACAAGCGATGGTTAAGCAGCTTCCTAACCATGCCCGTGCGCCTGATGCGCTTTTAGTTGTCGCCGGCAGTCAGTTTGAGCTAAATAATCGTGCCGGTTCTAAAGCGACATTACAAAAAATTATTAAAGATTACCCTAATACACCTGCCGCTGAAACCGCTGCAAAACGGTTGAAGTTGCTGTCTTAAATTAAATGGTTTTAATGTTGTTTTAATGTTGTTTTGATTGCTTTAAAACGTCAAACAAAAAAGCTTGAGTTCTTTTGGAACCCAAGCTTTTTTCTTTGGTACGTACAGGTCACAACAAGGGGTCTTAAGACCCCCTAGGGTTTTAGAACCCCATGCCACCGCCCATACCACCCATACCACCCATACCGCCCATATCACCCATACCACCAGGCATACCACCTGATGAAGGCTTGTCTTCAACTAATTCGCAAATAGCGACTTCAGTTGTTAACAACAAGCTGGCAACTGATGCTGCATTTTGCAATGCTGTGCGGGTTACTTTGGTTGGGTCAAGAACACCCTGTTCAACTAAGTCACCGTACTCACCGGTGGCTGCGTTGAAACCGTAGTTGCCTTTACCGTTGGCAACGTTGTTGACCACAACGCTTGGCTCATCGCCTGCGTTGGCAACAATGGTGCGCAATGGCTCTTCAACTGCACGCAAGACTAACTTGACGCCAGCATCTTGATCAGCATTGTCGCCTTTGACTTTTTCAATTGCAGAACGAGCACGAATCAAGGCAACACCACCGCCAGGAACAATACCCTCTTCAACTGCTGCACGGGTTGCGTGCAATGCATCTTCAACGCGGGCTTTCTTTTCTTTCATTTCAATTTCAGTGGCCGCACCAACACGAATCACTGCAACACCGCCAGCCAACTTGGCCACACGCTCTTGCAATTTTTCACGGTCGTAGTCTGACGTGGCTTCTTCAACTTGGGCACGAATTTGTTTAACACGTGCTTCAATTGCTTTAGCATCGCCAGCACCATCGATAATCGTGGTGTTTTCTTTACCCACTTCGATACGCTTGGCTTGACCCAACTCGGCCAATGTCGCTTTTTCAAGTGACAAACCGGTTTCTTCAGAAATAACAGTACCGCCAGTCAAAATTGCGATGTCTTCAAGCATTGCTTTACGACGATCACCAAAACCAGGCGCCTTAACAGCGGTCGTTTTGAGAATGCCACGAATGTTGTTAACAACTAAAGTTGCCAAGGCTTCGCCTTCGACATCTTCAGCCACGATCAACAAGGGGCGGCTTGACTTAGCGACTTGCTCAAGAATAGGTAAGAGGTCACGAATGTTGCTGACTTTCTTGTCGAAAATCAAAACATAAGGCTCATCAAGTGCTGACACTTGTTTTTCTTGGTTGTTAATAAAGTATGGTGACAAATAGCCACGGTCAAATTGCATACCTTCAACAACATCTAATTCATTGTCAAGTGATTTGCCATCTTCAACAGTAATAACGCCTTCTTTGCCGACTTTTTCCATCGCGTCAGCGATAATTTTGCCAATAGAATGGTCGCTGTTAGCTGAGATTGAACCCACTTGTGCGATTTCTTTGGTTGTCGTGCAAGGCTTTGAAAGCTTATGTAACTCAGCCACAGCGGCTGCAACAGCTTTGTCAATACCGCGCTTTAGATCCATTGGGTTGATGCCTGCAGCAACGTACTTAAGGCCTTCAACAACAATTGATTGAGCTAAAACAGTGGCGGTTGTTGTGCCATCGCCTGCGCTGTCAGACGTTTTTGAAGCAACTTCTTTAACTAACTGAGCACCGATGTTTTCGAAACGGTCTTTCAACTCAATTTCTTTAGCAACTGAAACACCGTCTTTGGTGACAGTTGGGGCGCCAAATGAGCGCTCGAGTACAACGTTACGGCCTTTAGGACCGAGGGTTGTTTTTACAGCATTGGCGAGAATGTTAACGCCGCGAACAATACGTACGCGTGCGTCATCGCCAAACAATACTTGCTTTGAAGCCATGATTAACCTCTATGTGTTCTGTGGATTACTGAATAACGGCAAGAATTTCTTCTTCACGGATAACCAGCACTTCTTCACCGTCAACTTTGACAGTTTGGCCAGAATATTTACCGAAAAGAATCTTATCGCCAACTTTGACGTCAACAGGCAAAACTTTACCGTCTTCGGTCTTCTTACCTGGACCAACGGCAAGCACCTCACCCTGATCGGGCTTTTCAGCGGCGCTTTCAGGTATAACGATACCCGATGCGGTTTTACGCTCGTTGTCCAAACGTTTGACGATCACGCGATCGTGCAGGGGACGCAGGGCCATGAAACACTCCTGTTTATAAATGGTTGATAATAAATTAAGCAGATTAGGCTGTTAGCACTCACCTGCCTTGAGTGCTAATTATAGGGGCAGATAGTGCGCTTTCAAGAGCAAATCAAAAAAGTATTTGATGTTTTTAACAAAATTGGGCTGTTAAAATTTAAACAAATCAATTTTTAGCCCCCATTTACTGAGCAACTTGAACCCTACGATGCCATTTTTAAACAAACTTGAACAGGCTTGGCAAGACGCCCAATCGTTACTTATGGTGGGGCTTGACCCTGATACGGCCCGCATGCCTGCTGATTTAGTGGGTAAACCGAACGCTATTTTTAAATTTTGTGCTGAAATTGTAGATGCCTGTGCCCCTTTTGTGTGCGGCTTTAAACCTCAAATTGCCTATTTTGCCGCTGTGGGTGCTGAAAATCAGCTTGAAATGCTGTGCCAACATATTAAGTCGTCTCACCCAAACTTGCCCCTTGTGCTTGATGCCAAGCGAGGCGATATTGGGGCCACTGCCCAGCAATATGCGCGCGAAGCGTTTGATCGCTACGGCGCTGATGCAGTGACCATAAACCCTTATATGGGCTTTGACTCTGCCCAGCCTTATCTCGAACGCCAAGATAAAGGGGTGATCGTACTGTGCCGCACATCAAATGCGGGCGGCGCTGATTTACAAGAACTTGAAGTTGACGGCGTGCCGCTCTATCTTAAAGTGGCGGCTATGGTGGCTGAGCGTTGGAATACCCATCAGCAGTGTGGTTTGGTGGTCGGCGCGACCTTTCCAGCAGAAATTGCCCGTGTGCGTGCAATGGTCGGTGATCGTATGCCTTTACTGGTGCCTGGCATTGGGGCGCAAGGTGGCGATATTGCTGCAACTTGTCACGCGGGTTGCAACACCAACGGCTTGGGCATGATGATTAATTCATCACGCGCCGTGTTGTACGCCAGCTCAGGTGAAAATTGGCGTGAAGCGGCGGCAGCGGTTGCCAAACAAACCCGCGATGCTATTAACCTGCATCGCCAACCGTTTAGACCGATTTAAGCGGGCTATCGGTTTAAATTTGCAATCGGTTTAAGCTGACTTAGCTAAGCTAATCGCATGCTGCAAAGCATATTCAACTGAAGCCAGTCTTACTTGATGCCGGTCGCCTGCAAACACACGATGAACTGACGTCACCTGAACGCCTTGCGCAGAGCGTTGCGCCCACCCAAACCAAACTAAGCCAACAGGTTTACCCGCACTTGCACCGCCAGGCCCTGCAATACCGGTGGTTGACAGCGCAAATGTTGCTTGGGGTGCTTGGTGCAAAACACCTAATGCCATTTCTTGAGCCGTGGCCTCACTCACTGCACCGTGGCGATCAAGGGTGCTTTTCAACACCCCTAACTGTTGATGCTTCGCTGCATTGCTGTACGTCACCCAACCTTGATCAAACCAAGCGCTGCTACCCGGAATAGCGGTCAGTGCCCCCGCCAAAAGACCGCCCGTACATGACTCTGCCGTGGCTACCCAGCCTTGTTGAGTTTGTAACAGTTGGCCCAATTGGTTCGCTAAGATGAGAACGGGGTGGCTTGGAAACAGGTCAGTCATAATGATGCACCTGCCATAGAGCCCACAAAGAAAAACCAGGTCATCATGACAAGCCATGCATAAAATGCGGCCATGATGTCATCAATCATGACCCCAAAGCCACCTTTAAAATTGCGATCAAACCAACTGATCGGAAAAGGTTTGTAAACGTCAAAGAAACGAAACAAGACAAACGCGACTAAGAACGAGACCCAGCTAAAAGGTATGGCCCACATCAATAACCAAAACGCGATGATTTCGTCCCACACCATACCAACATGGTCGTCAACGCCCAGCGCTTGAGCGGTTCGCCCGCAAACCCAAACCCCCAACACGAAACCCACCAACAACAAAAAGCCCAATAACCCATGCGGCACTGTTTGCTGCAAGGGCCACCATAACAAGGCAGCCAACACAGTACCCCATGTGCCAGAACCCGGTCTGAACAAGCCCGAACCAAACCCAAAAGCAAGCAGTCGGTCGGGGCGGGCAAAAACCCATTTGACCGACGGCCAAACTGTTTTATGCCTGTTTTTGACTGAAACCGATTGGGGCGTTTGATCTGTGTTTGGACTCATAATTGTTATTCAGAGAAATGGTCAAAGCCTGATGCAGTTGGCGTGATCAAGCGATTATGTTCATCAAAAATGGCAATGCCTAGCGCCTCAACAATTTGACCCACACGGGTTAATTGAACACCGTTTTGTTTGGCTATTTCTATTATTTTCGTGCGCGCACTCACGGGTGCAGTAAAACATAATTCATAGGTATCGCCCCCAGATAGTATGGCACGCTGTCGCACCGCAGGACTGACCCGCAACAAAGCTGGGGCGGCAGGCAATAGGGGCTCATGCAATATCGCACCAACATGACTGGCTTGTAAGATATGGTTGAGGTCTTGCAACAGCCCATCAGAGATATCAACGGCTGCATGCGCAACACCCAGCAACGCTTGGCCCAGTTGTAAACGTGGGGTGGGCCAATCAAGCGCCTGATTCACTTGATCTACAGGTACTTGACCCACACTGATTAAACCCGCACGAATACGGTAGGCTAAATCAGCTTCCCCTAAAAAACCTGACACCCAAATGTCGTCAGATACTTCTGCAGCGTGACGCAACAAGGTTGGTTGAGCGTGTGGCACACAACCTAAAACCGTCACACTTAAGGAAATATCATGCGGTGTTTTAACGGTATCGCCACCGATCAATGGGCAGCCAGAAGCCAACGCCAAGTCAAGAAAACCTTTTGCAAACGCGTTTAGCCAAGCATCATCAACACGCGGCAAACCCAAGCCGAGCAAGCAACCAAGGGGTTGTGCACCCATGGCGGCCAGATCAGATAAGTTGACGGCGAGGGCTTTATGCCCCAACGACTGCGGATCAACATCTGAAAAAAAATGTCGGTGCTCGATCAACATGTCTTTGCTCACTGCCAAACGCATTCCAGGCGGCACATCAAGCAAAGCACAATCATCGCCAATACCTAAAATTGCTTGATCTGCTGCGGCGATTTGCTGCGCAGCAGGCTGCTTAAAGTATCGATCGATGAGCTCGAATTCACTCGGCATATTGACCTACAGGCTAACGACGTGAGTATTGCTGCACTTCGGTTGCACGCACTTGCGCAGCCAACTTATCAAGTACGCCATTCACAAACTTAAAGCCGTCAGTGCCACCATACGTTTTAGCCAACTCAACTGATTCATTAATGGCCACACGATAAGGTACCTCAACATGATGCACGAGTTCGTAACTTCCCATCAATAAAATGGCATGTTCAACGGGTGACAGTTCGACAAGAGGGCGATCAACAAAAGGTGAAAACTGCACCCTTAAATTATCAGCATCAAGCATGACGCCCTCAATCAGAGTTTGAAACCATGCTGCATCGGCTTGGGCAAAAGAATCGTTATCACGCAGATGGGCTTGAATTTCACCGCCCGCCGTGTCGGTTGGGTCGCCATGCACGAGCCATGCATAAACACCCTGCAATGCGAACTCACGTGCACGACGGCGAGGGCTTCGGGTTGAGCTTGACGCAGGTTTACTTCGATTTGCGTTTGTCATGCCGACCTTCGTTTTCTTCTATTTCTATCTCGTCTTCTTCGTCGTCATCATCAGATTCCGGTTCGAGCGCATTCATCAGATTGGCCATTTCAACCGCAGCTTGCGCGCAATCACGGCCCTTACCTTCTGCGCGCTCTTTGGCCTGGTCTTCATTTTCAGTGGTCAACACACCGTTAATGACGGGTATGCCCGTTTCTATTGCAACACGGCTCATTGCGGTACCGCTTTCGTTACTGACCAATTCAAAGTGATAGGTTTCACCGCGTATCACTGCACCCAAGGCTATTAAGGCATCAAATTCGTTGGTGTCAGCCATTCGCGCAAGGGTTACACCGAGTTCTAAGGCGCCGGGTACGGTAATGACCATGATGTCTTGCTCATCAACACCAAGGGCCTCAAGCTCTTGCAGGCACGTATCAAGTTCAATCAAGCCAATTTCTTCGTTAAAACGGGCCCGTACGATGCCGATGTGAAGACCTTCTCCGTTCATGTCTGGGGTTAGGGTAAAGGGGCTCATAATGGTTTCCTGTCTAAATCGGTTGGAATTAAATTACTTTGGTCGTAACCGGTTACGTTTAGACCAAAGCCTGGCATGATACTGGGCATTTTGCGCGGACGCGCTAACAATTTCATTTGACCTACGCCCAAGTCTCGCAAAATTTGGGCGCCAATACCGTAAGTACGAAGGTCTAATCGGCTGCTTCGTTTTTGATCTGGCGCAGTGGGCGCGTTAGGTGAAGATTTTGACCAACTCTCGACTTGATCAAACCAATGTTTTGCACTGGTGTCACAGTTCAGCAACACAAGCACCCCTGATGGTGCCGCTTGTATTGCCTTAATAGCCTGATCAACACCCCAAGAATGGCCTGCGCTTTCAGCATCAAGCAGGTCAAGCACCGAAGTGGGTTCGTGCACCCTAACCAAGGTTTCCGTGTCAGCTGAAATTTGACCATGCACCAAGGCAATATGGGGGTGACCCCCTACGGTATCTTTATAAACCACCGCTTGCATTGCGCCCCATGGGGTTTGCATCACACGCTGCGCCACGCGGTTCACCACTGATTCGTGCTCGCTACGATATTGAATTAAATCAGCAATGGTGCCAATTTTAAGATTGTGTTCACGACTGTATTCAATTAAGTCGGGTAATCGCGCCATCGTGCCGTCAGGTTTGAGTATTTCACAGATGACTGAGGCAGGAATTAAACCTGCCATGGCAGTTAAGTCACAACCCGCCTCAGTATGACCAGCCCTTACCAAAACGCCGCCCGCTACCGCCCTGAGAGGGAAAATATGGCCTGGTTGCACGATATCTGACGGTTTCGCATCTCGAGCCACCGCAACGCGAATGGTATGCGCACGGTCAGCGACTGAAATGCCCGTATGCACCCCCTGAGCCGCTTCGATCGAAACCGTGAAGTTTGTTCCGTAAGCCGTGCCATTTCGACTTGCCATAAGAGGCAAATCAAGCTGCTTACAACGCTCTTCGGTAAGCGTTAAACAGACCAAGCCGCGACCATGTGTCACCATAAAATTAATGGCCTCTGGGGTCACAAACTCGGCCGCCATAACCAGATCGCCTTCGTTTTCGCGGTCTTCTTCGTCGACAAGCACGACCATACGCCCAGCTCTGAGCTCGTTAATAATTTCGTGTACTGAAGAAATCGCAGACACTGGCGCAAACGAATCAGATAATTGTGGTTCAGAAGTTATAGGCATGATGAATTGCCAATGGGCATTGAAACAGTGAAAAACACCATTATAGAAGCCTGCGCAGGTTTCTCAGTTTTAAACCTAATTTACCTTGCCTAGGGAAGGTCTGAATAAGTCGGTTTAAAGCGGAAATTTCCGCGGTAGAAATTTACTGATTCAATAATATTTACTTTTTTGCCCAATATGGACAGATATTTGGGCATTTTAGCCCGTTTAGCACCCCGAATCAGGGTACTGCGCCC
>CAMCYB010000030.1 GCA_945883615.1 Bordetella parapertussis | reverse complement strand
CCGCGTTTGCTTACGCTTGGCATCGAATTCAATATCAGAAAAGCTCAATTGGGGCATGATCGTGATCGAAAAATTTGCGATACTAATCAGACAATTAACCGCGTCCCGAGTTCTCTGAATTCGGGGACTTTTTCAGAGTTTCCCTAGGCTTGGCATTTGATTATTTTGTGAATAAAAACGTGTATTTGACCGGCCAAGGTTTGGTGGCATACACGGGTAATTCGCAAACCACCAGCCCGGTCACGGCGACCTCAGAGTTAACGGGCTTGCTCGGCCCGGGTTGGTATCAACCGATTGCGGGCAATTGGTTTGCAAAGGCCGAGGCCTTAATGGGTGCCTCTGTAGGCGGCACCATGAACACCGGCAACGGCGTTGTGTGGCAAGTGAACGCAGGTGTCGGGTACAACTTTACTGAAAACTTATCATTTAGTGTAACCGGCGGGCGCATGCAAACCTTTGACGGCCCCTTTCAAACTAATATCTTAGGTGCATCGCTTGGGTATCGTTTTGGGTTGGCTTCGAAATAAATAAAAGGGCCAGACACAATACACAATGCTTTACTATTGAAAGCTGGCAATACAGTTATGAAACCTTTGGCTTTAGCACCCTGAAACACTGCACCCACATGATTAAGTTGAAGCACGGGCAAGTGGTGAGTCAAGGTCGTTACGATTAAATCGTGGAACAGTTAGCCTGAAACGCACCTTAAATAGTTGCGAATGTTAATATCGCGCAATAAATACTGAAAAAAATTAGTTTTTTTTATAGTATAGTAATTTTTTTGGCAATAGTCTTTGCAAAACTTTAAAGGTTTTTTAGTGGCTTCTGGTTTTAACGTACTGGTTATTTGCACCGCAAACATCTGCCGCAGCCCTGCGACATCTGTGTTTTTACAACAGGCGTTGTTAAATAAAGCCGCTAAAGTGACCTCTGCAGGCACACTTGCGCTTGATGGCAACCCAGCAGACCAAACGATTCGTAAACTGATGCTTGAGCGCGGCTTCAACCAAATTGAAGCCCATCGCTCTCAGGCCTTAATTCCGCATCACCTCACTAAAGCAGATTTGGTTTTATGCATGGAACGCGATCACCTTTTACGCGTACAGCATATTCACCCTTTGCTCAGCGGTAAAGTGCGTTTATTAGGTCATTTTGAAGACCAAACAGAAGTCAGCGACCCCGTTGGCCAAGCACAGTCTGTGTACGATGCCTCGCTAGATCAAATGCAACGCTTAGCAACGACTTGGGTAAATAAAATGCAGCAAATGGGGTTTGTTTGATGGTCTCTGTTTTAACTTTTGCTCGTCTTACAAACCGCGCGACAAGCTGTGCGACAACAAGCATATCTAGCGCTTGTCATACATTTAATACGATTAGTACTTTTAAATTAATGAATAAGTTCCATTTGAAGCTTATCGTTTTAAAGCGCATCATTTTTTATATTGTTGCATGCACCACCGCTTTCACTCTTGCAGGATGCTCAATTTTACCCGGTATGAATGCCTCGTTTGGCAAGCCCCCCGTCGTGCGCGAAAGCCCTGAAGAGCCGGCTAATATTGATTACACCCTATTGCTTGTTACGCCCTTATTGGTTAAAGAGTTAACCGAACAAGCTGATCTAGCCGCCGAGATCACGGGCAAAAAAATACCCAAACCCACCCAACCCAGTTACCCTTACCGCTTAGGGCCACAAGACACCTTACGAATTTTTGTATGGGGCCACCCAGATTTCACCCCCGTGTCTCAAAGTGCCACCAGTGGCACTGCAGGCAGCCCACCAGCTGGAAGGACCATCAACGACCAGGGCAATATCTTCTTCCCTCTAGTCGGCGAAATGAAGGCTGAAGGTTTAACTGTTAGCGAATTTAGGGCTCAGCTCACTAAACGTTTGGCAAAATACATCACAGACCCTCAAATTGAAGTTGATGTGGCAGCTTATCGAAGCCAAAAAGTCTTTATTGCAGGTGCGGTCAAACAGCCCGGTGTGGTGCCCATTACAGATCAACCCTTGCGTATAACTGATGCAATCGGTAACGTGGGCGGTGCTCTTGATAACGCAGACCTTTACGATGTGGTGTTGACCCGCGGCAAAGAATCGGTACGCTTAAATTTAGATCGTTTGTATTACAGTGGTGATTTAGATATTAACGTCTTGCTCACCAATGGTGATGTGCTCTCTATACCCGATCGCATGACTCGTAAAGTCTTTATGCTAGGTGAGGTGGGTAACAGCGTGGGCTCAAACCAAGCGCGCTCTTATGTGATGCGTCGTGGCCGTATGACGTTAGCTGAAGTGATTTCAGATGCAGGTGGCGTAAGCCCCTTCAGCGCCGCAGCAAACGAAATTTACGTCATGCGAGTAGACCCCAATGCAACCAACCCCGCCGAAGCCGCCCGCAAACCAATCGTTTTTAAGCTTGACGCTTGGCAACCTGAAGCCTTGCTCATGGCAGAGCAGTTTCCAATGCAGCCGCGAGATGTAATTTTTGTGAACCCAACCGGCCCAACAATTATTGGTCGCTTCATAGGCCAGTTCTTCCCCGTACTGACAACGGTTAATACCGTTGGCAATAGCCCGTTCTAGGTAGCACGATGAATACATCTCAATCAGACCATAATGGTGAATTAGGTTCGAACGCTTCGAGCAGCCCGAGTCGTTTGAATAGCCCAGGTAGTTATAAGGGCTCAAGTAGTTCAAGCCAAGGCTATAACAGCAATCAGGGACAGCTGATTCAAGATGATGACACCATCTCATTGGTCGATATTCTTGATAACGTGCTGTTTTATCGTTGGCTCTTGATTGGCGTCACGATTATTGCAATGGTGTTCTCTGTCGCTTACGCTTTGATGGCCACCCCTATTTTTACGGCTGACACACTCATACAGGTTGAAGACCGCAAGGGCGGTTCAATGCTTGGTGCGCTTGATAAAGTAACCGACCCCTTTTCTGCTTTAGGGGGAAAGTCACCTGTGGTTGATGAGATTGAAATTATTAAATCGCGCACCGTGATTGGTGCCGCAATTGAAAAGCTTCAGGTCAATGTCAACATCAGCGTAGACAACCGCCTACCCATAATTGGTGACTGGTTAGCCCGCGTGCTTGAGCCTGAAGACAAAGGTCTCGTTAAACCCCCCATTACATGGTTATCTTATGCTTGGGGTGGTGAGCGTTTAGATATTGATTACATTAATTTGCCCCGAACGCTTTACGGCGAACCGCTTTTACTGACCATTGGCAAAGACCGCACTTGGCAATTGAAAGTAGAAGAGTCTGGTCGTGAGTTGGCTAAGGGCCAAGGCAGCGGCGAGCTCATTTCAACCGATGAGGGTCAGTTTCAAATTCAGCTCGGTGCTTTTGCAGCCTTACCCAACACCGTATTTCAAATAACTGTACTGTCTTTACAATCTGAAATTGCGCGAGTGCTTGAAAGCTTATCGGTCACCGAAGCTAAGCGCGGGTCTAATTTAATTGATATGACCTATCAAAGTGCCGACCCAGCTTTTGCAACGCAAATGTTAAACACCATTGCCGACGTTTACCTTCGCCAAAACCTTGACCGTCGCTCAGCTGAAGCAGAAAAAACCCTAGATTTTTTAAAACGCGAATTACCTATTTTTCGTAAAAAACTTGACCAGTCTGAAGAAGACCTAACCAAATTTAGAAGCCAAACTCGCACCATTGATATGACGGTTGAGCTCACTGGGTTGCTAGAAATATCAAGTGCACTTGAAACCCAAAAACTAGAGCTTGAAATTAAACGACGTGAAATGGCGATTCGTTATGATGCCAATCACCCTGCCATGAAAGCCATACAAGCCCAAATGGCTGGCCTCACGCAACAGTCGTCGGTTATATCGAGCAAGATCAGCCTTTTGCCTGCGATTCAGCAAGATTATTTAAGCCTGACTCGCGACGTTGAAGTGAATAATGAGCTTTTCGTTAGCTTACTTAATAACGCACAGCAGCTTGAAATTGCCAATGCGGGTACGGTTGGTAACGTGGCGATCATTGACCGTGCTGTGGTGCCAGAACAGCCCACCAAACCTAAAAAATCACAGATTGTTGCAATCGGTACCATCGCAGGCTTATTGCTTGGTCTTTTATTGACCCAGTTGATGGGTATGATTGAAAAAGTTGTACGCGACCCTAAAAAGCTTGAAGCTGAAACCGGCGTGCCTAACTTAGCTATCTTACCCATTGTGGCGTCACAAATAATTCGTGCCAATGCAGGTGATGATTCTGCCTTCTTGGTAGCGAAAGAAGAACCTGATGGGGTTGAGGTTGAAGCCTTGCGCAGTTTACGCACAGCCTTGATTTTTTCCTTATCTGAAAAGCCTAGATCGAAAGTAACCTTAATCACCTCGGCTGTGCCTGCGCAGGGTAAAAGCTTTATCTCTGCAAACTTGGCTTACCTGATGGCCGCCACCGGTAAACGTACCTTATTAATTGATGTTGATATTCGTAAATCAAGCTCGTACAGATATTTTGCTGTTGACACGAAAACCGTTGGTCTTTCATCGGTTTTACGAGGTTTACACACCATTGATGAAGCGATTTTAAAAGGCGTGCACGAGAATTTAGATTTCTTGCCACCCGGTCAACGGGTCAGCAACTCTGGCGATTTACTTGCTGGTGAAAAGTTACAACAAATCATTGCACAACTGGCTGACCAATACGATTACGTGATTATTGATGCCCCACCCCTAATACCCGTGCACGACACGAGAACCTTAGGTAAAGCCGCAGACGTGTCGCTATTTATAGCCCGCCAAAATACCGTGAGCTTGTCTGAAGTACATGACGCCATTGACGTGTTTAACAAATCGGGTAATCGTTTTGATGGTGTCATCTTTAACGGTTTCATACCCTCAAGAATGGGTTATAGCTATGGCTATGGTTATGGCTATAACAGCAAGTATGCTCGGTATAAAAAGTATGGGCGCTATGGTACCTATGGTAAGTACAGCCATGATGATTCTTTAAAAGTCGACACAAAAAAAACAAATTGACCATTCGCTCCTTTCAGCAACCCTAACCAACGCTAAACTGTGATTCCCTTTCTTGACCTAAAAGCGCCCTACCTAGAGTTAAAAGAAGCGCTTGATGAAGCAATTCAGCGCGTTGTGAGCTCGGGTTGGTTCATCGGTGGCCCAGAAGTTGAGCATTTCGAGGCTGACTATGCCGCCTACTGCGGTGTTGACCATGCGGTTGGTTTAGCAAATGGCTTAGATGCTTTGCATTTGGCTTTACGCGCGATGGGAGTGGGGGCGGGTGATGAGGTCATTGTGCCCAGTAATACCTACATTGCAACCTGGTTGGCCGTTGTGCAGTGTGGTGCCACACCAGTACCGGTTGAGCCAGATGAAAAAACATACAACATTGACCCGCTATTAATTGAAGCGGCAGTGACGTCCAAAACAAAAGTTATTTTGCCAGTTCATTTGTATGGTCAGCCTGCAGACCTAGATCCCATTTTAGAGATTGCTCGCAAGCATGGTTTACGTGTGTTGGAAGATGGCGCGCAAGCCCATGGTGCACGTTATAAAAATAAACGGCTAGGTGGCCATGGTGATGCGGTCGCTTGGAGCTTTTACCCTGGTAAAAATTTAGGGGCAATGGGTGATGCGGGTGCGATCACAACAGATGACGCAGAGTTGGCTGATCGCATTAAAGTGTTGCGCAACTATGGCTCGCGCGTTAAGTATGTGAATGAAGTGCAAGGCTACAACAGCCGCCTTGACCCCCTGCAGGCGGCTATTTTGCGTGTCAAACTGGCTTACTTAGATGAGTGGAATGCGCGTCGCAGCGTGCTTGCCACGCAGTATCAAAAGGGTTTAGCAACAAGCGGCTTAATTTTGCCAACCGTACCCAAATGGGCCGACCCCGTTTGGCACTTGTACGTGGTTAGATATCCAAATCGCGATGGTTTTCAAAAGCAATTAGAACGCTTAGGCGTGAGCACCTTAATTCACTACCCCATTCCCCCCCATTTACAGGGTGCGTTTGCAAGCATGGGGTATAAAAAGGGCGACTTCCCCATTGCTGAACGTATTCACAATGAGATCGTCAGCTTACCCATATCACCTAGCTTGACCGTGAAAGAGGCTGAACAGGTCATCAAGAGCTGTTTGGCTTAGGCTTGGTGTTTGTGTTTTACGAAAAAGCTTTTTCAACCAGCTTTCTAAAGTAGTCTTTAGACCAAATTTCAATTTCGGCTGGATTTTTTATAAAACGCTCTACATCGCTGCGAGCAGAGCCAATGTCTAACGTATCAAGTCTATCGTTGAATAGAGTTAACAATTCCTGTTTATTGAGTGATGGAGTTTTTATATGGCCGCTCTGATGGGCTCTAATCGCTAAGTGTTTGAGGTTAAGTGGCGTTGACCTTCTGACATACCATTCAAAGTCGAACCAATCTCTTCCTTTGACGCGATTTTTCCATTTTCGAAAAAGTAAGGCATGTACTTTACCGGCAAATAAATCTTGCAAAGTAAAGCAATTTACATAAAAAGAAAAAGGTTGTAACAACAGTTTTTGTTCAGTTGTAAAACCTAAAGGCGGGTCAGTATCGACTTCTACTTTAATTTTGAGTACTTTTTGGCCCTTGATCTGAAGATCATAATGGCTTGCGGTTTTTTTCAAAAAGGCAGAGGCAATGTCTGAGTCAGCTGTTTTTTTCTTTTCTGAAACATCAATTTCAAAACCAAGCGAAGCAAATTCAATTTTTAATTTATTTAAATAGGGCTCAAATGAAAATAAGGGGTCTGCCTGCAATAGTGAAAAATCGAGGTCTTCAGAGTACCGAGGTAAACCATAAAGAATGCGCAAGCAGGTGCCGCCATAAAAAGCAGTTTTTTCAAAAAAACCACCCCGATAAAGTCCTGCCAGAGCAATTTCTTGCATCACTTCCCGTAAGGCATGCGTAAATTCAGCGTCAGTATTATGTGGGTACTTTTCAAGCATTTGTTCAACAACATTCATTTCGTCTTTTCCTGTAAACGACACAGTGCGTTTAGTAAGGGTTGCTTGATACCTACTTGAGCGATTTGATGAAGTAATTTAAGGTCAAAATCGCTTAAGGCAGCCATATCAAAGCGCAAGTCTTCTTCAAGGTATGTTGCAAGTGATGCAACGCTGGTGATGCCTAAATTAGAGGTCAACATGAGCCTGTCGCACAGCGCTTTTTCTGGCGAGGCAATTAGGTAATGATGACCCCGATCGTCTTCAATACTGGTTATGCCTAAAGGGTAAACCGCCATATTTAGCCGTTCATAAGAAAATCGCCCAAGCGGCGTCACAAATTGTTTAGCCCGCTCAGTGGTTGATGACGTCACCATTCGAACCCCTTCGGGTATCAAACCATAGTGACTCAGCGCATAATCAGATGAAACATATGATGGACCATAAAGCAGGTTGGCAACGAGTGGCAAGGTGATGGGTGATGAAAGTAAAGAGGGCCCCAACACGTAAAGGCCGCGTTTTAACGCAAGCAACGTACCCTCAACAAGCCAAGCAGAAATTTTATCGTTTGGGCGACGATACTCAGTCAACAGGGGTATCAGTGCACCATGACTAAACGGCACCGTGCCAAATTTTTTTAGTTGAGATTCAAGTCGCATGTAATAATATTACATACATAAACGAAAAAAAACCGATTTAACATACAAAATTTTAGATTCTTTTCGTTGTAGTTTACTTTTGTATAAATCAACACTTAAACCGTCGTGCCTTAAACCGTCGTGTTTTCAACACTTTGCAAAGATTCCATATGCTGGGTGTGCAAATCTTGCCGTGGGGTCATGTAGTCTGCACCATAGAGTGTGGTGAGGTAGCGCGGTATGTTGTGCGGGGCACTGAATGTTTTACCCTCAAACGTTATTTCAGTTAGGGGAAAGTAAACATCGTATTCTCTGATAGACCTAAAGAAAAAAGTAGGAAAGCAATAGCCATCGCCGATATGCATTCTGTTTCGAACCGTTTTGCCCGTGGCGTAAACCATCAATGACCAAAAATGTTTGGGCACCCAATTAAGCAAATAATAAAAGACATGTGTGGAAAAGTGGTTTGATTTTTTATCATTAAAACGAATCACGTCTTCTTTTTTATACACAACCAGAAAGAGCCGCATTTTGGCAATGGCAAAGTGTAAAACCCGTAAACCGTGCGATTTGGGTACAAAATCAAAAGGGAAAATATCAATAAATAGACCGCGTTGTGCATAAGTGCTGTCAAGCTTGGCAGAACTTGAGGTGTGCTTGTCTCTTACTTTTATAAAAGTATGGTGGTAATTTAATTCAGAGTTATCGGTCTGTAAAAAAAATTGATTCGGCAACTCTAACGACAATGCTTGTTTGAGTTTGGGGTAATCGGCACGCATAATGCCAATGTCTATGTCGTCGTCCCACGGTATGAAACCGCCATGGCGATATGCGCCAAGCAAGGTGCCACCATCTAGCCAATATTGAATATTATTTTTTTTGCATACGCGATCAATCGCAACCAGCATATCAAGTAATTTATTTTTATAGGTTTGTTCAATGCTCACTGCGTTGGTCTCATATACATAACAGGTCAGGTACTTTGAATTTTTTAATGTTTACTGCGTTAATCTCACATCAATGATAGCCCCGGTATTGTTTGAAAGAATCACTTCAATAGATCTTTTGGCAACATCTATAGGGTCTAACAAGGTTTCTTCTGATTCATTACCAAAATTGGTGGTTCTCATGGGGGTGCGGGTGCGCTCGGGGTTAATGCAATTGACCCGAATTTCTTTTTCAGCCCATTCTTCTGAAAGGGCTTGGCATAAGTTGACGACAGCAGCTTTCGATGCAGAATAGGTGCTGTAGAAAGCCCTGCCTCGAGTAAAAGACGACGATGTAAATAATAGCAACATACCTTTGGTTTCCATTAAAGCCGGGGCCGAAGCCATGGCCAAATTAATGGCACCGACAATATTGACATCAATCACTTGCTTGATACTTTCTACGGTCATGTTGAGTAGGGGCTGTTTGATTAAAACCCCGGCTGTGTTGATCACCACATGAATACGACCTTCAATATTTAAAACCTGTGTCATGGCAGACTGAACATCAGCCATTGAAGCAATATCAGTGTTGGTTTCAGTACGACTAAAAATATGAATTTTGCCACCATATTTTTTAACTAAGTTTGCAATCTCGAAACCAATACCATAAGAACCCCCAAAAATTACCACGACCATATCACTGAGTATATTTTTGGTAGAACCAATCGTGGCGGCTGACTCTTTAAGACTTTTAAGTTGGAATAAGCGGTCTGCGATGTAAATGTCTTCTTTATAGGTAATTTTTATATTTGTATTTGAGCCTTCAACAACATAAATCGGTTTAGTTGGCAAATACTTGAGAACCACACCACAATCGTCGGTTGTTTTCAAGTTGGGATCTTGGGTGGCAATATCGAAGGCCGCTTTGATTGTGCTTAACTTAAACGCTTGTGGGGTTTGACCAGACCTTAAATAGTCTCTGTTTGGTATTGAGCGAATAACATCGTTTTGTACTTCAATAATGGTGTCAGAGCAATTTATCGCCACATCAACGGCATCATACTGATCTAGGGCATGAATACATTTTGTAATGGTGTCGTGCTCAACAAATGGCCGTACCGAGTCATGAAATAGAATTTTTGCATCGGGCTCATTTTCTTTGTAGTGAGCATTAATTGCGGCCAAGCTAGATTGGTAGCGTTGATCGCCACCAATTAAAATCTTTTTTACCTTTGTATAGGGCTGGCTTAAAACCGCCTTTTCAATAAGCTTTATGTAGTCTTTGTGGGCAACGATACAAATTTCATCAATCATGGCGTGTGACTGAAAAATACTGAGTGTATGTTCAATCACCATTTTGCCGGCAAGCTTGGTGTACTGCTTTGGTACAGACGTACCAAAGCGACTGCCGTGGCCACCCGATAAAATAACAGCGATTGTTTTCATGTCATCAATTGAAAATTGCTTTTGCGATCGGGCATAGTACTTGGTTTTGTTCGTGCTCTAGATCAAGCTAGGGTTGAGTCTAGGGTTAAGACAAAGAGCAAGGCATTAGAATTTGCGCACTGCAAAAACTATATACCTACTTTGTAAATGAGCGATCTGACAAAATGAATGTGTTGACGGTGTTTAAAATAGTCAGCCCCTAAGCTGCCAGAAACTTTCACGTTCACGGCAACCGCTTCAATGCTGTCAAGACGTGTTAAATATTCGTCAGTTTTATTCGAATCAAAATGGTCAGTTATTTCCGTTTCAAGTTGTCTAAACAGTTCATAGTTAGCCCATATTTTGCGGGTGAGGCGTTTTTTTCGGTAGCCAGGTAGAGCTAAAAGTATGGGGTAGGCTAGCGCTGAAAAAGGCAAAATAATAAAAAATAAGCGATCAAAAATTTCAGCCAACCAGAACGGCAAAAAGCGTTGCAGATACGGCGCACCTTTTAAATAGTATTCGCGGGCAATTTCGCTGTGTGGAATATTAGGGTCAAAAAATTGCGGAAACTCTCTTGAATTTGCAAAAAAACTGGCTTTACCCGCAATGTCAGTCGAGGCTCGAGCCAACAAATACTGAATCGCTGGGTGCGTGTCAACCCTAGCAATTAAAGCGGTGGTGGTGCTTAATATTTGCAGATCTTCGGTAGGTATATTTTTTGATAAATTCAGTGACCCCATGGGTATGGCGAGCACTTGTAAATAAGGCAGTCTGCGACGATAGGCTTGTGCCCGGGGGAAGTTTAATATTTCGATTTGGTCAGACTGCGTAATTTTTTGCATATTAACGCTTTGAACACCATCGACCAGCACCATGCCGTCTATTTCATCAGCCAATAACGCGTTAACCGCCTGTTCATCGGTCATGGCTTTAATGTTTTCGTTAATGCTACCCGCATCATCAAGTGCCAACAGCCGTGCAACTTGCGCCTGAGAGCCCGTGCCTAAATCGCCCGTCGCAACGTTGAGTTGAACAAAGCTCTTCATTTCATTGCTGGTTATATCTTGAGCTAGACCTCGACGAAGCATAAATACGATAGGTTCAAAATCAATACTTCCCAAATAAAGAATTTGATCAACATTTTTTTCGTCAGATGCTAACCCAGCTTGTGTGAGTGAAACATCGATACGTTGGTCTTGTGGCTTTAAAAGCGGGAGGTATTTTGTAAGTGTTTTTGAATCGCCACTAATGAGTTGTAAGTTAGTAACCGGCCCACTGGTCGGAATAATATTTACTTTGACATCGTATCGGGCTAAGTAATCTTTGTACTTTAAGGCCAGCTTTTCATAAGAACCACCCTTAACGCCCGAAGCAAAGTTAATTTCTTTGGGTGGGGCCGGTTCAGCAAAATAAATGGCCCCCATAAAAATAACGATCAAAATCGTATACAGAGGCCATGTATCTTTAAAATACTTCCACCAAACCATAAATGTGTAGTGAAGGTCTTCTTTAAAAGCAACTACGTGCTCTTTTAACTCGGCACTAAAAATCTTATTTAAAAAGTTCATAAAAAATTGTTATCTGATTTTTAATGCTTAACGTGCGACAGGCATAGTGAACTCTGCGCCTTTAGCAATGCTTTCAGGCCAACGCTGCATGACTGATTTTTGTTTGGTGTAAAAGCGTACCCCTTCTTCGCCATAGGCGTGCAAATCACCAAACAGGCTTTTTTTCCAGCCCCCAAAGCCGTGCCATGCCATCGGTACGGGAATTGGTACATTAACGCCCACCATACCCACTTGAATGAGCCTAGAAAATTCGCGAGCAGTGTGACCATCTTGGGTAAAGATGCTCACACCATTGCCAAATTCGTGTGCGTTGATAAGATTAAGACCTTCAGCAAAGTCTTTGACCCGCACACAAGATAAAACAGGCCCAAAAATCTCTTCTTTGTAAATTTTAATGTCAGCCCGTACATGGTCAAATAGTGACCCGCCCATGAAAAAGCCTTGTTCGAAGCCGGGCACACTTAGGCCGCGACCATCAACCAACAAAGAGGCGCCTTCGGCTTGACCTGCGGCAATGTAGCCTTCAATGCGTTGGTGTGCTGCAGCCGTGACAATGGGACCCATTTCGGCATCAAGTTCTAAGCCGTTTTTGACCTTTAAGCTTTTGAGGCGATTAACAATCATGGGTACAAGACGATCGCCCACATCACCAACCAGAGTGGCGACAGAAATGGCCATACAGCGCTCGCCAGCTGAACCAAAAGCGGCGCCCATGAGTGCATCGGCTGCTTTATCTAAATCAGCATCGGGCATGACCAGCATATGGTTTTTGGCGCCACCCAAGGCTTGAATGCGCTTACCGTGACGTGCGCCGACTTCGTAGATGTAATTGGCAATGGGTGTAGAGCCGACAAAAGAGATGGCTTTGACGTCAGGGTGCTCAAGCAACGCATCAACGGCCACTTTGTCGCCTTGCACCACGTTAAATACGCCGTCTGGAAAGCCCGCCTTTTTCATGAGGTCTGCCATCATGATTGAAGGTGTGGGGTCAGTGGGTGAGGGCTTCAGTACAAATGTATTACCCGCCGCAATCGCGACTGGAAACATCCACATGGGGACCATGACAGGAAAGTTAAACGGCGTCACACCGGCGACAACCCCTAAAGGCTGACGCATGGTCCAGTTATCAATGCCTGTTGACACCTGCTCTGTGTAGTCGCCTTTAAGCAGTTGTGGTATGCCACATGCGAACTCAACAATATCTATGCCGCGCTCAACTTCACCCTGTGCATCGGTAAAAACTTTACCGTGTTCTAACGTTATGGCTTGTGCTAAGGCATCTTTATTTTCATGTAAAAGCCCTAGAAATTTAAACATTAACCGAGCACGGCGAATGGGGGGCATCGCGCTCCAGGCGGGAAAGGCGGCTTGAGCAGCACTGACTGCTTGCCCGACTTCGTCTGAAGTGGCTAAAGATACTTGCCCGCTGACAATTCCAAGCGCGGGGTTAAAAACGTCTTGCGTGCGACCACTTTGGCCTTTCACGTGTGTGCCGTTTATATAATGGCTGATATGCGCAATACTCATGATGCGTTTCCCTTGTTTGTGTGCTCGAAAAGGTGTGTTTATTTCTAACAGTATTTGGAGTTTAGGCGTTTTTTACCTCGATGGGTTCAAGTAACCTTTGACATGAGATTTTTAAAGTTCTTTTTTCGGTTTTAGGCTAATGCGATTTTTTTGCTTTTTGAAATCGTTTCAATTTTAAAAATCAGCGGTGTCGATACCCTGCTTTAAAAGCATTGTGTTTTTTTATTCTTAATATGGGTTTTGCTAATAGGCGATGCAAAGGGTCAGGCAGTGTCAACGCCTAAACTTTGGACTATAATGCTCTAAGGCATTGTCGACACGGGAATAGGTTAAACCGCCATTTCAGCGCCCACCTACAGCGCCCACTTACAGCCAAAGTGTTGTAGAACAAACGAGACGGTTTGGTATGAGTAGCGGTGCCCAAAGCGCCTCAAGATGGGGCTTAAGCATGACTGAGCAACCAAAATGTTGACCTACCAAACCACAGCTTTGCAGCCATGGCGTTTTGGTATAGGCATTCGAAATTGTTGTCGGGCTCAGGCATTTATTTTAAAAAATCAAAAAACGAATGCACCATCATTATTTGATTTTAGTAATTTTATTGCCTTGTATGCCAACGCCGGCCATCAAGCCTTTCTGGCTAAAGATAAACGCGTAAATGTTATCTTTTATTGTGGTGGTGGTGGTGGCTTTGGCGTAGCCTTGGTCAACCACGACAACGCTAGGGCCTATACCGACTTCAAAGCCATCGGCAGCGTCGAGAGCTTTGACTGCGTCTTCTGTCATCAAAAACAACGCGTAGCCATATTGTTGTGCACCCGCTTGTAAACCGACAGATGCACCGCCTGTATTATAAAAAGCAGCCGCTTTGCCGCTACGCCAAAGAACGCCTTCACCATATTGCCCACCAACTATGAAGCCCGCCTTTTTAACGTCTGGAAAAACTAAAACAGCCACGGCCTTGGCGTTTAGATCTTTAGCTGTTTGGTTCTGTGCGATTAAGTTATTCAGTGCGGCACGCGAATTACGCTCAAGCTCAGCATGTGATTGAGCGAAGGCCAGCGAGCCAAACGCAGTTGCGAGGGTGAGTGATACTAGGGCGATAACGTGGCGAATGGGTAGCATTAGCATAATAAATAAATCTTAGAGGTTAATAAAATAAAGACAAAATTTAAATTAAAATTATAGGCCGAAACGACTTGTTGATATGTTTGGGAAAAGAGTAAGTTAGTTACAAAGTCAAACAAAGTCAAACAAAGTCAATTTCTGTTAACTCTTGTCAATTTAAGACAATTTCTGTTTATTCATATCAATTTACGTTACTTTTAGTCGCCAAATATCAAATCAAACCAAATCACACCGAATCGTCGCAGGGGTATGACGTAATTGCGTCATCAACTCTTCAGTAATGGGTGTGTCGATATCGGTTATGGCATAACCAATATCTAGACGTGTTTGTAATTGTTGCGCCACAATATTTAAGCCGTTATCTGAAAAAATGGCGTTCATACGGGCAATCACCCCGGGTTCGTTGCGGTGAATATGCAAAATACGACTGTGCACATTTTTAGGTTGATATGAAATACCCGGAAAGTTGACAGCCGAACGTGTGGTGCCGGCAAGCAAGTAGCGTGCAATTTTATCGGCAACTTCGCGGCCAATATTTTCTTGTGCTTCCTCGGTGCTGCCACCGATGTGGGGTGTCAAAATAACATTATCGAGCCCACGCAGCGGCGATACAAACTCCTCTTTTTCACTGCCTGGTTCATGGGGGAACACATCAATTGCTGCGCCAGCCAGTTTTTTGTGAATTAGTGCGTCATGTAAGGCATCAATGTCGACGACATTTCCACGTGAGGCATTAATCAGCACCGCTGACGATTTCATGCACGCCAAGCGTTCTTTATTAATAATGTTTTCGGTTGAGGTTTCACCCGGTACGTGCAAGGTAACGACATGAGCCTTTCGAAGTAACGCATCAAGCGTGAGCATTGATTGCGCGTTGCCAAGCGGTAATTTGTTTTCAACGTCAAAGTAGCACACGCGCATACCCACGCTTTCTGCGAGTATGCCGACTTGTGCTCCAATATTACCGTAACCAATGATGCCCAGTGTTTTGTTGCGCACTTCAAATGAACCTTTGGCGCTTTTGTCCCACAAACCGCGGTGGGCCATGGCATTTTTCTCGGGTACGCGTCTTAGCAATAATATGGCCTGCGCAATAACCAATTCGGCGACTGAGCGGGTATTAGAAAACGGTGCATTAAATACCGGAATACCCCGTAAAGATGCCGCATCAAGATCAACTTGATTCGTACCAATACAAAAGCAGGCAATGGTCCGAAGCCGTGGTAAGGCCTCAAGTACGTCAGCTGTGATGTGCGTGCGTGAGCGAATACCGACGGCACTGGCATCTTTGAGTGCATTAATGAGTTCAACGCCAGACAGTGCGCCGTCAATTTGTTTAATATCGGTAAAGCCCTGTTCTGCAAGCAGGGTTACGGCATTTTGATGAATTTTTTCAAGCAGTACAATTTGATTCATTTTGTTCTTTTAAAGCGTTGGTTGATTTGAGGCTATTTAAGGGCTAGGTGCGGTGGTAAATGATTTACTGTGGACCGAGCTATACACAGAGTGTTGCGTTGAATAGTTGAGTACGCAAAAGACTAATCATGTTTTGGGTAAAAAGGTTTGTTACCCGCCGCATGGTCAGTTGTATCGATAATCTCTATGATTTCTGGCGCAACTTTTTTGACCATGACTTCAAACCCCTGCCTAAGCGTGACCTGCGATGAGGCGCAACCTTGGCAGCCGCCACTCATCGTGATGTAAAGCTTACCTTGCGCGATGTTGACTATCGAAATTTTGCCGCCATGATCGGCGATTGAACGGTTGATCTCTTGATCTAGTAGCGCTTGAATGACGGTGTGAAGCACTTCATCTGAACGACCTGAGGCTTGGGTGTTGGTTTGCATACCTAAATTAGCAGGCACACCGATGGCCGGCACATTGACGGCAGGTACACCGCTTTGTACCTGAGCCCGAATCGCAGCCCCGATGCTTGCTTTTATATCTGACCATAGGGCATTTGATTCTTTGCATATTGTGACGATGTTTTCAGCAATAAGTACGTTGGCGACACCCGTTATGGCAAAAAGACGTTCAACAAATGGCGAGCCAATAGTCTGTTTCCGGTCAGAAAAAAAGAATGGCCCACCCTGTTGCACGCTAACATTCACAATGAATCGGCAGGTTTGCGCATCAGCAACAGAGATCTCTGCGCGAATGCTGACGGGCTGATTCACTATGTTTGCATTAGACATCTTCAGCGCCATGAGCTGCCACGCGCTCGCCTAAGGTGCGCAAATCTTTAAACGAATAGATGCCAGTGTTGTGGCCATCGTTCCAGTCAAAAAGAATGGCATAGTTGCCTATGCTCGTGATCGTTTTTGGGCTGATGTCTGAACGTATTGTTTTTGGGTCAAGCAGTTTGCGACCTGTCATTTCTTCTACACATACGGCGCAGTGGCAGGCTAAACGTAAGTCACGCACGTCAAGATCATCGCGATGGCCGTCTTCCCAAAGAATGGAAAGGGTACGCGGGTCGCGACGCTTAAAACCAATGGGGGTGTTGTGTGACCCTGTTGGCGTGATGGCCGTTTCGACCCAAGCGGGGGCGCCTTCGTTCGTGTTCCAATTCCAAGCAAAAGGCCTGATGACAGTGCCAGCAGTTTGCATTTGCTCGACCAGCGCTTGGGCAATGGTGACATATATTTTTGCGCTGACCGATTTAGGTTGCTCGGTCACAATAGGGTTGCCCTCGTCTCCGCAGGCCACAACATTGGGGTCAATCGGTAGGGCACCCAAGAGCGGAACGCCCAGTTCTTGGCTCATGCGTTCGCCACCGCCATGACGAAAAATGTCGGTGGTTTCGCCGCAGTGGGGGCACGTAAAAGTGCGCATATTTTCGATGATGCCTAGAATTTTGACTTGCACCTTTTCAAACATGCGCAAGCCGCGTCTGGCAATCTTTAGGCTGACGGCCTGCGGTGTCGTCACAATCACCACGCCCGATAAGGGCATGCTTTGTGCTAGGGTCAATTGAGTGTCGCCGGTGCCTGGTGGTAGATCTAGTATGAGGTAGTCTAACTGCCCCCATTCGACACCCTCAACAAACATTTTTAGATATTTTCCGACTAAAGGCCCGCGTAAGACGGCAGGTTTGTCGTCTGGGGTGAGCATACCCATTGAGACCACTTTCAGGCCGTAACGCTCGGCCGGTATCATTTTATTTTCTTCGGTTACCTCAGGTAACTTGCCTGTCGGTATGCCCAGCATGCCAGGAATGCTGGGGCCGAGTATGTCGGCATCAACAATACCGACACGAGCGCCAAGTTGCTGCAATGCAAGCGCCAAGTTAACGCTGACGGTTGATTTGCCGACGCCACCCTTACCACTACCCACGGCAATAATATGGCGTATGCCGGGCAATTTGTCAGTGTTTGTGGTGGATTGGGCTGAGGGCCCAGCCGAATGGTCAGTAGATGTCGTAGTCATGCATTTACCCTTTGCTTTTGTAAGACCAATAAAAATTGAAGTGAGATAAATAGTTTATGCGAGCTTTTTCGCTCAACGTACGTTCAAACTTCATCAAAAAGGGCATCTACTTTTAAAACGAGACTTTTGTTATCATGCAGTGCGCATTGGGCAAACTGGGTGCACGCATTTTTTTAAACTTATTCCGTTTGTCTATTAAGACTCAACGCCAAAGTGACAGCTTATTTTATGACACTACTGACGATTATTTTGCTGCCGCTTCTCGCTGGCACGACGTTTGCGTTGCTTGCTGCACGTATCAGCCGCTTGGCTTCTGCTTGGGCGGTTGCGGGCGTGACCCTTTGCAGTTTGGCGTTATTGCTTAGTTTTAGTGATGCCGTGTTTAGCGGCCAAAAAATCATATCTATTACGCCCTGGATGCCTGCGCTGGGCATCGATTTTGCTTTTCGGCTTGACGGTTTAGGCTATTTGTTTGCGCTTCTTATCTTATGCGTGGGCCTACTGGTTATTCTGTATGCAAAGTATTACTTGTCTGAAAAAGATTCAATGGGCAAGTTTTATGCGTTGTTGATGATGTTTATGGCAGCCATGCTGGGCATCGTTCTAACTGAAAATATTTTGCTGACCTTTGTATTTTGGGAGCTCACCAGCGTTTCCTCTTTTTTATTGATTGGTTTTTGGCATCATAAAGCGGAATCTAGGCGCGGCGCCCGTATGGCTTTAATTGTAACGGGCGGTGGCGGTCTTGCCATGTTGGCAGGTTTCTTATTACTTGGGCACGTAGCGGGTAGTTACGAGCTGACCCAGATTTTCGCAGCCCGCGAGGTTGTTCAGTCTAGCCCCTTCTTTATACCTATTTTGCTTTTGGTCTTGCTGGGTGCATTCACCAAGTCGGCCCAGTTCCCGTTTCATTTTTGGCTGCCACAAGCGATGGCCGCACCGACCCCGGTATCGGCTTATTTGCACTCTGCCACCATGGTGAAAGCGGGTGTCTTCATACTGGCACGTCTATACCCCGTGCTGGGTGGTACCTACGACTTTGAAATCATTGTTTCGGTAGTGGGTTTAATCACGATGTCTTTCGCAGCTTACGTTGCAATTTTTAAGCACGACTTAAAGGGTTTGTTGGCGTACTCGACCATCAGCCATCTTGGTTTAATCATATTTTTAATTGGTCTGAGCTCGCCTTTGTCGGCTGCTGCAGCCATGTTTCATGTTATCAATCACGCCACTTTTAAGGCTTCGCTGTTTATGGTGGCGGGCATCATTGATCACGAATGTGGTACCCGCGATATGCGGCGTTTGCGTGGGCTTTTTAAATTTATGCCCTATACCGCAACGCTTGCTATGGTGGCTGCGGCATCTATGGCAGGCGTGCCGCTGTTCAATGGCTTTCTTTCCAAAGAAATGTTCTTTGTCGAGTCGTTATCGCTTTCATATTTAGGATGGTTTGGCGATGTTGCGCCGTTTGTGGTGACTTTTGGCGGTATTTGTAGTGTTGCTTACTCAGCGCGCTTTGTGCACAACGTTTTCTTTAACGGCACCGCCACTGATCTGCCTCACACCCCTCACGAGCCGCCTCGGTTTATGAAGATTCCGGTTGAGCTATTGGTGGTGTTATGTATTTTGGTGGGTGTTTTGCCTGCGTTAACTGTGGCACCACTTGTGTTTTTAGCCGCGACAGATGTGTACGGTGGCACCATACCCGAATACACCATTGCAATTTGGCATGGTTTTAACATGCCTTTATTGATGAGTGCCGTGGCGTTATTTGGTGGGTTACTCTTTTTTTGGTTACTTCAAAAACGCTTTAACCTTCACTTACATGCGCCTAGAGAATTAACTGGGCATCGCATTTTTGTTCACTTCATTGAGTCTTTACGTGCTTTTTCGGTATGGTTAACCACATTACTTGAAAACGGATCATTGCAACGCTATTTGGCCTGTTTAATCGCCAGCGTGATTATTCTGGGTGCGTGGCCCTTTTTGCAATTTGGTTACAGCACAGGTAGCGCCCCAGTCACGGGTGCTAATGGGGTGGCGGTTGTGGTCTGGGCGATTGCCGTGATTGCTGCGCTTGCCTCGGTAGTGCTGCATCGGCAACGACTGATTGCTGTCATTTTAGTCGGTGTGGTTGGGCTTTCGACGGCGCTCACTTTTGCTTATTTCTCTGCACCTGATCTTGCCTTGACACAGCTTTCTGTGGAAGTCGTTAGCACCGCTTTAATGCTGATGGCTCTGGCGCTTTTACCTTTAGTCGGGCCCAAAGAGTCGAGCAATGGTCGGCGTGCGCGTGATTTAGCCTTGGCAATTTTAGCGGGGGCAGGTGTGACCGCTCTAATGTGGGCAGTACTCACGCGCCCACATGAATCGATTGCCTGGTATTACCTGGCCCAAAGTATGCCTAAAGGGGGTGGTAGCAACGTTGTTAACGTCATCTTGGTTGACTTCCGGGGTTTTGATACCTTTGGCGAAATCATTGTTCTGGGTATCGCGGCGATTGGTGCATTAAGCTTGATGGATGGTTTAAAAATGGAGCGTCATCTGTCAACCTCCTTCTTAAACCCTGTGCTTTTGTCGGTTGCGGCGCGCATTTTGTTGCCTTTCGCTTTGCTGGTTAGCGTGTACATTTTCTTACGCGGCCATAATTTACCGGGTGGCGGTTTCATTGCAGGTTTAGTCACTTCAGTTGCATTGGTTATGCAATACATGGCAGGTGGTTTAGTCGCAACCTCTGAAAAATTGCAAATGAATTTCCCTAAAATCATTGGTAGTGGTGTGTTGATTGCTGGGCTGACAGGGCTGGGTAGTTTTGTTTTTGGTTCAGCATTCTTAACAAGTGCTTTTGGTCATCCATCATTACCCTTTATTGGTGAAGTGCCGCTGGCCAGTGCCGCAGCCTTTGATCTGGGTGTGTTTTTGACAGTGGTCGGCGCAACGTTACTGACCATTTCAGCGCTGTCAGGGGCAAGTAAGCGTGACCCTGTTGTTGTAGGAATAACCGCATAATGGAATTGTTACTTTCATCTGCTTTAGGCATCGTCACCGCTTGCGGTATTTATTTGATTTTGCGTGGCCGTACCTTTTCAGTTGTACTGGGTTTGTCTTTGCTCGGCTATGCCGTCAATCTGTTTATTTTTGCGATGGGTCGACTCACCACAGCAGCCCCCCCCGTGATTGTTGATCAAGCCGTGGCTTACGCCGACCCCCTTCCACAGGCGCTCGTCTTAACAGCGATTGTGATTGGTTTTGGTATGACTGGCTTTATTGTTGAACTGGCTTTGCGAACGCGGCACGACACAAAGTCTGATCACGTTGACGGGCAAGAACCTGACCAAAAAGAGCGCGCATTACAGGCTTCAAAAGAAGGAAAGGCAACATGAGCCATCTGCTTGTTTTGCCTATTGTTTTGCCAGCGCTGGTTGCCGCATTACTGTTGTTATCGGGTGGTCGACTTGGTTTAACTCGGGTCATAAGTTTTGTTTCGACACTGGCATTAGTGGCCATTTGTTTACAATTATTTTCTCAAACATACGACGGTGCGATTGAGGTTTATACCCTGGGTGACTGGGTCGCGCCTTTTGGTATTGTGCTGGTGCTTGACCATTTGTCAGCCATGTTGGTGTTGTTGACTTCAGTGGTGGCGGTTGCAGCGCTTTATTATTCGATGCAAGGTTGGGACAACCGCGGCAAATACTTTCATGCGCTCTTTCAGTTTCAGCTCATGGGCATTAACGGCGCCTTTTTGACGGGCGACTTATTTAACTTATTTGTGTTTTTTGAGGTATTGCTGATCGCATCATACTGCCTGTTGATGTATGGTTTTGGTCAGCAGCGTTTAAAAGCCTCTGTGCATTATGTTGCGATTAATTTAACGGGCTCTGCCATCTTTTTAATCGCTGTGAGCTTACTTTATAGCGTTACGGGCACGTTGAATATGGCGCATTTAGCCGAACGTGTCGCCGCGTCATCACCAGACGATATTGCATTGATTCGCTCTGCAGGTTTAATACTGTTGGGGGTTTTTGGTGTCAAGGCAGCGCTATTCCCTTTGTATTTTTGGTTGCCAGCAGCTTACGCAAGTGCTTCAGCGCCCGTTGCCGCGCTGTTTGCGATCATGACTAAGGTGGGTGTGTATGCCATCTTAAGATTTACCACTCTGATTTTTGGCGGTGCGAGCGGTGCGTCGGCAGACATCACCTCACCATGGCTTTTGCCCGTTGCGTTGATCACTTTAGTTTTGGCCACATTCGGTGTGTTGGCTGCTAAACGTCTGCTACAGCTCGTTGCTTATTTAACGATTGCCTCGGTGGGCACCATACTGATCGCTTTCGCTGCAGGGGGTACCGAAGGGTTATCAGCCTCTCTGTATTATCTTGTTCACAGCACACTGATCGCCGCCGCTTTATTTTTGCTGGCAGAGATGATTGCTCAATCTCGTGGTGATGCCCAAGACACCTTACATTCTGGTCCTGCTATCTTGCAGCCCATTATGCTCGGTATTGCTTTTATGGCGGGTGCCGTGATTGTAGGCGGTCTGCCGCTATCGTCTGGTTTTCTGGCAAAGCTCATGATTTTGCGCAGTACAACTGAAAGTGTGAGTATGCCCTGGGTCTGGGGCGCCATTTTAGGTACAAGTTTGATGACAATGATTGCTTTATCGCGTGCCGGTAGCATGCTGTTCTGGAAAACGTCGCATGAGGTTTCTGCTTCTGCCAAAGCGCCTGTGGCGATGCAATGGGTATCGGTTGTATTTTTGTTCGCTTGCAGTCTGGCGATGGTGATTTATGCTGCGCCACTCAAACAGTTTACCGATGCCACGGCTAAGCAATTAAACGCACCTGAGCAGTATATTTCTGCCGTCTTAGGTCAAGCCACTGATCGTATGCCGCGCGCATTACCTAAAGAGGCGAAGTGATGAAAAGCTGGCTTCCCCATCCTGTATTGTCTTTTTTTCTAGTCGTGGCTTGGTTATTGTTGGCCGCTCAAATCTCTGTTGCGCATGTTTTGTTGGCTTTGTTTTTGGCTGTGGTCATACCGTTGTTATGCAAATCATTTTTAGCGGGCATGCCAAAGTTACGTAACCCTGTGGCAGCCGTACGCCTCATATTTTTGGTGACTTACGATATTGTGTTGGCAAACATTGCCGTCACAAAACTGATATTGGGTCGCCCCGAACGTTTAACACCGCTTTTTGTTCAGGTACCACTTGAACTCACGCAACCGATGCCAATTTCATTGCTAGCCAGTATTATCACCATGACCCCAGGCACCGTGTCGGCTGATCTGTCAGAAGACAACACCTCGCTTTTAGTGCATGCGTTAAGCTGTGATGACCCAGACGCACTGATTGCTGAAATCAAACAACGTTACGAAAAACCCCTTATAGAGATTTTCGGATGCTAGACATTTCAATCAAAATCGTTTTTGCGGCGATCGCTGTATCGATGCTACTGACTTTGTATCGCTTGATTAAAGGCCCCAGTGTGCCAGACCGTATTCTTGCGCTTGATACGCTTTACATAAACGTTGTCGCGTTGCTGGTCATGTTTGGCATTCAAGACCGTACCTCTATTTATTTTGAAGCGGCTTTATTGATTGCCTTGATGGGTTTTGTCGGTACGGTCGCCTTGTCGCGCTATTTAGCCCGCGGCGATGTGATGGACTAACGAAAAGGAAATAAACATGCTTGAAATCGTCATTTCTTTTTTTCTATTGGTCGGTGCATTTTTTATCTTAGTGGGTGCAATTGGTCTGGCTCGTTTGCCTGATTTCTTTATGCGCTTACACGCGCCTACTAAAGCATCAACGCTTGGTGTGGGGGGTATATTGCTGGCGTCGATGGCGTATGCATTGAATGATGCTTTTTTAATACACGAGTTCATTATTACAGTTTTTGTTTTTTTGACGGCCCCTGTTGGGGCGCACTTGCTCGCACAAGCTGCCTTACGCTTAAAGCTTAAGTCAAAGGCTAAGTTGCCTTAACTTTTCAAGATAAAGCATCTCGCCCAAATGCATTTGAGCATTCCAGTCTTTGGCTGAATTTTCGTCAGCTTTGTCAGTCACGAATTTATAGGCGTGCCAAGGAATTTTATATTCATGTGCAACCGCCGCATTGGCAAAAAGTTCCATGTCGACTAAATCTACCCCTGTTTCTTCAAACCATGGGTCGGGCTCAGTTACGAACGTGTCGCCCGTACCGCAGGTATAGCCTTCAATCTGTGATTCGTATTGAATAGGCCGTTTGCACAGAGGCATTTGCGGTAGTTGTCAACAAAGATGGCCGTTCTTTCATGCTGCCTGTTTTAAATTAATAGATTCATTGATGTGCTCTTTTGGTGGGTTAAGCCAGACTTCATTAATGGGTTGCCAATTGCGAGTTGACCGATTGTTCCAACGTTTAGGCA